>JAOPVE010000181.1 GCA_025963185.1 Actinomycetes bacterium
GCAGGCGGCGTCCGGCGGCCCGGCCGGTGTTCGGCGGGCAACGCCGTCGCCCGATCCGGCGCTGGGATCGTTCCGGTCCCCCCGCACGTACGCGGCGGTCGCCGTGCCGGTCCGGTTACGGATCCCCGCGGCCGGGGTGAGCGCCCGGATCGAGCCACGGGGCCGGGCTCCGGACGGATCCGCCGAGCTCCCGACCCGCCCGGAACTCGTCGGCTGGTACTCCGGGGGCGCGCGGCCGGGTCAGGCCGGACCGGCGATCCTGCTCGGCCACGTCGACTGGTACCACGGCCCCGCGGTGTTCTTCCGGCTCGCCACCCTGCACGCCGGGGACGCCGTGCAGGTCGACCGCGCGGACCGGTCCACAGTGGCGTATCGGGTCACGAGCATGGTCCGGGTGCCGAAGGACCGCTTCCCCAGTGAGCTCGTGTTCAAGCCCAGTCTCACCCCCTCTCTCCGGCTGGTGACATGCGGTGGCAGCTTTGACAGGACGACGAGGAACTACCGGGACAACGTCATCGTGTTCGCGGCGCCCACCTGACCGGCTGGCGCGGCACCTGCCCATCGAGATACGCGGGCTCGCCGTGGGCCTGGTCGCCGTGCTGGCCTGGGGCTCGGGCGCGTGGGCCGGTGGGCCGGTGGCGAGCGGGGTGCGGCGCGCCCCGGCCGTTCCCGGCTTGCGGGTGGTCGCCGTGCAGGCGGCCGGCGCGGGCCAGCCGGTGACGATCGTCGCGGACGGTCCCGAGGGGCTGCCGCCAGGTGCCTTCGCGGTGACCTCGGCCGGCCGCCCGATCCCGGCGACCTCGGCGCCGGTCTTCTCGGGCGGATCGGCGATCGCCGCCGTGATCGACACCGCCGGCCCGGGCGACCGCGCACTCGCCGACGGGCTCAGCGGGATCACCAGCCTGCTGCTCCAGGCGCCACCCGGGGCGCGCGCCGCCGTCATCGCGGACGCACGGCCGCCCGCCCTGATCACGCCGCAGCCCGTCACCGCGACGGACGCGGTGGCCACACTCTCGACCGTCCGCGCCGACGGCGAGCGGCGCACCCGGGAGGCGCTGCAACTCGCACTCCGCCAGCTCTCGGGGGCCGGCCCGCGGCTCGTCGTGCTCCACACCGCGGCCCCGGGCGCGGCGGGTGCCACCGTCGCCGGGCTGACGGCGCAACTGCGCGCCGCGCACGCGATCCTCGCCGTGATCAGCACGAACAGCGACGTCCGGTACTGGTCGCAGGTCGCGGGGGGATCGGGCGGGCTCGTGGTGCGCGGCACCCCGCCGGGCGTGATCGGCGCGTTCGACCGGGTCGCCGCCACCCTGCGCAGCCGGTATCTCGTCACGTTCACCGCGCCCGCGGCGCTGCCCGCCCCGGTGTCGGTGCACGCGGGCGACCCGGTGGTCGCCACCACGGCCGTGATCCCGGCGCCGATTGCCGCGGCGCGGTCGGTTGCTCCGGCGCGGTCGGTGGCTCCGGCGGTCCGGTCGGCGCCGCGGGTTCCCGATCCGGCGGGTGGGCAGCTCACGCGGGTGATGTGGCTGATCGTCCTCGCGCTGGCGGGTGGGATCGTCCTGGCCGGGGTGCCGGTGCTGCTGGCGGCTCGGCGATCCGGTGCGGCGGCGGAGCCGGGACCGCCCCGGCCGCTCAGCCTGTTCCTGTCCGACGCTGGTGAACGGCCCGGTGCCCAGTCCCCGCCCGGGACGGCCGAGCCCCCTGAGCCAGCCGAGCCGCCGCCCGGCGAGCACCCGCTGGTGAAGCGGGGCGCACCGACGGCGGGCGCCGCGCCGCCCCGGATCCCCTCCCGCCGCGACGGCGAGCACTTCACCGCGACCGCACCCTTTGAGGCGATCGCCGAAGCGGCCGCCGCCCTCGTGGCCGCACAGAAGATCGCGCGAGCGGCCGGACTCGCGGCCCGGGCCGCCGCCGAGGCCGCCCAGGAGGGACCCCGCGACACCCTGCAAAAGCCCGGCCCGGCGCACCTTGAGCCCCAGCACCCCGACCCCCAGCACCCCGGCCCCCAGCACCCCGGGCCGCCGGATCACGAGCGACCCGGACCCCGCCCGCCGGCCGCGAACAGCTGAGGGCGTCAGGCCATCGCGAGCTGATCACTGAGCGCGGACGCGACCTCGCAGGCCTCCAGCATCACCTGGGCCACGGCCCGCGCGACGTCGACCTCCCAGGCGGTGCCCGGACGGTCCGGGCCGAGCTGGTCCAGTACCACCTGCTGCTCGCCGCTCGGGCCGGTGAACAGCCGGACCTCGATCCGGCCCTGCCCGCCCGTGCCGATCCGCCAGATCCGCTCTACCTCGGCCATGACGACTCCGTTCTCGTGGTTGGGTTCGCCAGCTCGTCGAGCACACTCAGCAACTGCAGGACGGTGGGCCGCGCCCGCGGATCCGCGATCAGGGCTTGCTCCACGATGGCGGTGAACTCCGGCGGGAGACGGCGCCGCCATCGCCGCAGCGGATACGGCCCGCGGCGGAGCTGGAGGTAGCCGCCGCTGTCGGAGATCGCCGCCTCGGCATCGTCGACGGGCGCGAACGGCGGGATCCCCGCGGCGGCCTCGTAGAGCGTCGCGCCGAGGCCCCACACGTCGGTCGCGGCCGTGAGCTCGCCGCCGGTCGCCTGCTCGGGCGCGAGGTAGTCGGGGGTGCCGATCCCGGCCGAGCCGCGGCCGGGCGGGCGGGCGAGGCTGAGGTCGACCAGCTTCGCGACTCCCCACTGGACGATGACGTTGCCCGGCCGGATGTCCAGGTGCAGGTAGCCGCGGCCGTGCAGGTAGTGCACCGCCGAGCACAGGTGGCTGCCGAGCTGGGCGATGTCGGCCGCGCTGGGACGCCGTGCGCGCTGGTAGACGAGGTAGTCCAGGGGCGGGCCGGTGAGCGTCTCGAGGATCACCAGCGGCGGCGGACCGGCCCGCAGGTCGAGCAGCCGGACCACGTGCGGGTGCGCGAGCGAGCCCAGGATCTCGCCCTCGTTCACCAGCCGCCGCAGGACGCGGGGCACGCCGAGCCGATCCGGCCGGACGACCTTGGCCACGCAGCTGCACATCCGCTCGGTGCTGAACACCTCGTAGACGTCGAGTGCGGCGCCCCGGTTGAGGTGCTCGAGCACCTCGTAGCCGGGCGCGAGCGGATACCCGGCGGGCAGCGGCGGGGGCAGGGCGCCATCGGCGACGGCCACGCCGCTCACCGGACGCCGTCCAGCCGGATCGCCGGCCGCTCCCCGTTGACCGGCGCCGGAGCACGACCGTCCCCCGCCAAGGCACCGTCTTCGCGTGCCGGAGCATCGCCATCCCGTGCCGGGGCACCGTCTTCGCGTGCCGGGGCACCGTCTTCGCGGCCGTAGCCCGACAGCCGCCAGAGCCGCGCGTACAGCCCGTCGCGGGCGATCAGGTCGCCGTGTGTGCCGCGCTCGGCGATCCGGCCGCGGTCGAGGACGAGGATCTCGCTCGCGTCGCGCACCGACGAGAGGTTGTGCGAGATCACGATCGCGGTGTGCCCCGACAGGAGCCGGCGGAACGGCCCGGTGATCCGGCCGGCGGATCGCGCGTCCAGACCTGTGGTCGGCTCGTCGAGCAGCAGCACGGGCGCGTCGCGGATCATCGCCCGCGCGATCGCGATCCGCTGCGCCTGCCCGCCCGAGAGCCGCCGCCCGCGCTCCCCCACCCTCGTGCCGTACCCGCCGGACAGCGCCTCGGTGAACGCCTGCGCGTCGGCGGCGACGGCCGCCCGCACGACGTCGGCGTCGGTCGCGCCCGGCTTGCCGTAGGCGATGTTGTCGCGGACGGTCCCGTCGAACACCAGCGTCTCCTGGAACAGGGTGGCGATGCTCGCGCGCAGGGAGGACAACGAGAGCCGCGTGATGTCGATGCCGTCGAGGGTGATCCGGCCCGCGGTGGGCTCGTAGAAGCGCAGGAGCAGCTTCGCGATCGTGGACTTACCCGCCCCGCTCGCGCCCACCAGCGCGATCACGTCGCCGGGGGACGCGCTGAACGAGATCCCCTCGACCGAGGCCGTGCGCTCACCCGGGTAGGTGAACGTGACGTTCTCGAACCGGATCCGGCCCGCGGGTGAGCGCAGGTCCAGCGCGTCGGGTGTGTCGGCCACCAGCGGTTTCTCGTCGAGGAGCTCGGCGACCCGCTCCGCGCCGGCCGACGCCGAGTACGCCGAGTTCACCAGTCCGCCGAGCCCGCGGACCGGCCCGTACAGCTGGCTGAGGTAGGCCAGGAACGCGAGCAGCCCGCCGACGGTGAGCTCGCCGCGCACGAGCAGCCACGCCCCGAACCCGATCACGGTGAGGATCCCGGCCAGCTCGATCACGTCGATCGTCGGCGTGTAGAGCGCGCGCAGCCGGGCGGATCGCATCTCGGTGCGGTACTTCTTCTCGGCCTGCCGGCGGAACCGCGCGACCTCCCAGTCGCCCTGGCCGTACGCCTGCACCAGTGCCATGTTGCTCAGGTTCTGCTCCAGCACGCTGCCCATCGAGCCCGAGAGCCGCTGCCGTTCGCGGGAGACGGCCTTGATCCGTCCGGAGAAGAACCGGGCGGCCGTCCAGAACAGCGGAATGACCACCAGGGACACCAGCGCGAGCTTCCACCCGAGCACGAACAGGGCCACCGCGAAGAACCCCAGTTGCAGGACGAACGTGACAGTGTCCGCGAGGCCCGAGACGAGGAAGGTCTCGATCGCCGCGACGTCGCTGTTCATCCGCGAGAGCAGATCGCCGAGCCGGCTGCGCTGGAAGAAGCCGGGCGAGAGGGTTTGGAGGTGAGCGGTGACCGCGGTCCGCAGATCCACGAGAAAGCGCTGGCTGAGCCAGGTGGAGAGCATCCGGTCGGCGCCGGCCACGAGCCCGCCCACCAGGGTCAGGCCAACGTAGAGGGCGGCCACGGGCGGGAACGCCGAGAAGTCGCGGGGGATCAGCACGTCGTCCACGACGACCTTGTAGAGCCAGATCTCGGCGGTGTCGACGGCGGGGCCGATGACCGCGAACACCAGGACGGGTAAGAGCCAGTACTTGCGCCGGGCGGCGTAGGGCCAGAACCGCCGGAAGAGCTGCCGCAGCCGGATCGGGATCCGCTCGCCGGTCGCGGCCGCCGGATCGTCCGCCGTGCCGGACTGGCCACCGGCCGGCTCGGAGGCCGGCGGGCCGGACCCTGGCGCGCTGTTCTCCCGGCCTTCCTCGCGCGCGCCAGGCGACCCTGTCCCACCCGGGGCGGCAGAGTCCATACCGGACTCCGTGGCAGGTCCCGCACTCGGACCGCCGGGTGGCGATGACGGTTCAGCCCACCTGTGCACCCGCCGCTGGGATGCTGAGGATCCCGCGGCGGCCGCGGACGCCCTGCGCACGGCCGACCCCGCTGCCCTCGCGGTGCGGGCGGCGTCGGCCGGGCGAGCACGATGCCCGGCGGTGTCTACGGTGGGCTCCCCTCGGATCCGGTGACCCGTACGGGCGGAGTATGCGACTGCCTCGCCGGTGCCACCGCGACGTCACAGACGTCAGGCCACTACCACTTCTTGGAGTGGCCGCAGGACCGCGAGTAGCTCGTGTGAGCGGTCCGGGTGCAGTGCGACTTCCGCTTCGGCGGGCACCACTTGCTCCGAGGTTCCCAGCACTTGTAGCGCTTGGCTGACATGGCTTGTCCCTCCTCCATGTGCCCCCCAGGGGATTCCCAGGGGCCTCCGCGAGAATAACCCCGGACCATGCTTTCAACCGCTCGCGCGCCCTTTTATCTGAACAATTTCCGTCAAGTCCATTCGCGACGGTGATCGCAAAACAATGCGTATCAGGGCGAAAGGTCCGTCCATCGGGGAATTGCCTTCACGAAGACGCGTTTGCCCAGGCAGACCACAAAGCAGACCTAGGCCACAAGCGCGGAATGGGCAACTTCCGAGCCAGCAACGAGACGCCTATTCGGATCTGCGCGAATGCGCACGACACGCTTTTCCTTGCCGCGCCGAACACGACGATCCGCCGTGGCGGCGCTTGCGCAATTGTGCACTGTGTATTCGCGCGACCGGTTACTTCCGGGTAGCTACTTCGGGGGCAGGTCCGCCACGAATGCGCGCGCTGTGGCGAGCCAGGTGTCCAGCGCCTCGTCGTCGAGCGCCTCCCCGTCGACGAGGATCCAGCCCCGCATCGTGCGGCTGCCCATCTCGCACGGGCGGACCCCCGGCATGGCAAGGGCGGCGGCGGTGCCAGCCTCGCCGATCCGGGCCATCAGGTCGTCGCCGCGCACGCCGACGGCCAGGTTCCCGCTGGTCAGAAACGCCAGCCCGCCGAACATCTTCTGCTCCGCCACGCCGGGCACGTCAGCGAGCCGGTCCCGGATCCGTTCGGCCAGCACCTCGTCGTACGCCATGGACGTGCAAGCTATCCGAAGCCCGCGACCGGGTGCGGAACGTACGGCTCGGCCAGCGCGGCGAGTTCGTCGGCGGTGAGTTCCAGGCCCAGGGCGGCTATCGCGTCGTCGAGGTGCCCGGGCTTGGTGGCCCCGACGATCGGCGCGGTGACGCCCGGCTGCCGCGCCACCCACGCCAGCGCGACCTGTGCGCGCGGCACGCCCCGCTTCCCGGCGATCTCCGCCACCCGCTCGGTGATCGCCCGGTCCGATTCCTCGCTGGCGCTGTAGAGCGTCCGGCCGAACTCGTCGGACTCGGCCCGCGTGCTGGTCGCGTCCCAGTCGCGGGTCAGGCGCCCGCGCGCGAGCGGACTCGACGGGATCACGCCGATCCCCTGGTCCGCGCACAGCGGCAGCATCTCGCGCTCCTCCTCGCGGTTGAGCAGGTTGTAGTGGTTCTGCATCGTCACGAAGCTGGTCCAGCCGTGCTGCCGGGCGGTGTACAGCGCCTTGGAGAACTGCCAGGCGAACATCGAGGACGCCCCGACGTAGCGGGCCTTTCCCGCCTTCACGACGTCGTGCAGCGCCTCCAGGGTCTCCTCGATCGGCGTGACGTAGTCCCAGCGATGGATCTGGTAGAGGTCGACGTAGTCCGTGCCGAGGCGGCGCAGGCTCGCGTCGATCTCGGTCATGATCGCCTTGCGCGAGAGCCCGGCGGCGTTCGGTCCGCTGCGCATCGCCCCGCTCACCTTGGTGGCCAGCACGACCTCGTCCCGCCGCGCGTACGTCGCCAGCGCCCGGCCGGTGATCTCCTCGCTGGTGCCGTCGGAGTACACGTTGGCCGTGTCGAAGAAGTTGATGCCCGCCTCGATCGCGCGCCGGATCAGCGGACGGCTCGCCTCCTCGCCGAGGGTCCACGGGTGGGCGCCACGATCCGGCACGCCGTAGCTCATGCAGCCGAGGCAGATCGGCGAGACGTCCAACCCGGTCGATCCGAGCTTCACGTAGTCCATGCCGCCAGACTTTCACGCGCCGCGCCGGCAGGTCCCGAGTCCGCTGTGATGGGGTGTCGGGATGACTTCACCCGCCCGCATACTCGGCTCGGATCCCGTCCTGGCCGTTGTGCACGGCCGGCGCGGGGATCACAACTACGTCGCCTACCTGAGCGTCACCGACGTCGACGCCTTCCACCGCCGCGCCGTCGCCGAAGGCGCTGAGATCCTCAAGGCCCCCGTCACCGAGTCGTGGGGCCGCCGCGAGCGGGCACTGCGCTCAGCCGACGGCCACCGCTTCACGCTCGGAGAACCGGTCGCCTGACAAGCTGCACATCCCGAAGTGCGGTAACTGGGACCGGCCCGGACCGGCCGCGGATACCGCACTTCGCGAGCGGGACCGCGACAACCTTTGGGCGGCGCCGGGTCGTGTGAGGAGCGACCAGGGGGGATCCATGACCGATCAGCGTGAGGCACCGGCGGGCTTCGCCGAGTTCGTCGCGGCGCGCTCACCGAGCTTGCTGCGCGCGGCCTGGCTGCTCACCGGCGACGCCGGACAGGCCGAGGATCTCCTGCAGACCGCCCTCGCGCGCGTCTGGCCGCGGTGGGCGCGAGTCAGCGCGGCGGGCGATCCGGAGGCGTACGTCCGGCGGGTGCTGTTCACCACGTACGCGACCTGGTGGCGCAGGCGGTGGCGCGGCGAGGTACCGGTCGCGGACCTGCCGGACCGCGCGAGTGCCACCGACGTGTCCGACGCGCTGCTGCAGCGCGACGCCGTCGCCGCCGCCCTCGCCGGGCTCAGCCGCGGGCAGCGGGCGGTCGTCGTGCTCCGCTACGTCGAGGACCAGACCGAGGCGCAGACCGCGGCGATCCTCGGCTGCAGTACCGGAACCGTGAAGAGCCAGGCCTCACGGGCCCTCGCCCGGCTGCGAGCGCAGCTCGGACCCCAGCTCACCGTGACCGAGGAGGTCACCCGATGACCGACCATGACGACCAGGCGATCGTGGGCCTGCTCCGCGCCGCCGTTCCCGACCTCGCGCCGCCGCCAGGGCGCCTCGCCGCCGTGCGCGGCCAGGTGCGCAGGACCCGTCGCCGCCGCACCACGGC
>JAOPVE010000190.1 GCA_025963185.1 Actinomycetes bacterium
ATCGCCAACGAGGCCGGGAACGTGGTCGGTCTCATGCCCCACCCCGAGCACGCCGTCGAAGACCTGACCGGACCGTCCGTCGATGGCCTCGGGTTCTTCACTTCGGTACTCAAGAAACTGGTACATCAGTGACAGACACCGTCGCCAACGCGCAAGCGACCGCCGGCGAGGACCAGCCGTACGCCGAGCTTGGCCTCAAGGACGACGAGTACGCCCGCATCACCGAGGTGCTCGGCCGCCGTCCGACGCAGACCGAGCTAGCCATGTACTCGATCATGTGGAGCGAGCACTGCTCCTACAAGTCGTCCAAGGTGCACCTGCGCCAGTTCGCCGAGAAGGCCCCGCCGAGCGACCGCATGCTGGTCGGCATGGGCGAGAACGCCGGCGTGGTCGACGTGGGCAACGGGCTGGCCGTGACGTTCAAGATCGAGTCCCACAACCACCCGAGCTTCGTCGAGCCGTACCAGGGCGCGGCCACGGGCGTCGGCGGCATCGTCCGGGACATCCTGACCATGGGTGCCCGGCCGATCGCGGTCATGGATCCGCTGCGGTTCGGCGCGGCCGACCACCCCGACACCAGGCGCGTGCTCCCGGGGATCGTCGCCGGGGTCGGCGGCTACGGCAACTGCCTGGGTCTCCCGAATATCGGCGGCGAGGTTGTCTTCGATCCGTGCTACCAGGGGAATCCGCTGGTCAACGCCCTGTGTGTCGGGGTGATGCCCGTCGACCGGATCCAGCTCTCGGCCGCCAGGGGCGTCGGCAACATCGTCGTGTTGCTCGGCGCGAAGACCGGCCGCGACGGCATCGGCGGGGTGTCGGTGCTCGCCAGCGCGACCTTCGACGCGGACGGGCCAGCCAGGCGCCCCAGCGTGCAGGTCGGCGACCCGTTCGCCGAGAAGCTGCTGATCGAGTGCTGCATCGAGATGTACGACCGCAAGCTCGTCTCGGGGATCCAGGACCTTGGCGGCGCGGGGCTGACCTGCGCGCTCACGGAGACGTCCGCGGCCGGCAAGTCGGGCATGCACGCCTACCTGGAGCGGGTGCCGCTGCGTGAGGCGTCGATGGAGCCGCACGAGATCCTCGCGAGCGAGTCGCAGGAGCGCATGCTGGCGATCGTCGAGCCGCCGAACCTGGACGAGGTGCTCGCGCTCGCCGCGAAGTGGGGCGTGCTCGCGACCGCGATCGGCGAGGTGGTCGAGGGCGACCGGCTCACGATCACCTGGCACGGCGAGACCGTCGTGGACGTGCCGCCGGGCAGCCTCGCCGACGACGGACCGGTGTACGAGCGGCCGATCCGCAAGCCGAACGATTTTGATCTTGTCGCCGCGGACCGCGCCGAGACTCTGCCGCGGCCCCAGACCGGCGACGACCTGCGCAGCACCCTGCTCACGCTGGTCGCGAGCCCGAACCTGGCCGACAAGAGCTGGGTGACCGAGCAGTACGACCGGTACGTGCAGGGCAACACGGTGCTGGCGCAGCCCGAGGACGCGGGCGTGATCCGGCTGGACGAGCACTCCGGCCGGGGCATCGCGCTCGCGACCGACGGGAACGGGCGGTACGCGAAGCTGGACCCGTACGCGGGCGCGCAACTGGCGCTCGCCGAGGCCTACCGGAACGTGGCGACTTCGGGCGCGACCCCGATCGCCGTCTCGGACTGCCTCAACTTCGGCAGCCCCGAGGACCCGGCCGTGATGTGGCAGTTCCAGCAGGCCGTGACCGGGCTCGCGGACGCCTGCCAGCAGCTCGGCACCCCGGTGACCGGCGGAAACGTCAGCTTCTACAACCAGACCGGGGTCACGGCGATCCACCCGACGCCGATCGTCGGGGTGCTCGGCCTGATCGACGACGTGGCCGCCCGGACGCCGATGGGCTTCCGGAACGACGGCGACACGCTGATCCTGCTCGGCGAGACGCACGAGGAACTGTCCGGATCCGAGTGGGCCTGGGTGACGCACCAGCACCTCGGCGGGGTCCCGCCCAAGGTCGACCTCGATCGCGAGAAGGTGCTGGCCGAGGTGCTCGTCGCCGGATCGCGCGACGGCATGCTCAGCGCGGCCCACGACCTCTCCGACGGCGGACTCGCGCAGGTGCTCGCCGAGTCCACGCTGCGGTACGGGGTGGGCGCGCGGGTGGTCCTGCCGGCCGGGTCGACGCCATTCGTGTGGCTGTTCTCCGAGTCCGCGGGGCGGGTGCTGGTCGCCGTTCCGCGCAGCGAGGAGGCCCGGTTCACCGAGATGTGCACCGCCCGGTCCCTGCCGTGGCAGCGGATCGGCGTGGTCGACGCCGAGAGCAAGGCGCTCGACGTGCAGGGCCAGTTCACGATCGGCCTGGACGAACTGCGCGAGGCGCACGAGGGAACGCTGCCGAAGCTGTTCTCGTGACGTTCACGCAGGTACCCGCCGGGGTCCGGTTCGAGTGGGGCCCGGCGGGGGCCACGGTCCTCGCCGAGGGCTGTGCGGTGCTCGTGGTGGTCGACGTGCTCTCGTTCAGCACGGCCACGGCTATCGCCGTCGAACGCGGGATCCGGGTCCACCCGTTCCCGTGGCGGGGCGACGAGGCGCGCGAGTACGCGATCCGGATCGGGGCGGTGGCCGCGGGCGGACGGGGATCCGGCGAGGCGTGGACCCTGTCACCCGCCGACCTGCTCGCCGCCCCCGTGGTGCCCGACCTGGTGCTGCCCTCGCCGAATGGATCCGCGATCTGCGCCGCCGCCGCGTCCACCGGAGCCAGCGTGGTCGCCGCTTGCGCGCGCAACGCCGCCGCTGTGGCCTCCTGGCTGCTGACCAGCGGCTACGGCACCGAAGACCAGCCCATCGGGATCGTCGCGGCCGGCGAGCGCTGGCCAGACGGATCCCTCCGCCCCTCCGCGGAGGACCTGCTCGGCGCCGCGCTGGTTCTCGACGGGCTGACCGCGGCCCCGGCCGGGCTCTCGGTCGAGGCCGCCGTGGCGCTCGCGGCACTCACCGGCGTCGGCGATGTAGCGGCGGCGATCCGCGGATCGTCGTCCGGGCGCGAGCTGATCACCAAGGGTTTCCCGGCGGACGTCGAGATCGCGGTGGACCTCAACGGCAGCGAGGTGGTCCCGCTCGTCCGGGCCGGCGCCTTCGAGGCCGCGATCTAGCGCGACTGGAGTGCGTCGAGGGCTACCGCCATCGCGATGACCAGGCGGCGGTCCACCTGCGGATCCGGGATCGTCACGACGTACTTGTCGCGCAGGCCCCACTTCTTGACGACCGAGAAGACCAGATGACCGTCCGGCGCGGTGAAGTCGAAGTGGTACGGCAGCCAGGACAGCTCGTCGACGAACCGGCGCACGAGGGCGACCGGCAGGCTGCGCTCCTGGCCGGTGGCGGTGAGGCCGTGCTGCTCGGCGATCCAGGTGGTGCGCAGCAGCGAGGCGCCGAACTGCTTGCGGAACAGCCCGATGGCCTGCCCGGACGCGTCCGTGACGTCGTAGGTGGCGCCGAGGTCGATCACCTGGCGGGCGCGGAACCCGAGCACGGGCGTGCGCTTGGTGTCGTCGGTGTAGAAGGTGACCTGCTCCTTGAAAGCCAGCCGCTTCTGCTGCGCGAAGGCCACCAGCTCAGCCGGGCGGCCGTCCGGGGTGGCGGTGTGGATCTCGTACTGGTTGACCACGAGCCGGATCCGCTGGCGGACGAGCAGGACCTGGGCTTCCTGAATGTTCTCCACGGTTCCGCAGTCTTCCAGTTGCCGGCGGGCAATAGCGTGATCGGCATGACGGCACCCGACTGGCTGCGCTGGCACGACGGCTACGACGATCCCGCGTCCTCACTCTCGCTGCGGCTGCGGGCCGTCCAGCGGCGGGTGGGTGAGGCGCTCGACGAACGGCCACCCGGACCGATCCGCGTGCTCAGCATGTGCGCAGGTCAGGGCAGGGACCTGATCGAGCCGCTCCTCGATCACCCGAGGCGCGGGGACGTCACCGCCGTGCTCACGGAACTCGACGAGCGCAACGCCAGGATCGCGCGCGAGGCCTCCGCCGATCTGCCCGGCGTCACCGTGCTGACTGCCGACGCGGCCGACACGACGGCGTACGCGTCCGTGGTGCCCGTGCACCTGGCTCTGGTCTGCGGGGTGTTCGGCAATATCCCCGACGAGCACGTCCAGGGCACGATCCGGCGCCTGCCCGGGCTGCTCGCCGAGGGAGCCACGGTGATCTGGACCAGGCACCGCGGCGAGCCGGATCTCACCCCGGCGATCCGCCGCTGGTTCGGCGAGGTGGGCTTCGCCGAGGTGGGGTTCGACACCGAGGATCCGCACAAGTTCGCGGTCGGCACCCATCGCCTGACGGTGCCGCCGCAGTCCTACCAGTCCGGACTGGAGCTGTTCCGCTTCTCCGGCAACGGCGCGGAAGCCGCCCTCTGACACCCGCGACCCCACACCGCGCGAAGTGCGGTAACTGCGGCCGGTCCTGACCGGTCGGAGTTACCGCACTTCGCAATGCGGATGGCGAAGCTGGGGTCAGATCTCCTCGCCGGCGAGGGCGCCGCAGCACGTCTCGATGATCAGCTTGGTGGTGACGTACGGGTCGCAGTTGGCGTTGGGGCGACGGTCCTCGATGTAGCCCTTGCCGTCGACCTTGACCTGCCACGGGATGCGGACCGACGCGCCACGGTCGGAGACGCCGTAGCTGTACTCGTTCCACGGGGCGGTCTCGTGCATGCCGGTCAGGCGGTGCTCGATGTCGGCGCCGTAGCCCGCGACGTGCTCCGGGACGCGCTTACCGAGCGACTCGCACGCGGTGATGATGGCGTCGTAGCCCTCGCGCATTTCCTTGGTCGAGAAGTTGGTGTGCGCGCCGGCGCCGTTCCAGTCGCCCTTGACCGGCTTGGGGTCGAGGGTCGCGGAGACGCCGTAGTCCTCGGCGATGCGGTAGAGCAGCCAGCGGGCGATCCACAGTTCGTCGGCGACCTGCGGGGCGGCCACGGGGCCGATCTGGAACTCCCACTGACCGGGCATGACCTCGGCGTTGATGCCGGACAGGTGCAGGCCGGCCTCGAGGCAGGCGTCCATGTGGGCCTCGACGATGTCGCGGCCGAAGACCTCGTCGGCGCCGACGCCGCAGTAGTAGCCGCCCTGCGGGGCAGGGAAGCCGCCGAGGGGGAAGCCGTACGGGCGGCCGTCCTTGAAGAAGGTGTACTCCTGCTCGATGCCGAAGATCGGCTCCTGAGTGGCGTACTTCGCGGCGACCTCGGCGCAGAGCGCACGGGTGTTAGTGGGGTGCGGGTTGCCGTCGATCGTGTAGACCTCGGCCATGACCAGCACGTTGTCGCCACCGCGGATCGGGTCCAGACAGCTGAAGACCGGCTTGAGCACACAGTCGGACTTGTCGCCGGGGGCCTGGTTGGTGCTGGACCCGTCGAAGCCCCACACCGGCAGCTCTGCGCCGTCCTCAATGATCTTCGTCTTGGAACGCAGCTTGGCGGTCGGCTCGGTGCCGTCGATCCAGATGTATTCAGCCTTGTACGCCATCGTGGGGAGAGTCCTTACGTCTCGACGCTGGATGCCGTCGCGAACCCTCGCAGTGCCCGGTTTCTGATCTGTTTCACAACCGTAAACGACGGATAAGCGCGCGCGCCGGCTCGCGTTCACCGCGCCGATGTGCCGTCATTTGCCCGCTATTCGGTGCCCGCGCGCCGACCGTGATGCGCGGCACATCGAGTGCGCAGAAAAGCTGCCTTCCCGGATCGTGGGAAGAGGTCAGTGACGTGGGTCCCGGCGCTGGTCATCGGCGGCGGGGAGCCAGGCGGTGCGCGGGTTCTCGTCCTCGGCGGGCATCGGTGCGGTCAGCGGATCGTCCTGCCAGGCTCCACCCCGCTCGGGAGCGGGCCACTGCGCGGTCGGCGGACCGTACTCGGCGGGCCGCGCAGGCGCGCCGAAGGGAGCCGCGGGGGCCCCGAACGGCGCGGCGGGCGAGGCGGGAGCGGGTGGCCGTGGCTCGCCGGCCGGTCCGCTCGGCGGGGTGAGTGCCGTGGTCTCCCGGCCCATCGCGCTGGGGATCTGTCCGTAGAGCGCGTCGGCCGGCGGTGCGGGCGGGTATCCGCCCTGGTCCTGGCCGTACACCGTGGTGCGATCCGGTGGCGGCGGGTAGGCCGGACCGGCGGTGGGCGGAGGCGGCGGATAGGCGGGCGCGCCGTACCCGGCGCCGGACGCGGGCTGGTACCCACCCGACGCGGGCTGGTAGCCACCGGCCGCCGGCTGGTATCCGCCAGCGGCGGGCTGGTACCCGCCGGGCTGGTAGACCTGCGTCGGCGCACCGCCGATGACCTGCGTCGCCGAGTCCACCCGCGGGCCGGGCGGACCCTGCGGGAAGGCCTGGAGCAGGGCCTCGTCGCCGATCCGGACCGTGGCGTCGTTCGGCATGCCCGCACCCGCGAGGGCCGGATCGCTGTCGCGGTTACGCCGCAGCGCCACCCACAGCCCCGCCCCGATGAGGATCGCGGCCGAGAGCCCGCTGAGCACGAGGATCAGCGCGACCTTGCTGCTGGATCCGCTGTCGGTGGCCTTGGTCTGGGCGGCGACGACGGGAGCCGCCGCGGGCGAGGGCGACGGCGAGGGGCTCTCCGATGGCGACGGCGGCGCGGACGGCGCGACGGGCGACATGGCGAACTGGATGCCGCCGACGACCCCGCCGGACGATCCGTCGATGATCGTGTGGCCGGCCGAGAACCCGTCCTTGGTCGCGTCGACCGTGATCGACCCGGACTTCATCGGGGTGTTCGGCCGGAGGCTGAACTTGCCCAGCCCGTCGGTGAGGGCCTCGCCCTGACTGCCCGCCGAGTCCTTGACCACGACCCTGACCCCGGCCAGCGGAGCGTTCTCGCTGGCGCTGACCACGACCCCGGCGACCTCGGTGACGCCCTTGTTCTGGGTCGACATGGTGGCCTTGAACGAGCGGGTGTTGTTGTCCTGGTTCGGATCCCCGCCATTGACGTTCTGGATCGTGAACTGGCCCTCCTCGCGGACGGTCTCGTTGTCCCCGAGACCCTCGGCGGGCGGGTTGAGTCCCATCGTGAACTCGATCTGCTGGCCGGGATTCATCGCCGGCAACTGGCAGGTCAGCACCCCGGGACCGCCGGTGGCCTGGCACTCGACGGGCTGGCTGCCGGCCACAGTCACGCCGCGGGAGGTCAGCGGCACCTGGATCTGCAGCACGGGCGCGCTCACCCCGGCGGGGCCGTTGTTGGTGACCACCGCCGTGACGACCTGCTGGCCGCCGCCGACCTGGAGCCGGACGTCCTGCGTCTTGACCTGCACGCGCAGGTCGGCAGGGTCGTCGGCGTAGGCGGGCACGGCGAACAGACCGCTCGCCGCTGTCGCGAGCAGCACAACGGCGACGGCGCGCCGCGGGCCGTGGCCCGGTGTGGTCCGCATGCCGTCCTCCGCGGATGCTTCGGCTGGTCCGCTGGACACTATGCCTTCTTCTCCGGATCCCGCCCACTCGGGCATCGCGCACAATCAGGCAGTTTCCGCTGGGAACCGGCTCCCGGACGGGGCTGCCCTCGGCCGTAGGGTCGCATGTGTGGCGCGGACTGTCGATGATCCCGAGGCGGTGGGAGAGGCCCTGGCGGCCGTCGAGGCGGGTGCCGATCCGGATCGGGCCGTGCTCCGCAGGGCCACCCGGCACCTGCTCGGCGCGCTGGCGAGTGCCGCTCCGGGCCGCAGCGTCGAGGTGCGGGTGCCGCCTTATGGGGCGATTCAGTGCGTGCCTGGGACGACGCACACGCGCGGAACCCCGCCGAACGTGGTCGAAACGGATCCGCTGACCTGGCTGCTGCTCGCCACGGGGCGCCTCGGGTGGGCCGACGCGCTCGCCGCCGGGCGGATCAGCGCGAGCGGCACCAGGGCCGACCTCGCGCCGTATCTCCCGCTGGCCGAACTTTAGGTGAGCGTTAGCGGACCGTTATCCCGGCGGCGGTTCGCCGCGCCGGTCCCGCGCCCACGAGGGGAGCCGCGGAGAAGCACGGCCCGGACGGCAGCGGCGGGGACGACAGGTGCAGCGTGACCGCCCGGGCGTCCCCGGCGGCGAGCCGGTGCGCGTCGCCGGGCCGGTACCCGTGGCGGTCCCCGGGGCGGACGATCCGCTCCCGGACCCCGTCCGCCGTCGACACGGTCTCCCGCAGCACCCCGTGGACCGCCGCGACAGCGCCGTAGGACCCGTCGTGGCTGTGCAGGTCGGCGACGGATCCGGCGGCCCAGGGCAGCAGCCAGGCGTCGTAGAGCGGCGTGTGCCGGATCCGCACCGGCACCTCGCCGAGCCCGAGCAGGGCGTCGCGGAGTGCGGCCGAGGCGGCGAGCTGGTCCGCCCGCTCGATCAGCGCGGTGGGCGTGAGGGCGGACGGCATGAGCAGGTACGGCTCGAGGTGGCTGAGCATGGTCGTGGATCCCCAGGGGGTGACGAGGCTGCGCCCGGCCCCGGTCAGCTCACGGGGTACGGGCAGGGCGGCGGGTCGTCACCGACAACACTGGTCGAACAGGTGACCGCGCCGCGCGGCCCAGCACGCCACGGCGGGCGTGGCGGGGGCGGGGATCTCGGTCACGCTCATAGTGAACCACATCGGCACCCGCGCAGGCGGGAGCAGGGATTATGGCCGATCGCCGTTGCAACGCCCGCGAACTGCGGGTGCGGATCGGCTCGGCGTGTCAACTAGACTCCCTGACGTGCCCAAAGGCGATGGAAAACTCACCCACGACCTAGATCCCCACGACAAAGGCCCGCAGGACGCCTGTGGTGTCTTCGGTGTCTGGGCCCCCGGCGAGGAAGTCGCCAAGCTGACGTACTACGGGCTCTACGCCCTCCAGCACCGGGGCCAGGAAGCGGCCGGCATGGCCGTGAGCGACGGCTCGCACGTCGTGGTCTACAAGGAGCTCGGCCTCGTCTCGCAGGTCTTCGACGAGCCCACGCTCGCCTCCCTGCGTGGACATCTCGCGATCGGTCACGCCCGTTACTCCACGACCGGCGGATCGACCTGGGAGAACGCCCAGCCGACCCTGCGGTCGACGCCGACCGGCGACATCGTGGCGCTGGCCCACAACGGCAACCTCGTGAACACCGCCGAGCTGGCCCGGATGGTGGCCGCCGCGGGGATCGCGGCCGACGGGATCGTCTCGACCAGCGACACCTCGCTGGTCACGAGCCTGCTCGCCGCTCACCCCGACCTGTCCCTGCAGGCCGCGGCGCTCAAAGTGCTGCCACAGCTGCGGGGCGCGTTCAGCTTCGTGTTCATGGACGAGCACACCCTCTACGCCGCCAGGGACGCCCAGGGGGTCCGCCCGCTGGTGCTCGGGCGGCTCGAACGCGGGTGGGTCGTCGCCAGTGAGACCGCCGCACTGGACATCGTCGGCGCGAGCATGGTCCGGGAGATCGAGCCGGGCGAGCTGATCGCGGTGGACGAGCACGGGCTGCGGTCCGAGCGGTTCGCGCCGCCCGAGCCCAAGGGCTGCACGTTCGAGTACGTCTACCTTGCCCGTCCGGACACGACGATCGCCGGGCGCAGCGTCCACGCCACCCGGGTCAAGGTCGGCCGCACGCTGGCCATCGAGCACCCCGCCGACGCCGACCTGGTGATCCCGGTGCCCGAGTCGGGCACGCCCGCCGCGGTCGGGTACGCGCAGGAGAGCGGCATCCCGTACGGCCTCGGCCTGGTGAAGAACTCCTACGTCGGGCGCACGTTCATCCAGCCGTCGCAGAGCATCCGCCAGCTCGGCATCCGGCTCAAGCTCAACCCGCTCAAGGACGTGATCCGCGGGAAGCGGCTCGTCGTCGTGGACGACTCGATCGTCCGCGGGAACACCCAGCGCGCGCTGGTCCGGATGCTCCGCGAGTCCGGCGCGCTCGAAGTGCACGTGCGCATCTCGTCCCCGCCGCTGAAGTGGCCCTGTTTCTACGGGATCGACTTCGCCACCAAGGCCGAGCTGATCGCGAACGGGCTGGACAACGACGGGATCCGTGCGTCGATCGGTGCCGACTCGCTGGGGTACGTTTCCCTCGACGGGCTGATCGCCGCCACCGAACAGCCCAAGTCGAGGCTCTGCCGAGCATGCTTCGACGGGGAGTACCCCATCCCGCTGCCCGCGGACGACGTGATCGGCAAGCACGTCCTCGAGGGCATCGAGCGGGGCCTTGACCGGGTAACACCGGGTGCCGCAGTTCGCCAGCTCGCCGCCAGCCCCGGCGGCGAAGACGCTCTGCGCCGACCCTGATGGGAGCAGTAGTGAAGAACGTCGCTGCAGCAGGTGCCACGTACGCGGAGGCGGGCGTGGACATCGAGGCGGGTGACCGCGCCGTCGAGCTGATCAGGGCCAAGGTCAAGAAGACCTTCCGGCCCGAGGTCGTCGGCAACATCGGCGGGTTCGCCGGCCTCTTCTCCCTGGACGTGACGAAGTACAAGAAGCCGCTGCTCGCCTCGTCCACCGACGGCGTGGGCACCAAGCTGGCGATCGCGCAGATGATGGACATCCACGACACGGTCGGCGTCGATCTGGTCGCCATGGTCGTCGACGACCTCGTGGTGTGCGGCGCCGAGCCGCTGTTCCTGCAGGACTACGTGGCGTTCGGGCAGGTTGTGCCCGAGAAGATCGCCGACATCGTGGGCGGCATCGCCGACGGCTGCCGCTGGGCCGGCTGCTCGCTGATCGGTGGCGAGACCGCCGAGCACCCCGGCCTGCTGGGGCGCGACGAGTACGACATGTCCGCGACCGGGGTCGGCGTGGTCGAGGCCGACGACCTGCTCGGGTCCGAGAAGGTGCGCGACGGCGACGTGCTGATCGCGCTCGGCTCGTCCGGGCTGCACTCGAACGGGTACTCGCTGGTCCGGCACGTACTGCTCGGAGCTGGGCGGATGCGGCTGGACGCCGTGGTGGAGGAGCTGGGCAACCAGCGATCCCTGGGTGAAGAACTGCTCACCCCGACGCGGATCTACGCGAAAGACTGCCTCGCCCTCATCGGCGAGACCGACGTCCACGCCTTCTCGCACATCACCGGCGGGGGGCTCGCGGGGAACATCGCCCGGGTCCTGCCCGCCTCGCTCGACGCCGTGATCGACCGGTCGACCTGGGCTCCCCAGCCGATCTTCGACCTCATCGGCGCCCGCGGCCGGATCGAGCAGCACGAGATGGAGCGCACGTTCAACATGGGCGTGGGCATGGTGGCGATCATGGGGGCCGAGGACGCCGACCGCGCGCTCGCCCTGCTCACCGCCCGTCACATCCCGGCCTGGGTGGTCGGCGAGGTCGTCCGCGGCACGTCCGAGGCCCGCCTGGTCGGCACCTACGCCACCCGCTGACCCCTCTTGCGCGAAGTGCGGTAATCGCGACCGGTCCCGACCGGCCACGGTTACCGCACTTCGGCGTCTGGGGCAGGACGGCGAGGCTGGTGTGGGCAGAGCTGAGAGATCCGGCCGGCGGTGCGGTTAGGCACCACCGGCCGGATCTCGTTGTCAGCGTGCCCGCGAAGGGGCCGGGTCGTTCTCAGCCACCGCGAGGGACCCAGTCATCCTCGTCGAGGTCTTCGTCGGCGTCCTCATCGTGATCGTCCGAGCTCGACGACCGGTGGTTCCCCGATGACCCGCCAGCCAGCTCGCGCTGTAGAGCGTCGAGGTCAGTACTCGGAGCGCTGTACTTGAGCTCTCGAGCGACCTTCGTCTGCTTGGCTTTGGCACGGCCGCGCCCCATTGGCTCGACCCCCTCGCACAGGTGTAACGGGGTCGCCACTGGAGCAGCCCCGATGAATGGCATCTCTCGTGCCTACACCGTACAGTCCCGAGCCACGTCTCGGCATCTCACCCCTGAGGATCTGCCGGGGTGGCCAGCCGCAAGCCGCCCGATGGGTGACCCGGAGCCCCAGGTCAGGGCAGCAGAATCGTCCTCAACCGGCTCACGTCGGCCATCCGGCGCTCGGCGAGACGGTCCGCGGCCTCGGCGGGCGTGACCCCGTCGGCGTCGGCGAGCTGGAGGATTTCGAGGGTGGTCGCGTAGATCCCCGAGGCGCGTTTCTTGGCCCGCTCGAAGACGAACCCCTCGATCTCGTCGGCCACCTGGATGACCCCGCCGGAATTCACGACGTAGTCGGGGGCGTAGAGGATGCCCCGGTCGGCGAGCACCTTGTCGATGCCGGGGTGGGCGAGCTGGTTGTTCGCGGCGCCGCAGACGATCTCGGCGGCCAGCGCCGGGACGGTGTCGTCGTCCAGCGCCGCACCCAGCGCGCAGGGGGCGTAGACGTCCATGGCGGCCGTGATCAGGTCGTCGGGAGCGGTCGACTCGACGGACGGGTGGGCGTGCCGGACCGCGGCGACGGCGGCCTCGCTGACGTCCGCGACGACGACCGATGCGCCGTCGGCGATGAGGTGCTCGACCAGGTGCTTGCCGACCTTGCCGACGCCGGAGATCCCGACCCGGCGCCCGGCGAGACTGCCGGATCCCCAGCGGTGGGTCGCGGCCGCGCGGATCCCCTGGAACACCCCGTACGCGGTGAGGACCGACGAGTCGCCCGCACCCCCGTGCTCGGCGGACCGCCCGGTGACGTACCGGCACTCGCGCGCGACCACGTCCATGTCGGCCACGTAGGTGCCCACGTCGCAGGCGGTGTAGTAGCGGCCACCGAGCGACTGGACGAACCGCCCGTAGGCGCGCAGCAGCGGCTCGGACTTGTCGGTGGCCGGGTCGCCCCAGATCACGGCCTTGCCGCCGCCGTGGTCGAGCCCCGCGAGCGCGTTCTTGTAGGCCATGCCGCGGCTGAGTTCGAGGACGTCGTGGAGGGCCTCGTCCTCGCTGGCGTAGGGGTAGAAGCGGGTGCCGCCGAGCGCCGGTCCGAGTGCGGTGGAGTAGATCGCGATGATGGCGCGCAGTCCGCTCGCAGGGTCGGAGCAGAACACGACCTGCTCGTGGCCGCCGTTGGCGCCGAACACCCTGTTGCTGGATACGCCGGGAACGCCCATTCTGCGACTCCACTTCGCCGTGATGTGCCAGTGCGCCCTCGTGGGGCGCCCGAGGTGCACCGCGGGGTGGCGGCGCTGGCTTCGACCTTAGATCCCGCTGGCCCATCCGGCGCCGAACGGCCAGGGGGCGGACTTCCGGACTGGTCCTTTTGGACCGCGATGGACACTGAAAGGGTGACATTCGGGTCCGGCCGAGTCGCGATCGGGTCATCACGATCCGTAGTTGGTAATGGAGTCGATACACGGAGTGTGACGGGTGGTTTGCGCAGAGTGCCGAATTCGGCCGGATAGGTACCGACGTTCATCCTTTCGGCCCATGTCAGACAAGGCGGACACCGTAGACCATGAAGGTCAATGCGGCGCTTGCCGCGCAGCCGCACGCTGAAGGAGTAAACATGGCAACGCGCACCCCCGAGTCGGAGCCACTGCTCACGCCTGCCGAAGTGGCCACGATGTTCCGCGTCGACCCGAAGACGGTCACCCGCTGGGCCAAGGCCGGCAAGCTCTCCGCCATCCGTACGCTGGGCGGACACCGCCGGTACCGTGAGTCCGAGGTTCGTGCTCTGCTCGCCGGAATTCCGCAGCAGCGGACGGGCGACTGAAGCCAGTCGCAGCCGCATGCGGCTCAGCAGTAAGCGCCCAGCAGGCGCGGTGCCGAGTGGACCGGGGGGCCACTGAGCACCGCGCCTGTTGTCATGCCGGGGTCATTGGTGACCCCGGCTTTTCGCTGCATTCCGCGTCCCATGTGACACTGTTTCGTATCCATGACGGTGATTAGTCACGCACTTGGCCGGCTCTAGCGTCGTCACCAGGCGTAATGACCGACGGACACGGAGGGGCTCATGACGCGGATCGCCGTGGCCGGGGGCGGCACGATGGGGGCGGGCATCGCCTACGTCGCCGCGACGGCCGGGTACGACTCCGAGCTGGTCGAGATAGATCCGGATCGCGGTGCCGCCGCGCTCGCCCGGCTCGGCGAGGTCTGGTCGGCCGCCGTCGCGAAGGGCAGGCTCACCGCGGATCAGGCCGAGGCCGCGCGAGGGCGCCTCACGCTCCGGCGGTCACTCGCCGAGATCGCGCCCGGCCCCGACCTGATCGTCGAGGCGGTGCCCGAGCGCGCCGAGCTCAAGCGGTCCGTGCTGGCCGAGGCCGAGGCTCGCCGTCCGGCCCTGCTCGCCAGCAACACCAGCAGCATCCCGATCGGGCAGCTCGCGGACGGGCTCGCCGATCCGGATCGGTTTCTCGGTCTGCACTTCTTCAACCCCGTGTGGGCGATGGCCCTGATCGAGGTCGTCGCGGGTCCGGCCACCTCGGCGGCGACCGTCGAGGCCGCGCTGGCGATCGCTCGGGGGCTGGGCAAGGATCCGGTCCTCGTGCGGGACTTTCCCGGGTTCGCCACCTCCAGGCTCGGCGTCGCGCTCGGGCTGGAGGCGATCCGGATGGCCGAGGACGGGGTCGCGGATCCGTCCGATATCGACAAAGCGATGATGCTGGGATATCGGCACCCCGTGGGTCCGCTCGAACTCACCGACCTGGTCGGCCTCGACGTGCGCCTGGACATCGCCCGCACCCTGCAGGCCGCGTACGGCGACCGGTTCGCCCCGCCTCGGCTGCTGATCGAGAAGGTCGAGGCCGGGGAGCTGGGCAAGAAGTCCGGCCAGGGGTTCTACCGATGGCTGGCTAGCGGCGAGCGAGCGTGAGGGACGTCCGCAGCTCCAGGTGGACCAGCCCGCCCGTGGACGCGACCGCCGCCCCGAGTGCGGTCAGTAGCGTGGCCCGCCGATCCGGCGCGAGCAGGCGGAACGGCGAGAACGTGGTCACCAGCTTGAGGTAGTTCGCGCCGGTCAGCGGGAGCACGGTGTCGTGCCGGGACAGCGTCACGTCGCCGAACAGCCCGCTCGCGGTCAGCTCGGCCGCGATCCAGCCGGGGGTGCGGGACTGGCCGCGCAGATCGTGCGCGGCGAAGACGCTCCTGAGTGCGGTGCCCTGGTCCGGATCGGCGAAGCCGTACGCGCGGCCGATCAGCGCGACGACCCCGTCCGGGGCGAGTGCCGCGTGTGCCGTCGCGGCCCGCGTCGCCGGATCCACGTGGTGCCACGCCAGGGCCCCGCCGAGCACCGACACCCCACCCGAGGGCGGATCCCACTCCTCGAAGCCCGAACTCGCCACCTCGGCCCGCGGGAACTTGGCGGTCAGGAGCGCGGCCATCCGCGGATCCGGCTCGATGCACACCAGCCGCCCGCCGAGCCGGGCGTACACCGCCGTGCCCTTGCCCGTGCCCGCGCCGATCTCCGCCACAAGGGACGGTGGCGCGCCCAGGTACCCGCTGATCGCCGTGGCCATCGAGACCGGGTAGCCGGGCCGGACGTCCTCGTACTCGGCGGCGACCTCGCCGAAAACAGTTGTCACGCCTTCGATCGTGACAGACGTCCGCGCGGACCCCGCCGATATAGTCGCGGCCAACGGATGCGGGAGGGCGCGGGTGACGGGCCAGGACGCGGGACGGTCCGGCGGGGGCCTCTACGAACTGCTGGGGCTGCCGTCCGGCGCGCCCGACGAGCAGATCCGCAGTGCCGTCACCGAGCAGCGGCGCACGTGGCGGCGGCGCACGGCGTCCGCGGACATCACGGTCCGCCAGCAGGCCGAACTGCGGATGCAGCAACTCGACGAGGCCGAGCGCACGCTGCTGGATCCGGCGTTGCGCCGCACCTACGACCTCGCGGCCGAGCCGGTGCCCGAGCCCGATCCCGGCGATCAGCAGTGGCTCGTGCGGGCCGTCGAGCAACTCGATCGCCAGCAGTACGAGGTGGCGACCTTCACGGCACGGCGGGCGGTGGCCGCGGATCCGGACAACTTCTACGCCTGGTCGGTGCTCGGCGAGGCGGCCGCGCGATCCGGGGAGCACGACACCGCGCGGGAGGCCATCGAGCACTCGCTGAGCCTGCGTCCCGAGGATCCGAAGCTGCACGCCATGCGCGGCTGGATCCTCGTCACCTGCGGCGACCTGCCCCGGGCCGTCTCGGCGTACCGGACCGCGGCCAAGCTCGACCCCGCCGATCCGGATCACCGGGTCCGGGCCGTCCGTGCGCTGGTCAAGCAGGGGCTGCTCGACACGGCGATCACCGAGGCCGAGGCCGCCTACCAGGCCAGTCCCGACGATCCGGAGACCCGCACCGCGCTGGCCGACGCGCTGCTCGAACGCGCGAACGAGGCCCGCCACGAGCTTCCCGACGGGCGGCTGCTCATCGTCTCCCGCGCGCAGGCCGCGCATGTCGAGTCGCTGTGCAACCGGGGCCTGTCGGTCCAGTCCCCCGACGAGAAGCTGAATGCGGACCTGCGCAGCGTCCGCGACCTCGCCCGCAAGGCGGGGCGCCGGGTCTTCTCGGCGCACGCCCTGCGGAACAACCTGCGCTGGCCGCTCGGCGTGGGACTGCTCACGGTCGCGGTGGTCTGCTGCGCGCCGAACTTCCTGTCCGGCGCGGGCAAGTCCGGCGCAGGCGCCGAGTCGGCGTACGTGGCGATCGCCGTGCTCATGGTCGCCGCCGCGGTGACCACGGTGTACCTGACCTGCACAGAGCCCCGGTACCAGCGCAACGCCGAGGTGATCGAGCACCAGGTGCCCCGCCGCCTCGGCCGCGGCCCGGGAACGCCGGACCGGCCGTAGTGACCGCGGTCGGGATCGACCTGGGCACGACGTACTCGGCGGTCGCGGCCGTCGACTCGTCCGGGCAGCCGGTACTGTTGGCGGGCGCGGACGGGGATCCGGTGACGCCGTCCGTCGTGTGCTTCGACGGCGAGACGCCGATCGTCGGGCGGGCCGCCAGGGTCGCCGCGGCCCGGTCCCCGCACGAGTGCGTCGAACTCGTCAAACGCCACATCGGCGAACCGAGTTGGCGGTTCGAGACCGCCCTCGGCACCGCGTACACGGCCGAGCAGATCTCCGCGCTGATTCTCCGCAAGCTCGCCAGGGACGCCGGGGCCGCGCTCGGGCGGCCGGTCCGGGAGGCGGTGATCACCGTGCCGGCGTACTTCGACGACGCGCGCCGCCGGGCCACCGCCGACGCCGGCCGGATCGCCGGGCTCGACGTCCTGCGCGTCCTCAACGAGCCCACGGCGGCCGCGCTGGCCTTCGGGTACGCGTCCGGCCGCGACGAGACCCTGCTGGTCTACGACCTCGGCGGTGGCACGTTCGACGTGACGATGGTCCGGGTGACGGGCGGGGTCTGCGAGGTGCTCGCCACCGACGGCGACCGCAACCTCGGCGGCTTCGACTTCGACAACGCGCTCATGCTGCACGTCGCCGAGCGGATCCGCGCGGCCGGCGGCCCCGATCCGCTCGACGGAGACACCGCCGAGGCCGCCCTGCGCGACCACTGCGAGCAGGCGAAACGATCCCTCAGTGCGCTGCCCGAGGCGACCGTCGCGATCGGATCCGGCGGGCACGTGTACACCGTGGACGTCACCCGTCCCACGTTCGAGGAGCTCACGGCGGGACTGCTGCGCCGGACCGAGGAGATCGTGCGGGACGTACTGGAGGCGGCCGGGGTGCGGCCGGGCGCGGTCCTGCTCGTCGGCGGGTCCAGCCGGATGCCCATGGTCGCCGCGATGGCCGAGCGCGTCACGGGGGTCCGGGCCGACCGGTCCGTCCACCCCGACCAGGCCGTCGCGCTCGGGGCCGCAGTCCAGGCCGCGGCGCTGAGCCGGTCCGGGCCACGGGCCACCCGCGAGCCTGTCGCCGTACTCGACGTGACCTCGCAGAGCCTCGGGATCGCGGTCCGATCGGCCAGCACCGGATCCGAGGAGAACTCCGTGGTGATCCCGCGGAACACGCCGATCCCCTGCCAGGCCGGGCGGCGGTACCGGACGCTCGCCGAGAACCAGCGCGAGATCCTCGTCGAGGTCACCGAAGGCGACGACACGGATCTGCGGTACGTGACGATCGTCGGGTCGGCCCGGATCGCGATCCCGCCGAGGCCGGAGTCCGTCACGATCGACGTGGTCATGTCCTACGACGAGGACGGCATGATCGGCGTGGACGTGGTCGAGTCGGCCACCGGCGATCCGCTGGGCGACTTCGAGATCGACCGCCGCGCCAACCTCGACGCCCGCGAAGTCGACCGCATGCGAGAAGCCCTCCGCACCCTCACCTAACCCCCCACCCCGGCCACCCACCGCGGGCCGCCACCGTCGGCGGCACCGTCCCGAAGTGCGGTACTTCCCACCGGCTATGACCGGCCTAGCGGCACACACTTCGCGAAGGAATCGGCGCGCGGGGCGATCCCTTGCCGAAGTGCGGTACTTGCGACCGGCTATGACCGGCGTAGCGGCACACACTTCGCGAAGGGATGGCGCGGCGAAGGGGTGGCGCGCGGAGGGGGTGGCGGGCG
>JAOPVE010000196.1 GCA_025963185.1 Actinomycetes bacterium
TCGGGGGCGCGGCTGGTGGCGTAGACCGTCGCGCCGAGCGCCGTGCCGATCGCCACCGCGGCCGTCGCCACCCCGCCGCCCGCGCCCTGGACCAGCACCGTGCTGCCCTTGCCCACCCCGCCGACCGTCGTGAGCATGCGGTACGCGGTCAGCCACGCGGTCGGCAGGCACGCGGCCTCGGCGAACGTCAGCTCAGGCGGCTTGGGCACCAGGTTCGCGGCCGGCACGGCGACCCGCTCGGCGAGCGTCCCCGGAAACTTCTCCGAGAGGATCGTCGCCGTCGGCAGGTCGTCCCCGATCACGGGATAGACGACCACCTCGGCGCCGTCCGGCCCGGTGCCCGCCGCGTCGCAGCCGAGCACCATCGGCAACTGGTCCGCCCGCAGGCCCACCCCGCGCAGCGACCACAGGTCGTGGTGGTTGAGCGCCGCGGCCCGGATCGACACCGTCACCCACCCCGGCTCCGGATCGGGATCTGGCACCTCCCCCACGTCCAGCGCGGACAGCGGATCGGCGTCGTCGAACCGGGCGGCATAGGCGGCACGCATGGCCCCGACGTTACCGCCGGGTACCCCCGCGCGCGGCCGGTTGGTACGGCGGCGGGAAGAATGGCGCGCGTGTGGGAACCCGAAGAGCTGTCCGAGGACGCGCTGACACCGGCCGACGAACCCGGTGGTGGTCCTGACAGCGCCGCGTTCCGGCGGGTACTCGGCCACTTCCCGACGGGGGTCACGGTGGTCGGCGCGATCGGCCCGGACGGTCCGGTGGGGCTCTCGATCGGATCCTTCACGTCCGTCTCGCTCGATCCGCCGCTGATCGGCTTCCTCCCGGCGCTGGCCTCCCGCTCGTGGCCGGCGATCCGCGCCGCCGGATCGTTCGCGGTGAGCATCCTCGGCGCGGACCAGGAGCCCGTGGCGCGCCTGTTCGCCGCCCCGCACGACGACCGCTTCGGCGAGGCCGAGTGGAAGCCCGCCCCGCACTCGGGCGCGCCG
This sequence comes from Actinomycetes bacterium, assembly GCA_025963185.1. Lineage (GTDB taxonomy): Bacteria > Actinomycetota > Actinomycetes > Mycobacteriales > Cryptosporangiaceae > RYN-140. Next base: position 993 of record JAOPVE010000196.1, read on the forward strand.
ATCCTCGCCGGATCCGCCGCCTGGCTCGACTGCACGATCGAGTCCACCCATCCGGCGGGCGACCACGTGTTCGCCCTCGGCCGGGTCCTCGACCTCGGCGTCCTCGACGACAGCGCCGGGCCCCTGGTCTTCTTCCGGGGCCACTACCGCCGCCTCTGCTGATCCGCCGGCCACCCACGGCCACCAAACCCCGAAGTGTGTGCCGCAAGACCGGCCAGGACCGGCAGAACGGCACACACTTTGGAGGGTGGGTGAGCGGGTGGGTCAGGTGCGGGCGACGCCCTCGATGCGGGCGGCCGTCGCTACGGCGCGGGCCACCGCGGGACCGACCCGCTCGTCGAATGGGCTCGGGATCACGCGGTCGGGCCGGAGGTCCTCGGCGGCGAGGTCGGCGAGTGCGTCCGCGGCGGCGAGCTTCATGCCCGCCGTGATCGCCCTGGCGCGCACGTCCAGCGCCCCGCGGAAGACACCCGGGAACGCGAGCACGTTGTTGATCTGGTTCGGATAGTCGCTCCGGCCGGTCGCCACCACAGAGGCGTACCGGGCGGCGATCCGCGGATCCACCTCGGGCTCGGGGTTGGCCATGGCGAAGATGAAGCAGCCGGGCGCCATCCGGGCGATGTCGGGCTCCTCGATCCGGCCCGCGGACAGGCCGATGAACACGTCCGCACCGGCGAGCGCGGTCCCGATCGGACCGGTGAGTCCCAGCCGGTTCGTGTTCTCGGCGAGTTCCTGCTTGACCGCGCTGAGGTCGTCGCGCCCGGCGTGGATCATCCCGCGAGAGTCGGCGACGGCGATCTCGCCGATCCCGGCCGTGAGCAGCATCTTCGTCACCGCGACCCCGGCCGCGCCCGCGCCCGACACGACCACGCGCAGGTCGGCGAGCCGGCGCCCGGAGAGGCGGGCCGCGTTGCGGAGGGCGGCGAGCGCGACGATCGCCGTGCCGTGCTGGTCGTCGTGGAAGACGGGCATCTCGAGGCGGGCCGCGAGTTCGGCCTCGATCCCGAAGCAGCGGGGTGCGCTGATGTCTTCCAGGTTGATGCCGCCGAACGAGGGCGCGAGCCGCACGACGGTGTCGACGATCTCCGCCGGATCCGTCGTGTCGAGGCAGATCGGGACCGCATCCACCCCGCCGAACCGCTTGAACAGGACTGCCTTGCCCTCCATGACCGGCATCGCCGCGTGCGGGCCGATGTTGCCGAGCCCCAGTACGGCCGTCCCGTCGGTGACCACGGCCACCGCGCGGGCGGCCCAGGTGTAGTCGTCGAAGAGGGCACGGTCCGCGGCGATCGCGGTGCAGACGCGCGCGACGCCGGGCGTGTAGGACAGGGACAGGTCGTCGGGACCGTTCAGCGGGACGGTCGGCGCGATCTCCATCTTGCCGCCCCGGTGCAGGGCGAAGACGGGATCGGCGTCGAGCGGGTGGAGGTCGCCGAGGACCGGCCGGTCGACGGGCAGAGCACTCATCGTTGAGCTCCTGGCTGTCGTGCGGAGGATGGGTTTCGGGGTGAGGGGACCGGCGCGGTGTCGTGCGGCGGCCCGGCTCAGCAGCCCGGGGGTCACCCGAGATAGGCAGTCTCACATGCGGAGACGGCTGCAGCCTGGAGGCGGGGTCCGGTGATCACCAGACGTCATCCGCTCCGTGCTCTCAGCTTACCCCCCAGTGCCAGCGGCCAATACCGGACGACCACCCGGCCGTACACGTCGGCGGGTCCGTACCGGCGGGAGTCGTCGGTCACCGCCGGGTTGTCGGACTCCAGCCACCAGCCGCCGTCCACCGCCCGGGCCGCCCGTTTGACCACGAGCAACCCTCGCCTGGACCGGAACTCCCCGATCACCACGTCCCCCGGCCGGATCGCCGCTCCCCGCCGGACCAGCACCGCATCGCCGTGCCGCAGGGTCGGCACCATCGAGGGCCCGTGCACGAGGATCGGCACCCACGGGAACGAGCCGGTCAGCACGCGCCGTCACCAGGCCTCGGGAGTAGGGTCAACCAGTGCGAGCAGTGGACTACTGACCATGCACTCCTCCGGAGGACAAACTCATGCGGCTCCCGCGCATTCTGACCCCGAGCACGATCGCACAGGCGCACTGTGACCTGCCGTGCGGCGTGTACGACCCGGCGCAGGCCCGGATCGAGGCCGAGTCGGTCAAGGCGATCATCGAGAAGTACCACGCGAACGAGGACCCGGCGTTCCGCACCCGCGCGATCCTGATCAAGGAGCAGCGCGCCGAGCTGGTCAAGCACCACCTCTGGGTGCTGTGGACCGACTACTTCAAGCCGAACCACTTCGAGAAGTACCCCGAGCTGCACCAGCTGTTCAACGAGGCCACCAAGCTGGCCGGGGCGAGCGGCGCGAAGGGTGCGCTCGACGCGGCGGTCGCCGAGCAGCTCCTGGGCAAGATCGACGAGATCGCCAAGATCTTCTGGGAGACCAAGGCAGCGTGATACGCAGGGCCGCCTGAGAGGGCCCCTGGCGAGCACGGCGGGCACCCCGGATTTCGGGGTGCCCGTTTTGCGTGCGGGCGTGACGCGACCACTTACAGTCGGTGGCGGGCGCTCTGAGGACGTCCGGAAGCTACTCGGGAGCAGCGATGACGATCCGGCCGATCCAGCCTGGCGACGTGAGCGCCGTGGTGCGCATGGTCCACGACCTCGCCGAGTACGAGCGCGCTCCCGACCAGTGCACCCTCACGGACTCCCAGCTCACGGACGCGCTGTTCGGGCCGTCCCCGGCGCTGTACGGGCACGTGGCCGAGGACGGCGCCGGCGGCGTGGCGGGCTTCGCGCTGTGGTTCCTGAACTTCTCCACCTGGCGCGGCGAGCACGGCATCTACCTGGAGGACTTCTACATCCGCCCGGAGGTGCGCGGCACGGGCCTGGGCCGCTCGCTGCTGGCCACGCTGGCGGCGATCGCCACCGAGCGCGGCTACGCCCGGCTCGACTGGGCGGTGCTGCACTGGAACACGCCCGCGCGTGAGGTGTACCACGCGCTGGGCGCCGAGCCGCTGGACGAGTGGGTCCCGTACCGGGTCGAGGGCGAGGCGCTGGTCAAGCTGGCGGCCGGTGCGCCGGACCCCCGCGAATCCGGGCACGGCGGGGCACAGCCGAACAACGTGGGCTCCCCGATCGGGCCCCCCGCGTCGTAGAGTGCGAACGGACGCCGGCGGCGGGCGGGCGCTGGCGTGGCTTATGCGGACGAGGTGAGGGTGAACAGGACGGCGGCGCGAGACGGCGGTCATCGCGGCGAGGCCGGAACGGGGAGCGCACATCGATCTCCCCACGGCGTCGCGCCCAGTGGCATACCCTCCGGGCCGATGAGCACCCCGGCGAGCACCTCCGCGAACGGCCACCCGGCTCACCTCGACACGGTCGTGCTCACGCTGCCCGCGTCCAGCGCGTACCTGTCGGTGCTGCGCACGGCCACCGCGGGACTGGCCGCCCGGCTCCAGTTCACCCTCGACGAGATCGAGGACCTGCGGATCGCGGTCGACGAGGCCTGCGCGATGCTGCTGGCCGACGGCGAGTCCGAGGAACACGACCTGACCTGCAGATTCGAGCTGGCAACCGACCTGATCACGGTCACCGTGAGCGTGTCGGCGGGCAGCCCGTCGCTGCCCTCGCGCGACACGTTCGCCTGGCAGGTGCTCACCGCACTGGCCGGGGCCGTCGACGCGTCCGTGGTGGACGACCAGCTCACGATCCAGCTCACCAAGCGCCGCGGCCGGGCGCCGTGACACCGCGCGAGGGTGCGGCGCTGCGCCCGCAGAACGTCCACGGCGCGCGCCGCGCGCACATCCCCCGGCCGGCGTCGGGCGGCGAGAGCACCGCGAGCGCGCACGAGCTGTTCGACCGCCTGGCCGCGGCCGACCGGGGCACGCCGGTGTGGCAGGCCCTGCGCGACGAACTGGTCCACCGGCATCTCCCGCTGGTCCATTTCCTGGTGCGGCGGTTCCGGGGGCGCGGCGAGCCGCTGGACGACCTGGTCCAGGTGGCGACGATCGGCCTGATCAAGGCGGTCGACCGGTTCGATCCGCAGCGTGGCATCGAGTTCAGCACCTACGCCACCCCGACCGTGGTGGGCGAGGTCAAGCGGCACTTCCGCGACCGCGGGTGGGCGATCAAGGTGCCCCGGCGGCTGCAGGAGAACATGCTGGTGGTGAGCCGGGCGTCCGCCGAGCTGTTCGGGCTGCTCTCCCGGGCCCCGACGATCGCGGAGCTGGCCAAGAAGGCCGCCCTGACCGAAGAGGACGTGCTGGAGGCGATCGAGTCCTCGCACGCCTACACGACGGTCTCGCTCGACGCAGAACTGGACGACGCGGCGGCGGCCGCCAACCCCCGGCACGGCGTCGACACCCAGGCCGCGCTGGAGTCGATCGAGGACCGCGAGTCGCTCCGCCCGCTGCTGGGCAAGCTCGACGAGCGGGAGCGGCAGATCATCCTGCTGCGGTTCTTCGCGAACATGACGCAGTCCGAGATCGCCGCCGAGGTGGGGGTCTCACAGATGCACATCTCGCGGCTGCTCGGACGCACGTTGGCACGGCTGCGTGAGGGTCTGGGAAACGGGGAGTAACGGGCAGGACGTGTCCGCCGCCCCACCATCACCTCACGCAAAGTTAAACGGCGATTACGTCTTGCGCATCAGGCCGAGTCGGGAGGACGGGGCCAGCAGCAGGGCCGCGCCGGTCACCGCGAACGCCGCGACCACCACCCCGCCCGCCTTGGTGAGCCCGGTTCCCTCGCCCGTCGCCATGAACCAGGCGACCGGCAGCGCCATCAGCTGCAGGACGATCGCCGGCCCGCGCGCCCACCGGCGGCGGCGCGCCAGCCACCGGCCGAGCTGAGCCAGCAGCACCGCGACGGCGAGCACCATCACGGCCAGGACCGCACCCAGCCCCGGTTTCTCCGGATGCCCTGTGACCAGCTTGATCGCGTTCACGGCGGCCAGTACGGCGACCAGCGCGGCCTCGATCCACAACAGCAGAACCGCGAGTCTCAGCGACAGCGGTCCATCGTCGTCGAACGACAGTGGCCCGTCGTCATCCGGTGCTGGCGTTTGCCGGTGGTCGTCCACGGTGGGCAGCGTACCGGCCGGTAGAGTCCGGCTCATGCGTGCGCTCCTCGTGGTGAATCCGAACGCGACCACCACCAGCGAGCGACGGCGGGACGTGCTGGCGACGGCCCTGCGTTCCGAGATCGACCTGCATGTCGTGCAGACCCGCAGGCGCGGCCACGCGGCCGATCTGGCGCGCACGGCCGGGTCCGAGGGGTTCGGCGTGGTCGTGGCGCTCGGCGGCGACGGCACGGTCAACGAGGTCGTGAACGGGCTGCTCACGGACGGCCCGTCGGCCGAGGTCCCGGCGCTGGCGGTCGTCCCCGGCGGATCCACGAACGTGTTCGCCAGGGCCATCGGGCTGCCGCGGGATCCGATCGACGCGACCAGCGTGCTCCTGGAGGCGCTGCGCGAGCACCGCACCCGGACGATCGGCCTGGGCCGGATGCGCGGCCGCTGGTTCACGTTCTGCGCGGGGATCGGGTTAGACGCCGAGGTGGTCCGCCGGGTGGAGCGGGCGCGCCAGCACGGCAAGACGTCCTCGAAGGGCCTGTACCTGCGGTCCACGATCGGCCAGTACTTCGCCGGGACGGATCGCAAGCGCCCCCTGATCACCCTCAAGCAGCCCGGCGCCGAGTCGGTCGAGCAACTCGCCATGGCGATCGTGCAGAACACCTCGCCGTGGACCTACCTGGGCGGCCGCGGCGTGAACCCCTCCCCCGAGGCCTCCTTCGACACGGGGCTCGACCTCATGGCTCTGCGCGCGCTCCGGCTGCCCAGCACACTGCGGACCGCGGCCCAGATCCTGTCCGCCCAGCCGGATCCGCACGGGCGGCGCATCTACCGGGTCCACGACGCCGACGAGCTGACGCTCGTCGCGGAGAAGCCACTCGCGGTCCAGGTCGACGGGGACTACATCGGCGAGCACACCGAACTCGTGCTGCGGTCCGAGCCGAACGCGCTGCGGGTCGTGATCTGACGCCTCCCGCACGGGGGTGTCAGCGGGCCGACAGGCCCCGAATTTGACATCGGGCGGCCCGCGGGTCGCCGAAGGCCTCGCAGAGCCCTCCCTGACGCACTAGTGGCCGGCTGAGAGTGCTTTTCGGAGTGTCGCGAACACGCATCGTAGTTTTCGGGGATGTTTGAGATCCGAAAGTTGGGTATAACCGACCGTGACGCTGATCACGCGTCAGATTTAGGGTTCACAACCTCTTGACATAGCGGCATCTCGTGAAAGCATTCACAAGCGAGACAACGCCACGTTTTGCGCGCCCCCGTCCACGTGACGGAAACGCACCGGAAATACATCCGATCCTGATACCAAGGAGTACTGGCATGGACTGGCGCCACCGCGCCCTCTGCCGCGACGAGGACCCTGAGCTCTTCTTCCCCATTGGGACGACTGGTCCGGCGTTGTCGCAGATCGAGGACGCTAAGGCCGTATGCCGGCGTTGCACCGTCATGGAGACCTGCCTGCAGTGGGCGCTCGAATCCGGTCAGGATGCGGGTGTCTGGGGCGGCATGAGCGAAGACGAGCGCCGTGCACTCAAGCGCCGCAACAGCCGTCAGCGGGCAACCGCCTGACAAAAGCTTCACAAAAGATAGTCCCGGCCGGATCACTGGCCGGGACTATCTTTTTGCCCATCGCCCGGGAGCGCCTTGCGGTAACCCGATCGTTACAGGAGCGAGAACGGTCAGCGCGACCCCGTGACCGCTTCCCTACCGGGATCGTGTGAGGGGGAAGACGAGTACCGCCTCGGTGCCGCCTCCGGAGCGTGGCCGCAGTTCCAGGGTGCCCCCTAGTTCCCCGGTGACCAGCGTGCGCACGATCTGTAGCCCGAGCCGCTGGGAATCCTCCAGGCTGAAGTCCGGCGGCAGGCCGCGGCCGTTGTCGGCGATGCTCACGTGCAGCCGCCCGCGCCAGCGGTGCGCCGCCAGCACCACGTCGCCGGTGTCCTTCGGCCCGTACGCGTGTTCCACGGCGTTCTGCAACAGTTCGGTCACGACCATCACCAGCGAGGTGGCGACCTCGGCGGGCAGGACGCCGAAGGATCCCTCCCGGCGCAGCCGCACGACCGATTCGGGCGCGGCGACTTCCCCCACCATCGAGGCGACACGGTCGACGATCGTGTCGAACTCGACGGTCTCGTCCAGCGACAAGGACAGCGTCTCGTGCACGAGCGCGATCGAGGCGACCCGCCGCACGGACTCCTCCAGCGCCGACCGGGCGTCGTCGGTGCTCACCCGCCGGGCCTGAAGGCGCAGCAGCGCGGCGACCGTCTGGAGGTTGTTCTTGACCCGGTGGTGGATCTCCCGGATCGTCGCGTCCTTCGTCATGAGCTGCTTGTCCCGGCGCCGGAGATCGGTGACGTCCCGGACCAGCACCAGCGCACCGATCGGCGTGCCACCGGGCAGCAGTGGCAGAGCGCGCAGCAGGACCGTCGCGCCCCGGGCCTCGACCTCCTTGCGTGGCGGGGCGTCGCCGCTGAGCGCGGACTCGATCAGGGTGGCGGCCTCGGTGCCCTCCAGCGGATCCGTCGTGAGGCTGCCGGTGAGCTGGGCCAGGTCCTCGCCGATCAGGTCGCCGGTCAGTCCGAGCCGCCGGTACGCGGACTGGGCGTTGGGGCTGGCGTAGGCGATCCGGCCCTCGGCGTCGAGCCGGAGCAGGCCGTCGCCGACCCGGGGGGCCGAGGTGGTCTCGCCGGGGTGCGCGGGGGGCGGGAAGGTGCCGTCCGCGACCATCCGGCACAGGTCGTCGGCAACCTGGAGGTAGTTCAGCTCCAGGTTGCTCGGGACCCGGGTCGCGGCGAGGTTGGTGTCCCTCCCGACGACGCCGATCACCCGGTCGCCGCGCCACACCGGGATCGCCTCGTGCCGGGCCGGGACGTTGGCGTGCCACACCGGATCGCCTTCGCGCCAGATCCGCTGCTCGGTGGCCGCCGTGACGAGGTGGGCGACCCGCTCCCCCGACGCCCGGCGGCCCACCTGGTCGTCGTGGTAGGCCGTGGGTGCCGTCGTGGGGCGCACCTGGGCGACACAGAGGAAGCCGCTGTCCATGACCGGGACCCACAGCAGCAGATCCGCGAACGAGAGGTCCGACAGCAACTGCCAGTCACCGGCGAGCCGGTGCAGGTGGTCGACGTCAGCCGGGGACAGCGAGGTGTGCTCCTCGACGAGATCGCGCAGGGTAGACACCCCGGCAGCCTCGCACACCACCGTTTCGGCATCGCGGCGATCCCACTATCACGATCTGTTAACGGGATAAAACGGCACCAGCGGACGCCGGAGCGGGTTGGTCTTTTCACTACCTGTAGCCCGCTGACCACCTGTTCTGCCAAGATCCCGGTACTCGCAGACGAGGGAGGCCGCAGCATGACGTCCCCGACGCCGGTCGGCACGAAGTGACCGATCCCCTCCAGCGTTTCCGGGATGCCGCCGCGGTCCGCGGATTCAACGGCGTGACCCGTGCCCTCCGGCCGCGCCAGGCCGCCGGTGACGGGCTGATCGACTTCGCGAGTAACGACTACCTCGGGCTCAGCAAGGATCCACGGGTACTCTCCGCGGCCGCGGCGGCCACCCTGGTCTGGGGCGCCGGATCCACGGGCTCCCGCCTCGTCACCGGCAGCACCACCCTGCATGCGGACCTGGAGAAGGAACTCGCCTCGTTCCTGCACGCACCGGCCTCGCTGGTCTTCTCCTCCGGCTACCTCGCCAACCTCGGCGTGCTCGGGGCGCTCGGCGGGCCGGACGTCCTGATCGTCTCCGACGAGGGCAACCACGCGTCCATCATCGACGCGTGCCGCCTGTCCCGGTCGCGGGTCGCCGTGTACGCGCACCGGGATCTCGCCGCCGCCGAGCGGGCACTCGCGCTGCGGGACGAACCGCACGCGATCCTCGTCACCGACGCGGTGTTCAGCGTCGACGGCGACCTCGCGCCGGTCAAGGAGCTGTACGCGATGACCCGCCGGTACGGGGCGCTGCTGGCCGTCGACGAGGCACACAGCCTCGGGGTGGTCGGCGAGGGCGGCCGGGGCGCGGTCCACGCGGCGGGACTGTCGGGGCAGCCGGACGTGATCCGCACCGTGACCCTGTCCAAGGCCCTCGGATCGCAGGGCGGGGCCGTCATCGCGGATCCGCAGGTCATCGCCACCCTGGTCGACACCGCGCGGCCGTTCATCTTCGACACCGGGCTCGCCCCGGCCGCCACGGCTGCGGCGCTGACCGCCCTGCGGGTGCTCGCGGCCTCGCCCGATCTCGCCGTCCAGGCCCGCGCGCGGGCGGCCGAACTGGCCTGGCTCGCCCGGCAGGCGGGACTGACCGTGAACCGCCCGGACGCCGCGGTGCTGTCCGTCACCCTCGGGGATCCGCACTCGGCCCTGAGCGCCCAGCAGGTGGCCGCCGGCGCCGGGATCCGGGTGGGGTGCTTCCGTCCCCCGTCCGTGCCGGAGAATCGATCCTGCCTGCGCCTCACGGCCCGCGCGGACCTCACCGAGGGCCAGCTCTCCATGGCCGCCAGGGCCTTCCACGCGGTCGCCCGGTCCCGCGGCTACAGCCTGCCCGCGCTCCCACCGTCCGCCGCCCGCTGAGAGGCCGCCCGCTCAGGCCGGCCGCCGTCGGCGGTGCCGCTGGCCAGGGGATCCGCTGCAAGCATTCTGTAAGCGCGGTTTCCTAATCTGATCGCATGCACCTCGCGCCACCGTCCCCGGCCACCCGGCCACCCCTTCCGAGAACCTCCGAGGGCGCGCGATGGAGCTGACCCACCAGGCCCCCACTGACGGCAGGGCCCCCTCGCCGAAGTGCGGTAACTGTGACCGGCCAGGGCCGGTC
>JAOPVE010000207.1 GCA_025963185.1 Actinomycetes bacterium
TGCGGATACTGGTAGTCGACGTCCTCGGCGACGATCGGGTGGTGCCCGTTGGGCGTCGAGAGCCGGTTGTACTGCTCCCACCACTTGCCGTACCGGTTGTACCAGCCCGGGTACTTGTACTCGAACCACTCGAAGTCCTTGTCGGTCATCGGGTCGATCCGCCAGTAGTTGGCGAGCCAGCCGGTCGCGAAGAACTGCGCGACCTCGTGCACGTAGCCCTTGTTCCAGATCTGGTTCCACGCCTCCTCGATGAGGTCGTGCGGAATCACCAGTCCGTACTTCTCCAGCGGCACCAGGTAGCTGCGGTAGTAGTCGTCGTAGATCCACCGGCGCCACATCTCGGCGTAGGACTCGCGGTCCTTCCGGCGATCCTTGGTGCCGTATTCGATGAACGTGCCGATGGCCGCGTCAACCACCCGGTGGTTGTTCCACCAGGCGTAGCGCAGATCGCGCTCGAGGAGCTGGTGGTTGCCCTCGTCGGCGAGCGCCATGAGCAGCGTCGCGTAGCCGTTGCTGATGTGCCGCGACTCGTCCGACTGGACCGAGTGGAACACCGTCGGCAGCAGGTAGTCGCCGTTCGCGGCGGCCTCGGCGGGCATCGCGACGAACAGCGTGTTGGTGAATGCCGTCTCGGCGACGATCGTCAGGTAGATGCTGGCGGCGGTGATGGCGTCGCCGGTGATGAAGCCCTCGGCGAACTGGCGCCCGATGGTGCCGCAGTAGTCGTTCTGGAAGTTGCGCAGGCTGCTGTTGAAGCCGGCCGGGTCGATGTAGTTGTTCATGTACAGGCGCTTGAGGTTCTGCTGGATCGTCGAGTGCCGGACCTCGTCGATCATCTGGATCGCCTGGCCGTTGTGCAGCTCCGGGTTGGGGACGTTGCGGAACAGCAGCGGCATGGCCCGGGCGGCCGAGATCTCCGGCAGCGGGATGATCGACAGGAACAGCTTCTGCCATTCGAGCCAGCGCTCCTGCACCTGGCGGAACATATTGCCGCGGATCGCGCCGTCGGAGGCGCCGTACACCCGGTGGTCCTTCTCTTCCTGCATCGGGAAGTACGACCGCAGCACCTGCTTGAGCGGGTCCTTCTTCTGCGCCTTGCGGAAGGTGTAGTCGGTTCCGTACTGCGACACCGGCTCGTGGTACATCGGTTCCCAGGCCAGCTCCTGGATCTTCTGATGAGCCTTGGCCACGCTCTGCCGACTCATGGGTCACTCCTCACCATTGGCTGTGCGTCGGTGCGATCACACCGCGCGCCAGTGCGGCGTGCGGTCTCACATTGAGTCAGGCGCCGGGATCGTCGAATACCGCCGCGCGGATCTCGGCCAGGTGCCGCTTGACGTTCTCGCCGACCTGGCGATCCCCCTCGGCGGCCGGCTCGATGCCGAGGGCGCGCAGCAGCTCGGCCGCGGGCCCGCCCGGATCGGAGCCACCCAGCACCGGGTGCAGTCCCTGCTCCGCCAGGTGGTGGAAGACCACGTTGACGACGCTCCAGGGATTGAACGACTCGTGCCTCGGCTCCATAGTCCGAGTCCACCCCGGCCCGCGCGGTCTGGGGTCTCAACATGAGACCGGCCCCACCGGCGCGCGGCGTAACGTGTAATCAGGACGTAACAGCGCGTCCTCCGGCCGGATCCCCGCCGGCCCGCCAGCGGACAAGGGGGGCCGCCCATGCCGCCCGGTTTGACCCGTCCATCGCACGAGATCACCGACGGCGAGCAGCTGGCGAAGACCCGCGAGCAGTTCCTGACCGCCGAGGCCATCGACCCCAACCAGGTGCGCGACGCGATCCTGGCGTCGTGGTGGCGGTCGCGGCGCTGGAACGTGGCTGCCGACCGGCTGGATCTCACCTACTTACGTGATCCGAACCTGGACACGCCCCTGACCCGGAGCGCGCTGCCCGTGCTGCGGCACCTGCGGGAGAACCTCGACGGCCAGCCGATCAGCATCATCCTCACGGATCCGGCCGGGCTCGTACTCACCCGGCTCGATGCCGGCCGCGATCTCGACGCGCACCTCGAGCGGGTGAATCTGTCACCGGGCTTCAGCTACGCCGAGGAGAACGTCGGCACGAACGGCATCGGCACCGCCCTGGAGGGCGGCCGCCCGATGCAGGTCTTCGGCCACGAGCACTACGCCGAGAACCTCGAGGACCTCGCGTGCGCCGGCGTGCCGATCCACCATCCGATCTCCGGCAAGACGGTCGGCGCGGTCGACCTCACCTGCTGGCGCAAGGACGCCGACCCGCTGCTGCTCACCCTCGCGAAGACCACAGCCGGGCAGATCCAGCAGGCGCTGCTGACCGACAGCGGCATCCGCGAGCTCGAACTGCTCCAGGAATACCTGCGCACCTGCCGCCGCACCGCCGGGATCGTGTTCGCCCTCAACAACGACGTCGTCATGATGAACGACAACGCCCGGCACGTCCTCGATCCCGCCGAGCAGTCCGTGTTGCTGGCCCAGGCCGCCGAGACGCTCGCCAGCCGCAACCCGAGGGCGTCCGTCGTGGTCGAGCTGCCCAGCGGCGCGAGGGCGCGGATGTACTGCCGCCCGGTGAGCGGGCAGGGCCGGATGGCGGGCGGCGTCGTCCACGTCAGGCTCTCCGAACTCGGCGTCCGGCCCCGCGCCGAGACCGTCACCCCGACCCGGATGTTCCTGCCCGGCCTGGTCGGCTCAGGCGCGCTGTGGCTGCGCGGCTGCCACCAGGTGCAGTCGGTGTACGCGGCCGGCGAGTGGCTCGCGCTCGAGGGAGAGGCGGGTGTGGGGAAGCTCGCGGTCGTCCGCGCGGTACACCAGCGCCACAACCCCGGCGCCCACTTCGCCGTGCTCGACGCGGCCGCCGCCGCTTCTCCCGGCTGGCTCGCCGACGCCCGCCGGGAGCTACTCGACGGCCAGGGCGCACTGGTGATCCAGCACGTCGACAAACTCAGCACCGGCCTGCTGCGGGCCCTGGCGCTCCTGCTCCAGGAGTCCCTGGCCGCCACGCCGCCGTGGGTCGCGGTGACGCTGAGCCAGCGCCACGACGACGGCGAGCTCGCCGAGCTGCTGCGGTTCTTCCCGAGTACCGTCGAGCTCCCGCCGCTGCGTCATCACGCCGAGGACGTCCAGGCGCTCGTACCCGTCTTCCTGGCGCGGCTGGTCACCGGCGGCCGCCTGACGTGCTCGCCCGAGGCCATGCAGCTGCTCGGCCGGTCGAGCTGGCCCGGCAACACCGAGCAGCTGTGGCAGGTGCTGCGGCGGATCGTTCAGCACCGGCGCAGTGGCGCCATCCAGCCGGCCGACCTGCCACCCGAGTGCCGCACGGTCAGCCGCCGGCTGCTCAGCGCGCTCGAGGCCATGGAACGCGACGCGATCGTCCGCAGCCTCATCGACTGGGACGGCAACAAGATCAAGGCCGCGGCGTCGCTGGGCATGTCCCGCGCCACGATCTACCGCAAGATCCACGAGTACGGGATCGTCGCGCACGCCAACTGACCGGGGTTCACCCCAGCTCCGACAAACGAACGCCAGTCCGCTGCAGCTTTCGGCGCAGCCTCCGCTGGGAGCTGCGCGAGTCCGGCCCGGGGGCGCGGCCACGGCGGGCGCCGCCGTCCCCGTTCCCGGCGGAGACCAGGCACTTGCCGCCGTTGTTCGAGACGAAGTAGGCGCCGGCGAGCCCCGCGGCCGCGAGGCCCGCGGTGGGCGCCGGAACCGC
>JAOPVE010000209.1 GCA_025963185.1 Actinomycetes bacterium
AAGTGCGGTAACCGCGACCGGCCAGGACCGGCCGCGGTTACCGCACTTCGGGGGATTGTGCGGCCGGAGCCGCGGGCTACGGCGAGAGCGGCACCGAGTCGCTGGCCTGTAACGCCGGGGTGCCGCCGATCGCCATCGCCACCACGGTGAGCAGCGTGAGCCGGAGCACCTCGGCGCGGTGGAACTCGGGACCGACCGCGCGGGCGACCAGCAGCACCAAACCGGACTCGCCGAGCGGGGTGGCTGCGAAGTGCACGCCGTCGGCGGCGGTGAACCCGCGCGGCCGCAGTGGGACGAAAGCGGGCGGGTCGAGCGGATCCGGGGCGCGCCAGCTCGCGTGCACGATCTCGCGGGTGGCGTCGGCGCGGGCCACGGCCGACCAGTCTGCGCTGAAGATGCCGGGGGCCGCGTCGGCGAGGGTGACGATCGCGCGCTGCGGGTTGGCGGTGACGTGACCGAGCACGTCCAGGTCGGGGAACGCCCCGGGCGGCTCGGTCGTGGTCCAGATGGCCTCGACACGCACGCCCTGGATCGTCTCGAGCCCCGCGCTCATCCGGTCGTCGTCGGGCAGCCCGCCGGACCAGGACACGGTGAACTCGTCCAGCGCCCGGCCGCCCTCCCGTTCCAGGACGGTCATCTGGAGGACGTCGGCCCCGACCGCGCCGAGTGTGCGGGTGATGCGGCCCAGGGTGCCGGGACGGTCCGGCAGGCTGATCCGTAGCCGTAGCAGCATGGTGCGCCCTCCTTCGCAGACAGCTCAGCCTCGCCCGTCGCCGTTTCCGGGCCGTTGCCGGCCGGTGTCCAGCCCGATTCGGGCCCGTCACATATCCCGACTATCCGCGCCGGACCCCGGGGTGTCGATCCCACGGCCACCCGTGAATCTGGCAATTCGGGCAACACGGACCAGGACGGTTTTCGTCGTACCCCGCCGATAGCGTCTGAGTGTGCCGTTGCGACTGTTCTATGTCGACGACTCGGGCAGCGTCGTGACGGGTTACGTCGTCTACTCGTGGATCGAGTGCGACGCCGCCGAGTGGCGGTCCGGGCTCGCGGCGTGGCTCGGCCTGCGCCGCGAGCTGTACAACCGCTACCGCATCCCGCCGGCCTACGAACTGCACGCCACCGCGTTCCTCAACGGCCGGGGCAACCCGTCGACCGACGAGGCCTGGAACCGCTCGAAGCAGGCCCGCTGGGAGGCCGCCGAGCTGATGCTCGCGGCGATCGCGGCCTGCCCGGAGCTGTCCGTCGGCACGGTCTACCGCCATACGGCGGCCCGCGGCCACGGCTACCACGAGCACCGGGTCGCGCTCTACGACCGGCTGGTCGGGCACCTGGACACCCGGCTCGCGGCCGACGGCGAACTGGGAATGCTGCTCATGGACGGCGACGGCACGGCCACCGGGTACTACGCGGCGCACCGCGCGCTCAAGCTGTCCCGCCGGTCGCTGATCGAGGATCCGCTGTTTCAGGCCTCGCACCGGTCCCAGTGGGTGCAGATCGCCGACCTGGCCGCGTACGTGGCGTTCCAGTCGCTGCTGCGGTACCCGGGCAAGGAGTTCTGCTGGGACTGGTATGACCGCTACCTGCGCCCCTGCGACCGCAACGGCGGGCCACTCGCCCTGTAAGAACGTCCGCTGCAAGAGGGCAAAAAGCTGGACCTGCTGGTCCACGTGTGTGGGGCAGGTCCGCAGGACGAGTTTAGCCCGGCCGCGCCGCTCCTGTCACGCCGATCCCCCACTGCCCCGCTGCCGGATCGGGTGAGCCGCGTCACCAACTCTATCGATACACGAGTGTATTGAATACAGTTTTGTATCGTGACCGACCCCGACCGCAGTTCCTGCCCGCTCAAGCGCCGCCGCGCGGTGACCGTCGAGCGGCTGCTCGACGCGGCCCTCGCCACGTTCGCCGACCTCGGCTTCCATGCCGCGTCCGTCGAGGACATCTGCCGCCGCGGCGGGTTCACCCGGGGCGCCTTCTACTCCAGCTTCAGCACCAAGGACGAGCTGTTCATGGCCCTGTTCCGGCGCGAGACCGCCGCGAAGATGGCCAGGGTCGAGACCCAGCTCGCCGGCCTGGAGACCGCGGACGATCCGATTGCCACCGTGGTCGAGCGCTGCCTGGACACCCTGGGCCAGGACCGCCAGTGGGACCGGGTGTTCCTCGAGTACACCCTGCTCGCCACCCGCACCCCCGCCGCCGCGGCCACGCTCGCCGAGCACACCCAGGAGCTGTTCGGCCGCCTCGCCACGGTCATCGCCGCGGCGGCCACCCGCGCGGGGATCGAGCTGGCGATCCCCCCTGGCGACCTGGTCCGGATCGCCGTCGCGCTGCACGACGGCATCACCCTGCAGGAACTTCCCGGCGGGCCGCCGGCCGAGGGCAGTCTCCAGCACCAGGCGCTGCTGCTGCTCCTGCGCGCGGTGGCCGGGCCGTCCACCTCACGTTCCGGAACAGCACCGACTGGACCGAACCCGCCGCACACCACCGAAGGGATCCTGTGATGGCAACGCTGCTCTACCGGCTCGGACGGTGGTCGTTCCGCGGCCGCTGGATCGTCGCCGGCGCCTGGGTGATCCTGCTCGCCGCGCTGATCGGCCTCGTGGTGGCCGGCGGGGCGAAGCTCGACGACAAGTTCTCGATCCCCGGGTCCCAGTCGCAGCAGGCCCTCGACGAGCTGCGCCGGATCTCGCCCGCCGCCGCCGGGGCCAGCGCGCAGATCGTGTTCGCCGCTCCCGCCGGATCCTCGGTGGCCGACCCCGCGTACCGGTCCGCGATCGCGCAGGTCGTCGCCGCCGCGCGGAACGCGCCGCAGGTCGCGCAGGTCACCGATCCGTTCACCGCGAAGGCCCTGGCGCCGGACGGGCAGGCCGCGATCGCGCCGGTCCAGTACGCCACCGACCAGGCCGGACTGCAGAAGACGAGCGTGGCCGCGCTGGAGCGGACGCTCGCGCCCGCACGGGCGGCCGGGCTCGACGTGGCCGTCGGCGGGGACGCGTTCGCCTCCCGCGGGGTCAAGGTCGGGCCCACCGAGCTGATCGGCGTCGGGGTCGCGATCGCGGTCCTCGCGCTGACCTTCGGATCCCTGCTCGCGGCCGGCATGAACCTGCTCACCGCGCTGGCCGGGATCGCCGTCGGGCTCACCGGGCTGCTCGGCCTGACCCGGGTGATCACCCTGTCCTCGACCGCGCCGACCCTCGCGCTGATGATCGGCCTCGCGGTCGGGATCGACTACACGCTGTTCATCCTGTCCCGGCACCGCTCCCTGCTCGCGGCGGGCACGGATCCCGAGGAGGCCGCCGGCCGCGCGGCCGGGACCGCCGGATCCGCGGTGGTGTTCGCCGGGCTCACGGTGATCATCGCCCTCGCCGGCCTGTCCGTCGTCGGGATCCCGTTCCTCACCGTGATGGGACTCGGCGCGGCCGGTACGGTGCTGGTCGCCGTCCTCGTCGCGCTCACCCTCCTCCCTGCCCTGCTGGGCTTCGCCGGGAAGCGGCTCGCCCCCAAGCCCGGATCGCGGACGGCCCGCCGCGAGCTCGCCGAGGCCGGCACCAATCCTGCGAAGGCCGGCTCGCCCGCATGGACCGGCGGATCGCGCTGGGCCACCCTGGTCACCCGCCACCCGCTGCTGACGATCGCCGGAACGGTGGCCGTCCTCGCGGTCATGGCCGTGCCCGCGCTCCAGCTGCGGCTCGCCCTGCCCGACAACAGCACGGCCGGGCGCGAGACCACCCAGCGCCAGGCCTACGACCTGGTCGGCCAGCACTTCGGCCCGGGCTTCAACTCCCCGCTGCTGGTGCTCGCCACGGGACTGGAGCCCGCCACCGCCCAGCGCACGCTCGACGGGCTCGCCGCGCGGATCGGCGGCATCCCGGCCGCGTCCCCCGGCCAGTTCACCGGCGGCATGCCCGGCGTCGCCTACGCCGCGCCCAGGCTGCTCGGCCCGACCGCCGGGATCCTCCAGGTCATCCCGAAGACCAGCGGCCAGGACCAGGCCACCACGGACCTCGTCGGGAGCCTGCGCGAGAAGATCCCCGGCCTGGAAGGCGAGAGTGGGGCGCACCTGGCCGTGACCGGCCACACCGCGGTCCAGATCGACGTGTCGAGCCGCCTCGCCGGTGCGCTGCTGCCGTTCACGCTGGTCGTCGTCGGGCTTTCGCTGCTGCTCCTGCTGATCGTGTTCCGGTCGGTTCTGGTGCCGGTCAAGGCCGCGATCGGGTTCCTGCTCTCGGTCGGCGCCTCGTTCGGCGCGGTCGTCGCGGTGTTCCAGTGGGGCTGGCTGAACGGGATCCTCGGGGTGCCGTCGACCGGCCCGATCATCAGCTTCATGCCGATCCTGCTCATGGCGGTGCTGTTCGGCCTGGCGATGGACTACGAGGTGTTCCTGGTCTCGCGGATCCGCGAGGAGTACGTCCACACCGGGCGGGCGCGGGAGTCCGTGATCGCCGGGGCCCGGCACGCGTCCCGGGTCGTCGTCGCGGCCGCCCTCATCATGCTCGCGGTGTTCGCCAGCTTCGTCGGCATCGAGGACGTGACGATCAAGGCGATCGCGCTGGGCCTGGCGACCGGTGTCGCGGTGGATGCGTTCGTGGTCCGGATGACGCTGGTGCCCGCCGTCCTCGCCCTCCTCGGCGACCGCGCCTGGTGGCTGCCCCGCTGGCTGGACCGGCTGCTCCCCCAGGTCGACATCGAGGGCGCGGGCCTGCGCACGGCCACCGAGCCGGCCCGCGAGCCGGAACTCGCCGCCGCCCACTGACCCGTATTCCCGAAGTGCGGTAACCGCGGCCGGTCCTGGCCGGTC
>JAOPVE010000227.1 GCA_025963185.1 Actinomycetes bacterium
ACCGCACCCAAGACCCGACTGGGAGCCCGGCGTCCGGCTAGCTGCCGAGCACGGGTGCCCCCGCTGGGTCTCGCCGCCAGCTCGGCCGGTCTCCGACAACCATGCAATCTCACCGAACGAACTGACCAGCACCATCGCCACCGCAAGAGCGAGACGACTCGGCCCCGGCAACTCCGACGAATTATCCCTAGCGCAGCCCGGCCAGCAATGTGTGGAGGCGGGACTGGACCCCGGCTCCTCGCCGCTGGCCCTCCACATGAACACGCAGATCCGGCGACTCGGGCCGGCCCCTACGCGCTCAGCACTGGCAGGGCTTGCGAGCCCGTCCCGGTGCCGCAGGTCGGCGGAACCTCGCGCGATCGTGCAGCCGCCCGGGCCGTGCTCGCCCGCCACACCGCGATCTTGGTGCCCGTCGGATCGCGCCCGGAGCTGAGATCCAGCCGGACGCCGTTCCGGAGCGCGGTAACGAACGACGGTCGAGACGATCGCCAGTGCGGATTTCGCAAAGGGTCCGCTGCGGCCGCGTCCAGTCAACTCCAGCGATTCTGCGCGCGCCAACGCAACAGCCACACGGCCGCAGGACCTCATCCGGAAGTGCGGTAACCGCGACCGGCCCAAGGCGGCCGCAGTTACCGCACTCCGAGGGTTCGGCGCCGGGCCGTTCGCACGGTGCCAACCCAGCCTCGTCCGGGAAGTGCGGTAACCAGGACCGGCCCAAGGCGGCTGCGGTTACCGCACTTCGGGACTCGCGCCGAGCCATCCCCGTGCTGCCCAACCCCAGCACACCCACCACAGGCCAACGCGACAACCGTCCAGCCGGCCCGACCTCGTCCTCGAAGTGCGGTAACCCCGACCGGCCCCAGGCGGCCGCAGTTACCGCACTTCGAGGGGGCGGCGGTGGACCGGTCACAATTGCCGGTACCAGGGCGTCCCGCGACCGGCTACGCCTGGAACCGCCGTGGGAGTCGAGCGATGTCCGGAGAAGCCAACGGCACCGCGGACGGCGAACGGCCCGCCGGACTGGGTCCGCGCGGGCCGTTCGGGAGGATGTGACTGGTTAGGCGGGACCGCCCGGAGCGCCGTGGCAGCGCTTGTACTTCTTGCCGGATCCACAGGGGCAGGGGGCGTTGCGGGACGGTCCGGCGCCGACCTTCTGACCCGGGGCGGCGGATCGCTCACCAGCCTGCGTGGGTGACGCCGGGCCAGCGCTGAACGGCGTTCCCTGCGCGACGGCAACCGCGCCAGCGCCAGCCGCTCCGTCGATCACCGGGGCGGAGTACTGCAGGTTCGCGGGCAGCGCCGGTGCGCCGAGCCCCTTCGCGTGGACCTCGACGTGGTGCTCGTGATCGTGCTCGTGGTCGTGCTCGGCACCGTCCGCGGAGTCGTCATCGACCTGCACTTCGAGGTTGAACAGGAACCCGACGGACTCTTCCTTGATGCCGTCCATCATGGCGTTGAACAGGTCGAAGCCCTCGCGCTGGTACTCGACCAGCGGATCCCGCTGGGCGTAGGCACGCAGCCCGATGCCCTCCTGCAGGTAGTCCATCTCGTAGAGGTGCTCGCGCCACTTGCGGTCGAGCACCGAGAGCACGACCTGGCGCTCCAGCTCGCGCAGGGCCTCCGCGCCGAGTTCCTTCTCGCGCCGGTCGTAGGCCTCGTTGGCGTCGGACTTGAGCTTGTCGGTCAGGAACTCGGCGTCGATCGCGTCGCGGCTGCCGACCTCCTCCTCGAGCGCCTCGACGGTGAACGACACCGGGTAGAGCTGCTTGAGCGCGGTAATGAGCTGGTCGAGGTCCCAGTCTTCGGCGTAGCCGTCGGAGGTGGCGCCGGCGACGTAGGCCTCGATCGAGTCGTCGATCATGTGCCGGACCTGTTCCTGCAGGTCAGCACCGTCGAGCACCTGCTTGCGCTCGGCGTAGATCACCTGGCGCTGCTTGTTCAGCACCTCGTCGTACTTCAGGACGTTCTTGCGGATCTCGGCGTTCTGCTGCTCCAGCTGCGTCTGCGCGGACTGGATCTGGCGGCTGACCAGCTTCGACTCGATCGGCACATCGTCGGGGATGTTCAGGCGGTCCATGATCGCCTCGACCGCGTTGCCGTTGAACCGCTGCATGAGGTCGTCGCCGAGGGAGAGGTAGAACCGGGACTCGCCCGGGTCGCCCTGACGGCCGGACCGTCCGCGGAGCTGGTTGTCGATCCGGCGGGACTCGTGCCGCTCGGTGCCGAGCACATACAGGCCGCCGACGCCGGTGACCTCGTCGGCCTCGGAGGCCACCCGGTCCTTCGCCTCGGTCAGTGCGGTACCCCAGGCCTGGGAGTAGGTGTCGGGGTCCTCGTCCTGGGTGACGCCCTCGTTGCGCAGCTGAGCGGCCGCCAGGAACTCGGCGTTGCCGCCCAGCATGATGTCGGTGCCTCGCCCGGCCATGTTCGTCGCGACCGTGACGGCGCCCTTGCGGCCCGCCTGGGCGATGATCTCGGCTTCCTTGGCGTGGAACTTGGCGTTGAGGACCTCGTGGTCGACGCCCCGGCGGCGGAGCATGACCGAGAGCAGCTCGGACTTCTCGACGCTCGTCGTGCCGACCAGGACCGGCTGCCCCTGCTGGTGCCGCTCGACGATGTCCTCGACCACGGCCTCGAACTTGGCCTGCTCGGTCTTGTAGATGACGTCGGACTTGTCTTTGCGCTGCATGGGCTGGTTCGTCGGGATCGGCACGACGCCGACCTTGTACGTCTTCTGGAACTCGGCGGCCTCGGTCATGGCCGTACCCGTCATGCCGCCGAGCTTGTCGTACAGGCGGAAGTAGTTCTGAAGGGTGATCGTGGCGAGAGTCTGGTTCTCGTCCTTGATCTTGACGCCTTCCTTGGCCTCGATCGCCTGGTGCATGCCCTCGTTGTAGCGGCGGCCGTGGAGCACGCGGCCGGTGAACTCATCAACGATCAGGACCTCGCCGTCGACCACGATGTAGTCGCGGTCGACCTTGTAGAGCTCCTTGGCCTTCAGCGCGTTGTTCAGGTACCCGACGAGGGGGGTGTTGACCGCCTCGTAGAGGTTTTCGATGCCGAGCTGGTCTTCGACCTTCTCGACGCCGGTCTCGGTGATGCCGATCGTGCGCTTGCCCTCGTCGACCTCGTAGTCGCGCTCGCGGACCAGCCGCGGGACGATGCGCGCGAACTCGCCGTACCAGCGCGCGGACTGCTCGGCCGGCCCGGAGATGATGAGCGGGGTACGGGCCTCGTCGATGAGGATCGAGTCGACCTCGTCCACGATCGCGAAGTTGTGGCCGCGCTGGACCAGCTCGTCCTTCGACCAGGCCATGTTGTCGCGCAGGTAGTCGAAGCCGAACTCGTTGTTCGTGCCGTAGGTGATGTCGCAGGCGTACGCGGCCCGCCGCACGTCGGGGGTCTGCTGGGCGATGATCACGCCGACGCTGAGGCCGAGGAAGGCGTGCACGCGGCCCATCAGCTCGCCCTGGTAGCTGGCGAGGTAGTCGTTGACCGTGATGATGTGCACGCCCTCGCCCGAGATGGCGTTCAGGTAGGCGGGCAGGGTGCTGACCAGGGTCTTGCCCTCGCCAGTCTTCATCTCGGCGATGTTGCCCAGGTGCAGCGCGGCGCCGCCCATGAGCTGGACGTCGAAGTGCCGCTGGCCGAGCACGCGCTTGGCGGCCTCGCGGACGGTGGCGAACGCCTCGGGCATGAGGTCGTCCAGCGACTCGCCGTTCGCGAAGCGCTCCCGGTACTGGTCGGTCAGGCCGCGCAGCTCGTCGTCGCTCAGGTCGACGTAGTCATCCTCGATCGAGTTGACGGTGTCTGCGATCGCCTTCAATCGGCGCAGGATACGACCCTCACCGGCGCGGAGGATCTTCTCGAGGATAGGCACGGACTGGTCAGCTCCCTAGGACGTCTCGCCCGCCATCGTATGCGCCCTCGGCACGAGCGACGACGGCACATGTCTGTAAACGTTCCACTCGCCCCAGGGTTCCAGCGTGATGCATCTGTGACCTATTCCGCCGCCCCGCGCAATTGCCTACAGAGCGGCCGGACGAGTCGGGCAAGATGCCGCCCATGGAGCCCACCGAGATCACCGCCGGCCGCCTGCACCTGCGTCCGTTCACGGCGGCGGACGCCGACGGGGTCCTCGCCGCGTGCCAGGATCCCGAACTTCAGCGCTGGGTGCCAGTCCCTGCCCCTTACCTGCGCGAACACGCAGCCGAGTACGTCCAGGCGAACTCGGTCGAGGGCTGGCGGTCCGGAGCCGGTCACGCGTTCGCCGTCCTGGACGCCACCTCGGCCGAACTGCTGGCCAGCATCGGGCTGCCCCGCCGGGACGACGCCGCCGGGATCGCCGAGGTCGGCTACTGGGTCGCGCCGGGCGCCCGCGGCAAGGGCGTCGCGACCCAGGCGACCCTCGCCGTGGCCCGGTGGGCGTTCGGGGCCCTCGGCGTCCAGCGGCTGGAGTGGATGGCGGAGACCGGGAACGTGGCCTCGCGCCGGGTCGCCGAGAAGGCCGGGTTCACGATCGAGGGCGTGCTGCGCTCGCGCATGCTGCGCCGGGGCGGTGGCCGCAGCGACGCCTGGATCGGCTCACTCCTGCCTGCGGATCTGCCATGAGCGATCCGACTCCGCTGGGCCGCCCCGGCCCGCCGCAACCCGAACTCACCGACGGGATCGTCGTTCTGCGGCGGCTCGCCGAAGCCGACATCGGGCCGGTCTACGCCGCGTGCCAGGACCCGGAGGTCCAGCGCTGGACGACGGTCCCCTCGCCGTACCGCCGGGAGCACGCCGAGTACTTCGTCCGGCAGTACGCGCCGTCCCGCTGGCGGAACCGCGGCGGGGCCGTGTGGGCGTTCTGCGGCGAGGACCGTGTCTACGCCGGGTCGATGGAGATCCGGATCGGCGCGGAGGACAAGGCCGTGGGCAACGCCGGCTTCCTCTGCGCACCCGAGGCGCGAGGCCGTGGCTGGACGACGGCCGCGCTACGGCTCGCCTGCGAGTGGAGTTTCGGCAATCTCGGACTGGCCCGGATCGAGTGGCGCGCGTTCGTGGGCAACCATGCCTCGCGGCGGGTCGCCGAGAAGGCCGGCCTCGTCGTCGAGGGCACCGGCCGCCTCGCCCTGCGCCACCGGGACCAGCGCCGGGACGCCTGGATGGGCTCACTCATAGCATCCGACCTGCGGAAACGCCCGTGACCGGCAGGGCAGCGAGCTATCCGACGATGCCGAGGGCGGCGCACGGCTCGCGCCGTACGCCGCCACTGTCCCGGTCGATCTGCCGCGGGTCAGGCCCGCAAGCCATGAGGTGTGATGCGGGGCCGGTTGCCCGGCCGCGTGGAGCCCGTCCGGATCTCAGCCGGCGAGGGCGATGACTCCGTAGTCGTACGCCCGGCGGCGGTAGACCACGCTCGCCCGGCCGGTGTCGACGTCGTTGAACAGGTAGAAGTCGTGGCCGACCAGTTCCATCTCGTAAAGAGCCTGGTCGACGGTCATGGGCTTCGCGGTGTGCTCCTTGGCACGGGCGATCTTGCCCGGCAGGTCGTCCTCCTCGGTCTCTTCGAGTACCGAAACCGGACCCCCCGATCCGTTCGCCGACGGCACAACGGCAACTCCGGCTGTCGCGGCGGCCACCGAGATGGGCGTGTGCCGCCCGTGGTGGATCCTTCGCCGGTCGGCGGACTTGCGCAGGCGCGCCTCGAGCTTGTCGATCGCGGCATCGAGTGCGGAGTAGAAGTCCTTCGCGCACGCCTCGCTGCGGATCACCGGCCCGCGGCACATGCAGGTGAGTTCCACCCGCTGGCACTGGGCGGACTGGCGGGGATTCCGTTCGTGGAACAATTCGACGTCAATACTGATGAGCTTGTGGTCGTAACGCTCGAGACGCGAGAGTTTTTCCTCGACGTGTTGCCGGTAGTGCTCCGGCACTTCGACGTTGCGGCCTTTGACGACGATGTCCACACGTACCTCCACGCAGTTGCGATGGTGGCACCAGAGCGGTTCTCCCGCCCGGTGACGACGACCGGCTCGCGGTGGTTTGGGGCGGCCGGTAGGTGAACTACCTCCCCTCGCCGAAGGGAACATCTGTGAAAGTCGACGCTAACCCGTTCGCCGCATTCCGTCACCCCCCTAAAGGCCCGACAATTCAGCCCAACTGACCGCCAATGCGGGGTTGCACGAGGTCAGCGATCTATCCGGAAAATCCTGATGCGGCAAGCGATTCGGCGTGCCGGCGGCGTGTTCCACACAGGGTGACCACACTGTCCCCATCTGTCACAACGAGCCGGCCTCGCCGTCACCCGGAGGGGATTGACAACGACGGCGCGGCAGCCGCCGCGGGGTGGCCGCGAGCGTCGCGGCGAACGACGGCGGCACGCCTGCGGTGGCGAGCACCCGACCCGCCTCGGCGAGCGTCGATCCGGTCGTCACGAGGTCGTCCACGAGGACCGCCAGCCCGCCCGACCGCCGCCAGAACGCCCGGACGGCGAACGCCCCGCGCACGTTCTCGGCGCGTTCGGCCAGGGTCAGCCCGGCGGAGTCCAGGCGCGTGGCCACCACCCTCAGCGCGGGCGACGCCCTGGCCCGGAGCCCGGCCCGGCGCAGCTCCCGGGCGGCCGCCACGGC
>JAOPVE010000229.1 GCA_025963185.1 Actinomycetes bacterium
CTGCGCGACGAGCGCGGCCGCGCGCTCTTCCGGCGTCGCGGCGATCGCGGGGGTGGGCGCGGCGATGCCCGCCGAGCCGGCCACCAGCGCGAGAACAGCGCTCCCGGTCGCCAGACTGGAGCGAACCGTCATCTCGGCCTCCTCGCGAGCGGGGCAGCGAGCACCCCGGGAATGTCACCGGCAGGTTGGTACGTACTCAGCGCGATGGGTTCGGCGCCTCGCCGTGCGCCATCGGCCACGCCGCGGCAGATCCTTCAGGACCGCCGGCGAGGTTGTCGAGACACCGGCCGTGGCGAAATTTCGGGCCCCTCGCCGGGCCGTCGGTGCCCATGGCAGCCCCCGGTCAGCCGATCTCGCACGAAGGCAGGCCGTGACCATGACCCATTTCCCGGAAGCACAACTTTGCCTATGATTTGCCGCTAATCGGCTATCAAATCGACAAATTGGAGTCAAGCAGACATGAAGATGCTGATATCCGCGATCGGCGCCTCCGTATTGGGGTTAGCCGTCTGCTTGGCAGTGCCCGACGCAGCGAATGCCCAGCAGCAGAACGCGCGCGGCCCAGCTCCTGCCGCCACGCCGCTTGGCGCTCGTGGGCTACCGTCCAGGCACGAAAGGTGTGAGTGCGCGACACCGTCGATCGATCACCTGCAGCAGTGGCTGGCGAGCGGCGAGGGCACTACGGTGCCGGCGACCGGCAGCCTGCTCGTCCCCGAGGGCCGCAAGTACGCGGCCAAGGTGACGTTCGTCAACGCCGAGTGGCACGTGATCCCGGTCTGGCTCGGCAACCAGTTCGAGGCGCAGGCCGACCTGTCCAGGTCCTCCGGCTTCTGGCTGACGTACAGCGCGACGGCCGGACTCTACGTGCAGCTGCGCCCGGCCTCGCACTGGAGCGGCGGCGACAAGTGGCTCACGCCGATCCCGACGACCGGCGGGCACCTCGTGACCAGGTTCTTCAGCTTCTCGCCCCGCAACTGGATCGCACTGCCCGAGCTGGGCACACCGACGTATTCGCTGGCGTCAGCGCTGGGCGAGGCGCGCGGCCTAGTCTTCGTCGGCAAGACCGCGAATACGCTCGACTTCCGCGGCCTGCGCATCGACGGCTACGACCCGCCGTGCCTGTGACGTGCCCCGCGTCAAGCCTCCCCGCATGACGAGTCCCGCTGTGCACCCGTGTCCCGCGGACCCACCGGTCAGCCCGGCACCGTGCCCGCCGGTTCGTGGCTGGGCAGCAGGAACGCCGACGCCGACATGACGATCGCCGCGACGACCAGGCTGGCGCGGATGCCGAGCCAGTTCGCGAGCAGGCCACCGGACAGGATGAACGCCGGCTGCGCGGCGGTCGTGGTGAAGGACCAGAGCGCCGCCACGCGCGCCATCAGGTGGCCGGGCGTCAGAAGCTGGCGGCAGCCCGTCATCGTGGCGTTCGCCATCGCGGCGAAGAACAGGACTCCGGTGAACCCCACGACACAGGTCACCAGGCCGGGGTAGCCGGGCATCGCCAGCGGGATCAGGAAGTACCACGGACCGCGAAGGACGCTGGCCCACCACAGTGCCCGCACGGCACCGGACCGAGCCGCCGCCCGCCGCACCAGCCGCGCGCCGGCGAAGCCACCGAGCGAGGGAATGCCCATGATCAGGCCGTACTGCCACGGCGTGAAATGGAGATCCCTGAGGTAGAACACGGTGCTGAGCGGGGCCGCCATTCCGACCGCCCCGGCGAAGATCACCCAGGAGAGCAGCATCCGCCGCAGCACCGGGTCGCGCACGACGAAGTGGAGCCCCAGTGCGATCTCCCGCCGGCGGGATCCGCTGGTGTCCCGCCTCGGCGGCGCCGGCTCCCCCGCCCGGATCCGGACGACGGCCAGGGCGCTGCCCAGGAACGACAGGGCGTCGACGGCCAGCGTCCCCGCCGCGCCCAGGAATCCGATCAGCGCGCCGCCGATCGACGGGCCTGCCGACAGGCTCAGCCAGTTGGTCGACTGGAGCCGGCTGTTCGCGTCCACCAGGTCCTCGCGCGTCACCAGCCCGGCGAGATTCGCCTGCGACGCGGCCACGAACGCGATCTGGCCCACCGCGTTCAGCGCCGCCACCACGCAGAGCTGAGCGAACGTCAGCGATCCGAAGGCCGCCGCGCACGGAATACTCAAAAGGCTGCCGCACCGGACCAGGTCGGACCCGATCAGCACCGGCCGCTTGCGCCGGAACTCGACGTACGCACCCACGGGCAGCGAGACCAGCACCGTGGTCACGGCGCTGACCGCCGCGAGCAGCGACACCTGGAACGCGGACGCCCGGACGACGGCGACAGCGACCACCGGGAGCGCGACCATCCCCACGGCGGATCCGAGCTGACTGATCGCCGCGCCTGTCCAGAGCCGCCGGAAGTCCGCGTCAGCGCCGGCCGCCGCACCGATGCGCATGTGACGTGACCCCCGTGTGATCCGGCCGTGTCCGGTATCAGCCAGGATCCCGTTGCCCGCAAGTGGGGCGGCCCGGGCGAGTCCGCTCTGGACACGGGGCCAGCGGCGGGCCACCGTTACCCAGAGCGCCCTCGTGACCACGGAGGAACCATGACCGATGTCAGCGCGGAACGGACGGACTATCCCGTCGTCGTGTCTGCGAGGCTGGACGAGCCGCTGAGCCGGGGATTGTGGCTGATCAAGTGGGCCATGCTGATCCCGCACTACATCCTGCTGGCTTTCCTGTGGATCGGGTTCGCGCTCGTGACGGTGGTGGCGTTCTTCGCCATCCTCGGGACGGGCCGCTACCCGGAGCCGTTGTTCCGGTTCAGCCTGGGCGTGATCCGGTGGAACTGGCGGGTGCAGTACTACGGCTACAACGCGCTGGGCACCGACAGGTACCCGCCGTTCACCCTCGGCGAGGTCCCGGACTACCCGGCCACCCTCGACATCGCCTATCCGGCCCGGCTCTCGCGCGGCCTGGTGCTGGTGAAGTGGTGGCTGCTCGCGATCCCGCACTACCTGCTGGTGGCCGCGCTCACCACGGGGCTGTCGTGGACCACGGCCGAGTCCAGGGATTCCGGCGCCGCCACCACCTGGACCGCGCCGGGGCTGGTCGCGATCTGCGTGGTGATCGCCGCGGTGGCGCTGCTGTTCACCACCCGGTACCCCCGCGGCCTGTACGACCTGGTCGTCGGCGCGAACCGGTGGGCGTACCGCGTGCTGGCCTACGCCGCTCTGATGACCGACGAGTACCCGCCGTTCCGGCTGGACCAGGGCGGCGAGGATCCAGCCGGAAGGAGCGGGCCGCTGGCGGAGTCGCCCTGATCGGGAGCCCGGGCCGTAGCCGATAGCCCAGTTTATGGCGGTATCATCCGTTTATGCGCGACGATGCCGAATCGACCGGGGCGGCTGCCAGCGACGATCCGTCCGGACTGGATTTTCAGCTTCTGTTCGAGTCGCTGTCCGCGCGGTACATGGTGATGGACCCGAGCCTGCGGATCGTCGCGGCCAGCGACGGCTACCTGCGGGCGACGATGAAGACCCGCGAGGAGATCCTCGGCCGGAACGTGTTCGAGGCGTTCCCGGACAACCCCGGCGAACTCGACGACTCCCGGGGCTCGAACTTCCGGATCTCCTACGAACGGGTCCTGCGGGACAAGGTGCCCGACACGATGGCGGTCCAGCGCTACGACCTCGCCACGCCGGACGCCGACGGGCGCTTCGAGACGCGCTACTGGAGCACGGTCAACTCGCCGATCATCCGCCCGGGCGGCGCCGTGGCCGGCATCGTCCACCAGGTCCAGGACGTGACGGAGTTCGTCCGGCTCCAGGAGCAGCGCGCGCACGGCGCCCACATGACCGCGGAGCTGCGGCAGCGCGCCGACGAGATGGAGGCCGAGATCCTGCAGCGATCTCAGGAACTGCAGGCCGGCAACCGGGCGCTGCGGGCCGCGAGTGACGCCAAGAACGAGTTCCTGTCCCGGGTCAGCCACGAGCTGCGGACCCCGCTCAACGCGATCCTCGGGTTCGGGGAACTGCTGGCCCTGGCCGGGCTCGAGGGCGCGCACGCCGAGTGGGCGTCGACGATCCTCAAGGCGGGCAAGCACCTTCTCGCCCTGCTGGACGACGTGCTGGACATCTCCAGCATCGAGGGCGGCCACCTGTCGATGTCGGTCGAGCCTGTGCCGGTGGCGCCCCTGCTGGCCGACGTGGTGGACCTGGCCCGTCCGCTCGCCGACGCGGCGGGGGTCGGCCTCGCCGCCGCTCCGGCCGCCCCTGGCGGGTTGTACGTCTCCGCGGACCGGCAACGGCTGCGGCAGATCCTGCTCAACCTGCTCTCCAA
Organism: Actinomycetes bacterium; assembly: GCA_025963185.1. GTDB lineage: Bacteria > Actinomycetota > Actinomycetes > Mycobacteriales > Cryptosporangiaceae > RYN-140. The sequence continues at coordinate 4,309 of JAOPVE010000229.1, forward strand.
CGCGATCAAGTACAACCACCCCGGCGGGACCGTCGCCCTCGGCCTCCACGCCCAGCCACAGCGCCGGTGGCGGATCAGTGTGACCGACACCGGCCGCGGCATCCCCGCTGACGCCGCGGCCCGGCTGTTCACTCCGTTCGAGCGCCTCGACGCCGCGCAGGCCGGCTACCAGGGCACCGGACTCGGCCTGGCTCTGTCCCGCCAGCTCGCCGAGAGCATGCACGGCACCCTGGACTTCACCAGCCATCCCGGCCAGGGCAGCGCCTTCTGGATCGAGCTCGCCTCGGCGGAGCGCACCACGCTCACGCTGAAGCCCGGCGAGCACGACGAACTGCTGGCCGTCCACACCTACGCCGGGCCCAAGCGCGTGCTCTACGTCGAGGACATGGTCGACAACGTCCGCCTGGTCGAGCAGATCCTGACCCGCCGGCCGTCCGTCACCGTGATCCCCGCGATGCTCGCCGGGGTCGCCCTGGAGCTGGCCCGCGAGCACCGCCCGGACCTCATCCTGCTCGACCTGCACCTGCCCGACATGCCCGGCGAACAGCTCCTCACGCTGCTCCACGCCGATCCGGCGACCCGCCGCATCCCCGTCGTCGTGCTGAGCGCCGACGCCACCGCCCGCCACGTCGACCGGCTCATGGCGGCCGGCGCCGACAACTACCTCAGCAAGCCCATCGCCGTCCGCGACCTGCTCCACCTCGCCGACCGGATCCTCGGCCAGCCAGCCAGCGGGGCCGCCACCGCCCCGGCCACGGCCCGCGACCACCGCCCACTGGACTGACCCAGCGCAAGCACGCCAATCCACCGCAAGTGCGGTAACTCCGACGGGTCCTGACCGGTCAGAGTTACCGCACTTCGGGTCAGGCCGGAGCCGGCAGGTCCTCGTACTCGACGACCTGGCGCACCTCGACCTCGACCTCGTCGAACAGCTCGGCGTAGCGCTGGGCGAACGCGACGGCTTCGGCCCGGTCCGCGGCGTTGACCAGCGCGAACCCGCCGATGACCTCCTTGGCCTCGGTGAACGGGCCGTCGACCGCGGTGACCGCCGCCCCCCGCGACTTCCGCACGAGCGCGCCCTTCTCGGACGGATGGACGCCCTCGGCCGTGATCAAGATCCCCTTCGCGAACGAGTCCTGGACGAACGCGCCCATCTTCTCCATGAACTCCGGGCTGGGGTTCCACGCCTCCGGGGCGCGCTCGTCAAGCCGGTGCATCATCAGAAACCGCATTGCTGCTCCTCGGTTGTCCTGGGCTGGCGCCCGGTCCGTCCCGGACGTACTGACCAGCCCCTCACCTCCGCGACGATCGGCCGCCCGCTGATTCGACATCTCGTCAGCGCGACTTTTTCGCAGGCCCGCCGCCGTCACTCCGGACGACCATCCTCGGGTGTGACCGCTCACAAGCCACGGCACGCCGCCGGCGGGAACTCCCGCGGGCCGGCGCCCGGAAGCCAGTAGCGTCGGGCGGCATGAAGCTGCGTGAGGACGAGGTACTGGTGCCGGCCTCCGGCTACGAGATCCGCTCGGTGCTGCTCAGCCCGGCCGGCGAGGGACCGTGGCCGGGCGTGCTGGTGTACAGCGACATCTTCCAGCTCACCGGGTCGACGCTGCGGGGGGCACGGCGGATCGCCTCGGCGGGCTTCGTCGTGTGCGTCCCCGAGATCTACCCGCGCGGCCCGCTGGCCGGGGTCGCGCTGGACTTCGACGACGCCGGCAAGCAGGCGGGACTCGCGGCGGCGGCCGGCACCACGGCGGCGGAGTTCGACGCGGACCGCGCCGCGGTGCTGGACTTCATGGAACTGCGTAGCGACATCACCACGCTGCTGGCGGCCGGCTTCTGCCTCGGCGGCCACCTCGCGTTCCGGGCGGCGTTCGACCCGCGGGTCGCGGCGACCGTGTGCTTCTACCCGACCGGGCTGCACGACGGAGCGCTGGGAGCCGACACCGACGCCGGATCGCTCGCCCGCGCCGCCGAGATCCGCGGCCGGCTGATGGTCGTCTTCGGCTCGCGGGACCCGCACGTCCCGGCCGGCGCACGGGTCCAGATCATGTCCGCCCTCTACGCCGCCGGCCTGGACGACCTCGAACTCCACGTCTACGGCGGCGCCGAGCACGCGTTCATGCGCGACGTCGGGCCCCGGCACGACCCGGACCTCACCGACCTCGCGCTCGGCGAGGCGGTCTCGTTCCTGCGCGGCAGGTGACCCGCGTGACTGGCCGCGGCTACCGGGTGACCTTCAGGGTGGTGTGGACGCCGACGTTGCCGCCGCCGCAGCGCACTCCGACGGTGTAGGTGCCGTGGGGCGTCGAAGCCGGCACGGTGTAGCGGATCCGGAACGCGCCTCCCGGTTTGCGGGCTGCCTGCGGGCCGATCCCGCTGGGCGGGAACAACGCCGCGGTGGAGGTGAGGATCGCGGCGTCCGCCGCCGGGCACGACTGTGCGCCGCGCGCCGGGACCCGCCCGGAGAACACCGCGGTGCCGCCGCTGGACACTGTCGAGGGTGCCACCGAGATCCGGGCCGGAGCCGCGGCCGGTGCGGGGGCGGTGAGCACCAGCAGGCCCACGGCGGCGCCCGCCACGACGCTCACCGCGAGGTGCCTGAGGTGGGAAAGCAGACCTGGCCGGAACATGGCGTCCTCCTCTGGTCGGGTCGGTCCGATCCCGACACTACCCCCGGCCGGTTGCCGCGGACCCCAGGCCAAGGGCGGTTCACCCGAGCGGCGAGAACCGGCCGGCGTGATGGATCAGCGGACCATCGGCGCCGTCACCGACCGCCGCCCGGACCACGCGGCACACCACGAGCATGTGGTCCTCGACGGGCAGCCGGACCAGCGGCGCCAGGACGAGCCAGGCGAGCACGCCGTGCAGCAGGGGAAGGCCGAGGTCGTCGCGCCGCCATCGCGTCGGGGGCGCGAACTTCGCCGCTCCGGACCGGCCGAACCGGCGCGCCAGCTCCTCCTGCCCGTCGCCGAGCAGGTGCGCGACCACGTGCTCGGCGGTCCGGATCGCGCCCCACGACGCGGACCCGGTGCGGACCGAGAACGCCATCAGCGCCGGATCCAGGGACAACGTGGACAGCGACGTGGCACAGAAGCCTGTCGGCGCCGACGTGCCCGCGGTGATCACGGCGACACCGCTGGCGAGCCGCCGCAGGACCGCCCGGACGTCCGGGCCGCTGTTCACCCAGCGGTCCGTGACGGCCGGCGGCGCCGGCACGACCTGGCTCATGCCGGCACCGTCGAGTACGGCCCGCCGGGAACCTCGCCGGGAATCAGGTGCGCGGCGAGTGCGCGGATCTCCTCCCGGTACGGCGAGGGACCCTCCGCGCGGTAGGCCGAGAGATGCGCTCGCCAGTCCGCGGCCGCCCCGGCGAGGTCGCCGAGCGCGTGCCGGCTCGCGCCGCGGCGGTAGAGCAGTTCGGGGTCCGCTGGCTCGCTCGCCGCGTTAGCAAGGGCGAGGTCGAGGTCGGCGAGCGCGCGCCCGTGCTCGCCGAGATCCTGCAGCGCGACGGCGCGGTTCGCCCGCAGCGTGGCGTCGTCTCCGAGGGCGATGGCGTGGTCGAGGTCGCCGACCGCCTCCGTGGTCCGGCCCAGCGAGTAGGCCAGCACGGCCCTGTTCGCCCACGCCGCGACGAGGTCCGGATCCTGGGCCAGTGCCGCCGTGTAGCTCGCCCACGCGCCGTCCACGTCGCCGGCATCCGCCCGCAGCGATCCCCGGGCGCAGAGCAGGTGCGCGTTCCCGGGGTCCACCGTCAGGCCGTGCTCGACGTCGGCGGCGGCCCGCTCCACCTCGTCCCGGGCGAGCAGGATGTCGGCCCGGTTGATCAGCGAGTCCACATGGCCGGGTTCCAGCTCCAGCGCGTAGTTCAGATCACGCAGGGCCGCGTCGTCGTCGCCGAGGTCGCGCAGCATGTCCGCGCGGTTCACGTGTACCTCGAAGAACGGCGGGCTCAGCTCGACCGCGCGCTGGTAGTCCTCGAAGGCGCCCTCGTGCGATCCGGCGGAGCGGCGCAGCCCGGCGCGCTCGAAGTAGTAGTCGGCGTACTCGGGGTCGTCCGCGATCACCTCGTCGAACGCGGCGAGCGCGTCGGATCGCTCGCCCAGCGCGGTCAGGACCAGGCCGCGGTTGTACTTGAGCACGGACCGGTGCAACTGGTGCTCGGTGGGGCCGTACGCGGCGTCCATCCGCCGGGCCGCCTCCTTCACCAGCGTCAGCGCGCCCTCCCGGTTGCCCCGGTGCAGCTCGACCAGCGCGCGGCCGTTGCGCATGAACGCACCGCGGAAGGCCCGCTCGCCCGGGTCGGGGTAGTGGTCGGCGAGCGCGATCGCCGTGTTCGCCCACGCGAGGGCGACCTCGTGGTCCTGGTCGGCCTTGGGGAGGTGGCGGGTGTAGAGCATCGACAGCATGTAGGCGGCCCCGAGGTGGACCTCCGCGCCCACGTCGATCCGCTGCTGCTCCGCGAAGTAGCCGAGCGCTTCCCAGCCGCGGTCGAGGTAGGCCAGGCACGCACCGATCTTGTGCGTCAGGGTCACGTACCGGGGCTGGTCCGGGCGGGTGAGGTGGCGTGCGCGCTGGGCGAGGTGCAGGGCGGCCTCGTAGAAGCCGAGCTGCATGCAGATCACCACGGCGTGGTAGGTGGTCTCGACGCCGGTAGTGGCCGGGTCTGCTCCGTGTTCGGCGTGGTAGGGCACGGCGCCGAGTAGCAGCGTCGGCTCGTCGCGGGCGGTCAGGTCCGCGGCCCTGGCGGTGTGCCTGCGAGCCCGCTCCCCCGCCGGGAGCTCGGCGTAGGCCCGCCGCACCGCCGGATCGGGATCGGTGCCGTCCGAGTCGACGAAGGCCTGGGCCAGGTCCGTTCCGGCCGGCCAGGACGTCCGGGGACGCTGCCGGTCCGCCGCCGGACGGGTGTGCGCGGCGAGGGCCGGCCCGAGGTGCGGATCCGCCGCTGTCCCGCCCTCGGCGAGCACCGTCAGGATCGCCGGATCGCAGCGGCGCAGCAGGATGCCGATCAGCTCCAGGTCGGTGGGGTCGGCGTGATCGAGGTCGCGGAACTCGACGGTGACGCCGCTGGGACGGCAGGCCGTTGCCCAGTCCGTCAGCAGCTCGGCGATCCCGTGCGCGAGCCGCCGGGTCCGGCTGGCCGCGTAGTAGCGGGTCCGCTCCACACCGCCGGCGTGCTCGGTCAGCGTGGACGGTGGCGCCGGCACGTGGGCAGCCAGTTCCGGGGCCAGCGCGAGGATCTCGGTGACCCGGGGAGTCACCAAGCCGGGCGCCCGCCGAAGCAGCTCGGGGACCACGTGGTCGCGCAGCAGCGCGCCCGCCCCGGTGTACGGGCCGCGCAGCTGCCGATGACACCGGACCGAGATGCCGGGCTCGGGCGCGCTGAGCAGATCGCCGGTGCCGGACGGTGCGACGAGGTGGAGATGGGTGCGCGGGGAGGCGGTCATGGCGTGGCTCCTAGGGACAGCTGGGTGCGGCGCCTGGCCCGCCGGTCCCGCACGGTGACGTAGAGCAGGAGGCCCAGCTCGGCCGACATCACGGCGAGCAGGATCAGCCCGTCCGCGATGTGCGCGACGGTGGGATTCGAGGTCAGGACCTCGTGGGCGGCCGCGGACCAGAGCATGACGAAGGTGGGGATCCCGACCCAGATCAGGCTGGCGAGCGAGAACGCGTAGCCCCCGACCAGCAGCGGCGCGTACCAGCGAGCGGCGGCCCGGTCGCGGTCGGACCAGCCGGGATCCGGTTCCGTGGACGGCCGGCCCAGCAGCCGCCGGACCCGCGACGCCACCAGGTGCCGGGCGACGACCTGGAGCTGCGTGCAGCGCATCGCGGTCGCGATCACGTAGTACAGGTCCGTCTCGAGGTAGAACAGGAACTGCCACATGAGACGCAGCACGTTGGTGAAGGCCAGCGCGAGGCACAGTTTGGGGACCCAGGCGGCGACATCGGCGCTCCGCAGGGCGGCTCCCAGCAGTGTGAGGGCCGCGAGCAGGACCGTGTCGCACAGCATCCCCGCCAGGAACGGCAGGTAGCGGCGGCGGCGGGGCACGCTCATCAGCGAGTCCAGCCGGGTCTCGGCGACGAGGTAGTAGAAGCGCCGTCCGATGCTCAGGGTCGACGGCAGCCCGAGCCGGCGTCCAGCCAGCATGTGGCACCACTCGTGGACGAGGACGAACCCGATCCCGGTCAGCGTGAGGACGACCGGGATGAGCGCGGGGTGGCCGGTGAAGAACAGGTGCCGGTAGACCGGCCAGAGCGAGGGATCGCGGATCATCGCGACGAGTGCCGCCACGATCACCACGGCGTACCCGGCCATCGCGGGCCACGAGAACACGGCGGCGCCGAGCCGTTGCCAGCGGACGGGACTGGCAGGCGCCGGATCCTCACCGTCCCCCAGCACGAAGCCCAGCTCGCCGATAGTGTCGAGGAAGTCCGCGACGTCCAGCTCGGACTCCGAGGCTTCCTCGTACCAGCGCACGGCGTCCGCGACCGGGGTGCCCGCGGCCAGCCGCCGCAGCAGCTCGGCTCCCTCGGCGGGGAACCACGCGTAGGACCCGGTGTCGGGCCGCCCGGTCATGACGCCACCGTCTTCGGCGACCATGGTCAGCCGGTGCAGCCGGACAGTGACACTGCTGGATGCGGTCGTGCTCATGGGACTGGCCTCCTCTCGTGCCGTCCGGTGGGAAACAGGGCGCCCGGCCCGACTACTGCCGGGCGCCCCGCTGCTACGTCCCCATTGATCAGTTCGGGGCGCTGCACGGGTAGTAGCAGTTACCGGTAAGGCGAATCGAGCCGGCCTTGCGGATAGCCATCTTCTTCATGATTTCCTCCCCTCACATGTTCGGAATGGAGCGCGGGTCGCTGCGGCAAATCGCCTCTCCATGCCTTGGTGGGAAAGGCATGGGAATTGGTGACCCCGCGACTGCGGAGCCGAATGAACCGCAGCGAGTTCGTGACATGACGAGCATGCTCGGGAATGGCGCGGCCAGCGTCGGGCCAGCGCGGTAATCCGCGCCTACTCCCCGGGGTGGACAGCGGGTCATCCGCACGCGGTACACCGAGGGCGCGAGGAAGCGCCGCCGAGGTCAGGGGTGCGCGGCGGCCGGACGGGCCACGGCCTCAGCGGACCGCGAGCGGCCCGTCGTGCGGGCGGACCAGGCCGCACCGGTACGCGGCGGCCACGGCCTGGGACCGGTCGTGGACGCCCAGCTTCACCAGCACGCGCGCCAGGTGCGTCTTCACCGTCGCGTTGCTGATCACCAGGTGCGCGGCGATCGCGGCGTTCGACATGCCGTGCGCCACGAGCACCAGCACCTCACGTTCACGGATCGTCAGCCCGTCGAGCTGGGCGGCGGTCGGCACCGCGGGCCCGGGGCGGGCGACGAAGTCCGCGAGCAGCTTGCGCGCGACCGCCGGGTCGAGCCACGCGTCACCGGCGGCGACGGCACGGATCGCGTCGCCGAGGCAGCGCGGCGCTGCGCTCTTGAGCAGGAATCCGGACGCTCCGGCCCGCAGCGCGTCGTAGACGGCCTGGTCGTCGTTGAACGTGGTCAGCACCAGGACAGCGGACGAGACGCCGGTGCCGCATTCGCCGCTGAACAGCCGCCGGGTGGCCTGCACCCCGTCGAGTCCCGGCATGCGGATGTCCATCACCACGACGTCGGGACGCAGCCGCACCGCCAGGTCGGCCGCGTGGAGTCCGTCGCCCGCCTCGCCGACGACCGCCAGGCCGTCCTCGGCGTCGATGAGCATGGCCAGGCCCGCGCGGACGAGCGGCTCGTCGTCGGCCAGGAGCACCGTGATCCGCGCGGGCTCACCCATCGCGGCGGGTCTCGGACACCGCGAGGACGGATCCGCGTTCGGCGGTGACGAGCCTGCCGTCGGAACCGATCGCCGCCGGGCGGGAGCCGGGATCCGCGGGCCGCCGCGTCGTGAGGGGAAGCCGGACGCCGACCAGGAACCGGCCGTCCGGTTGCGGACCGGCATCGACGCTGCCCCCGGAGATGCGGACCCGTTCCCGGATCCCGACGATCCCGCGGCCGCTCGGTAGCGACGGCCCGAGTGCGCGGAGCGTGTGGTTGAGCACCGCGATCTCCACGTCGAACGGCCGCCAGCGCACCTCGACCTGAACGGGGTGCCGCGGATCCGCATACCGCGCGGCGTTCGTCAGCGCCTCCTGCGCGATCCGGAACGCGGCCAGGTCGACGCCGGGTTCGAGCCCGGCGGGTTCGCCGGTGACGGACAGTTCGACCCGCAGGCCGCTCGCCCGCACCTGATCCACCAGGCAGGCGAGGTCGCGCAGACCCGGACGTACCGCGGCCTCCGCGGACTCGGCGGGCTCGGGCGCGAGGAGGCCGAGCAGCCGGTGCAGCTCGAAGATGGCCTGCTGCCCGAGTTCGTCGACATGGTCCAGCGCCGTGCTGGCGCGGTCCGGTTCGCTGCGCAGCAGCCGCGCGGCACCGCCCGCCTGCAGCACCATGAGCGTGACGGCGTGCGCGACGACGTCGTGCAGGTCGCGGGCGATCCGGCTTCGCTCCGACGACACGGCCTCGGCGGCCGCGTGCTGGGCAACCAGGATCCGCTGCCGCACACTCCACCGCACCCACCGGCCCACGCCGGCGATCGCGAGACTGATCCCCGTCGACAGGACGATCGAGGAGATCACCGCGCCCACCCGGTCGGCGCCCTGGTGACGTTGCACCTCGTCCGCGACGTTGAGCGCCGCGTGCGGTGCCATGGCCGCCAGCGCGAGCGCGGCCGGCCAGCGATCGCCGTGCGCGGCCACGGTGTAGAGCGCGAGCCACAGGCCGAGCGTGGGCAGATAACCCGGCACGACGACGGTGGCGAGCAGGCTGTGGACGAGCACGACGGCGAAGACGGGGCCAGGCCAGCGGCGACGGGCGGCGAGCGCGAGGTAGCCCACCGCCGCGTACAGCGCTGTCGCGATCACCGAACGCGCCCGCGGATCGTTCGAGTCGAACGCCACGACGAGATCGAGCAGGCAGAGCGCGATTGCTAGGCCGAGGTCCAGCAGGACCGGCCGCGCACGACGGCGCCCCGCGGCAATTACGAATTCCCACATAAGCGGGTGATCCCGCACCAGTCCACGCCGGCCGGGTCGGACGGCCCGCCCGGCGGTGGTTCCAGCCCTTGCGGGGTTGCCGCCGCGAAAGTCCCTGACGTGGCGGGAGCGGTACCCACGGATCTGTCCGCGCCGGCCCATTGTCCTAGTGCGACGATGCTCAATGTCACGGCGAAAACTGCTGAAATACCCGGCGCTGGCCTCTTCACAACGTCCCCATTCCCGAGATTTCGACGAGCGGTCGCGCCATGAATTCAGGATCACGATCAGCCGTTTGTCATGGCGACGCCGGCACTCCACCCTGGACCCACAGAATTGAGTGAGTGTCCATTGTGCCGGTGGCGAACAGACCAGTGTCAAGATAGCCATTAGGCCACCACTTACGGCCCGTTAGTAGGAGCTGCGCCCGCGCCGCACTCGCGGGATATTCCGGGCGCGCACGTCCGGCGCTGACCGCCGCGGGGGGGCGGTGGCCGGCCGGGCGCCGGTGGCGCACACATCGGCCCGGC
>JAOPVE010000240.1 GCA_025963185.1 Actinomycetes bacterium
ACAGGCTGGGCACCAGGATCGCCGCGCCCACCAGCAGGCTGCCGAGCAGCGCGGTCAGCGTCGCCCGAGCGGCCGCGGCCTCCGCGATCGTGAGCGACGGCGTGAGCAGGTAGGGGTACTGGGCCAGTGCCCAGCCCCAGAGGATCGCCGCGACCGCGAGCGCCGCGGCGATCCGGGCGTAGCCGAACCGCCGGCGCACGAGGAGCGCGATCGAGGCGATCCCCGCGGCGGCGGACACCGCGACCGCGGGCAGCCCCCGGCCCGTGAGGCCGTCGAACAGCCGCGGGGCGCCACTGGCGAGCACGGCGATCCCGGCGAGGGCGATCACCCCGGTGACCAGCGCGGCGGCGATAGCCCGCAGCCGGAACTGGGCGGCGAGCACGGGCTCCCCGGCCCGCTCGGCGTCCCCGCAGAGGAACACCGCGGCGAGGTACGCGCAGGTGCCGACGGCGAGAATCCCGCCGAGGATCGACACCGGGTTAAGCCAGCTCGTGACGACGTTCCCCGCGGCGATGCCCGGGGGGACCCGCCCCGAGGCCACCGCACCGGCGATCGTCCCGAGGAAGAACGGCGTCACCACGGACGAGAACGCGAATGCCGCGCCCAGCGCCCGCTGGAGGGGCAGGCCGGGGACGGAGTGGCGGAACGCGAAAGCCGATCCGCGGGCGATCATGCCGAACCCGGCCAGCGTGAGCGGCACGTACAGCGTCGAGGCGATCGACGCGAAGCCCAGCGGGAACGCGGTCCAGAGCACCACGAGCACGAAGATCAGCCACACGTGGTTGGCCTCCCACACCGGGCCGAGCGAGCGCTCGATCAGCCGCCGCTGGTCCGCGCCGCGGCGGGTGCCGCCGGCGAACAGGTCCCAGACGCCGGCGCCGAAGTCCGCCCCGCCGAACAGGGCGTACGCGGTCACCCCGAGAAACATCACGCCGAGGACCGCGTCCGCGAGGCTCATGCCGCCGCCCCTGCCAGCTCGGGCTCCTGCGGGGCCGGGACCTCGTGGTCGCGCGCGAGCCGGCGCAGCACGTACACGGTCAGGACGGTCAGCACGGTGTAGATCGCGGCGACCGCGTAGAAGCCGTATTGCAGTCCGGGTGCGGTGCTCACGGCGTCCTTGGTCAGCATGAGGTGGTAGACGATCCAGGGCTGGCGGCCGACCTCGGTGGCGGTCCAGCCGGTCTCCATCGCGAGCACCGCGGCCACTCCGGCTACGGCTGCCGCGCGCAGGAACCACCTGCTGCGGGGCAGGTCGCGGCGGCGCCACCACACGAAGCCGTACCACGCGGCGAGCGCGACCAGCGCCGTACCGATCCCGACCATCACGTCGTAGCTCAGGTGGGTGACGTTGACCGGGGGCTGCTGATCGAGGGGGATCGAGTCGAGCCCGGCGACCCGCCCGTTCGGGTCGTCGTGCACCAGCAGCGAGAGTCCTCTCGGGACCTCGATGGCCCACCGCAGCTTGCCGTCCGTGTAGATCCCGCCGATCGACAGCGGCGCGCCGTTCTGGCTGGTCCCGAGGGCTTCGAGGGCGGCGAGCTTGCCCGGCTGGTGCTCGGCGACGGATTTCGCAATCCAGTCCCCCACGAGGACCTGCAGCGGAGCGGCCACCGAGGCCACCGTGAGCGGGATCAGCAGTCCGTACCGGTGGTAGGCGTCGCGGCGGCCGCGCAGCATCCCGGCCGCGTACACCGAGGCGACGCAGAACCCGGTGACCATGACCGCGGCGACGATCATGTGCACGGCGTGCGAGAACGCGGACGGGTTGAACAGCGCCCCCCATGGATCCGGATCCGTGAGCTTGCCGTTCACCATCCGGAACCCCGACGGAGTCTGCATCCACGAGTTCGCGGAGACGACGAAGAACGCCCCGGAGATCCCCGCGGCGATCATCGGGAGCGCGGCGAGCATGTGGGCGCGGGGCGTGAGGCGGTCCCAGCCGTAGAGGTAGACGCCGACGAAGATCGCCTCGATGAAGAACGCGAACCCCTCCAGCATGAACGGGAAGCCGTAGACCTCGCCGAACGTGCTCATCAGTCCGGGCCAGAGCATGCCCATCTCGAACGAGAGGATCGTGCCCGAGACCGCACCCACGGCGAACAGCACGCCCATCGCCTTGGCCCAGGTGTGCGCGAGCGACCGCAGCACCGCGTCGCCACGGCGGTGCGCACGCCACTCGGCGAACAGGGTCAGCGAGGGGAATCCGACGCCGAAGCAGGCGATGACGATGTGCCAGCCGAGCGAGAGTGCCATCTGCATGCGCGGGTGGTACAGGTCCGCACCTGCGGCGAGATAGTCCACCGTCATTGCCGCCTCCCCGATCGTCTACATTGCGTCGGCTATTCTACGCTGTGTAGACAAGTTGCCGCCCATCACTCCCCGATCCGCCAATACCCTCCACCCCCCAATCAACTCTCCACTCACGCGCCCCCAGCCCGCGCGCCGCCACCGGCGGAAGCGCGTGCCGTAACACCGGTCATAGGCGGCCTGGCGGCACGCACTTTCGCGACCGCGTCCGGTAGGGGCTTACGCGAGGGTCGCGGCGAGCGCGCCGCCACCGGCGGAAGCGCGTGCCGTGGCGCCGGTCATAGGCGGCACAGCGGCACGCACTTGCGCGACGGGACGATCCTCGTGGCGAAGTGTGTGCGTTTGGGCCGGTCAGAGGTGGCGTGGCGGCACACACTTGCGCGGGCGTTACGCGGCGGGGAGGGTCCACTGAGGACGGAGGAGCGGCTTGTTGCCTCACGGCGGGGTAAGGCAACAAGCCGTGTTTCCAGTCTGTCCAACCCTTTTGGGCGAATCATCCCGACACGCCGCGCACCATCGCCGCAGCCGAAACAGTCACCGCTCCCGAAACATCCGCGCAACGAACGCCAGGTGTGGATCGGATCGGCCTGGGCCGGGGGAAGCCGGCAGCCGGGACGCTCGGGGCAGACGCGGATTGCCGTTCGTCACTCGTCGTGCACAGGTGCGCGAGAAGTGGGACCTCGACGCCCGTTCTGGATCCGGTGATGACGGGTGCGCGTGCGTGGGCGGTGCCAGACTGGGGGCACCGGCGCCGCCGGGGACGTACTCGCAGCGGGCGAGAGGGCGGGCACATGCGCACCGGAACCGAGCAGCCAGCACCGGACCAGCCGGCCCAGGGCGAGTCGCGGCCGGACAGCGGCTGGGCCGTCGTCGGGATCGACAACGGCGGCAACACCAACAACGCCACCGTGCTGGACTCCACCGGCCGGTTCCTGGTCGACGGGCTGCTGGAGATGCCGAGCCGGGTGCTGGAAGGCCCGGCCGTCGCGGTCGAGTCGATGGCCGCGGCGCTGGACAACGTGCTCGCCGTGACGGGGATCAGCCGGTCCTCGGTCCGGGCCGTCGGGCTCGACACCCCCGGACCGGCCAGTGCGACCGGCGTGATCTCCTCCCGCGGATCCACCAACTTCTCGGACCCGGCGTGGTTCAGCTTCGACATCCGGGGTGCCCTCCAGCAGCGCACGGGCCTGCCGGTCGTCTACAGCAACGACGCCAATGCGGCCGCGCTCTACGCCCACCACCTGCACTTCGGCCCGGTCGCGGCGCAGCGGTCGTCGGTGTCGGCGATCGTCGGCACCGGGCTCGGCGGCGGCATCGTGGAGGCCGGCACGATCATCAGCGGCGCCGCCGGGATGGCGGGCGAACTCGGACACGTCCACATCCCCATGCAGGGACTGCTGGAGGAGGGACAGCCGATCCCCCAGTGCAACTGCGGGTTCGCCGGGGACGCCGAGAGCATCGCCTCGCTCAGCGGCATCGCGAACAACCTGCTGCCGTACTGGCTGTCCCGCTACCCGGGGCACCCGCTCGCCAGCGAGGACATCCGCACGGCCGCGAAGCTGGTGCGCGGGTACGGCGAGCGCGGCGACGAACTCGCCCTGCGGATCTTCGAGCAGCAGGCCATGGCCATCGGGCGCCTGTTCACGGTCGCGGCGAACTTCACCGATCCGAACACGTACTTCCTCGGCGGCGGGGTGGTCGAGACGACTCCGGACTTCCGCGACTGGTTCCTGGGCCGGGTCCGCACCCACACGCAGTTGCGTGCCGAGCAGCTCACGCTGGCGACGTTCGCGCTCGTCCCGGACCGCGACATGGCCGGGGCCCGGGGCAGCGCGATCGCCGCGCTCGGGTCGCTGCAGACGTCCGAGGGCACCGCCCCGGCGGCCACCGACGCCGCCGCGCCGGCCAGCTGAACTGCGCAGCTCGGTGAAACGCCGGGCGAAAATCGATGGGGGATCGGCGGCGCAAGGCGTTTGATGGCCCCGTGGACATCAGCTGGCTCGACCGCGCCGATCCCGACCGTCGTGACCTCGACGGGGTCGCCGCCATCATCGAGGCGTCCCGCGAGGCCGACTACCCGCAGGAACTCGCCAGGACCGTCCCCGTCCTGCGGGCCGGACTGCGGCACGGCTGGTCCAGCACGCCGATCCATACGGCGGTCGCCAGGCAGGGCCACCGGGTCGTGGGTGTGCTGGAGATGGAGTTGCCGGCGTGGGACAACACCCACACGGGCAATACGGAGATCAACGTGGATCCGCTGCTGCGCCGCCGCGGCATCGGCACCCGCCTGTTCGCGGAGGCCACGGACCGGATGCGCCGGGAGAACCGGACCCTGATCCTCGCCGAGTCCTGGGACCTTCCGGCCTCGTCCGGGTTCTGCAAGGCCATGGGTCTGGAGCGGGCTTCCGAGGAGATCCAGCGCCGGCAGGACGTACTCGCCGTGGACTGGGATCGCCTCGGCGTCCTCTACGCGGGGGCCGAGGCCAAGGCGGCCGGGTACGAGCTCGTGCGGATCCCCGGGGACGTGCCTGAGGACCTGATGCCGGCGATCGTCGAGCTGACCGCCGCGATCAACGACGCGCCCACCGACGACCTGCAGATCGAGGACGAGAAGTTCAGCCCCGAGCGGCTGCGCGCGGCCGAAGTCGCCCAGGTCGCGGCCGGGCGCCGCCAGTACCGGCTGGTCGCCCGCGAGCGCGCCACCGGGGTGCTCGCCGGGCACACGGTCCTCGCCGTCGACGTGGACCATCCGTGGCACGGCTGGCAGTACGACACGAGTGTGCTGCGCACGCACCGCGGCCACCGGCTGGGCCTGCTGCTCAAGATCGGCATGATGCGCTGGCTACAGGACGCCGAACCGCAGCTCCGGGCGGTCAACACCTGGAACGCCGGGTCGAACGACCACATGATCGCCGTCAACGAACTGCTCGGCTTCCGGATCGTCGCGAGCGCTACCGCGTGGCAGCGGAAACTCGCGTAGTGGCCGGCGCGCCACGGCCTGACCGTGGGCCGGCCCGCAGTGACCGGCTGCGAGCGGTTGGCGACGGCTCGGCGGTTTCCGGCCCGAGCGCGGGGTGCGCAGTGGCAGGGTGGGCGCATGGCCAATGGTGACGTGCTGTGGACTCCCCCATCGGACGTGCTCGCCACCTCCCGGATCGGCGGCTACCTGCGCTGGCTGCGTGACACGCACGGGCTCGACTTCCGCTCCTACGAGGACGTGCGGGCCTGGTCGGTGCGCGAGCTCGGCCCGTTCTGGCAGTCGATCTGGGACTACTTCGCCGTGTCCGGATCCCCCGGCGGCCCCGCGCTCGGCGATCCGTCGATGCCCGGGGCGCGCTGGTTCGAGGGATCGACGCTGAACTACGCCGAGCACGTGCTCCGCGCCCCGGGGATGGCCGAGAGCGATCCGGTGGTGCTCGCCTACAGCCAGACCCGCGGCCCGCAGACCATGACGGTGGCCGAGCTTCGCGACGCGGTCCGGCGGGCGGCGGCCGGGCTGCGGCGGCTCGGGGTCGGCGAGGGCGACCGGGTCGCCGCGTACCTGCCGAACATCCCCGAGACCGTGGTGCTGTTCCTCGCCACGGCCAGCCTCGGGGCGATCTTCAGCTCGTGCGCGCCCGAGTTCGGCACCCGCAGCGTCACCGACCGCTGGCAGCAGATCGGCCCGAAGGTGCTCGTCGCGGTCGACGGGTACCGGTACGGCGGCAAGGCGGTGGACCGGTCCGGGGAGGTCGCGGCGATCCGGGCGGCGCTGCCGTCGACCGAGCACGTGGTCGGGGTGCGGTACCTCGGCTCGGGACTGCCCGGCACGCTGAGCTGGGACGAACTGTGCGCCGAAACTTCCGATCCGCTGGAGTTTGCGCCTGTGCCGTTCGCCCACCCGCTGTACGTGCTGTACTCGTCGGGCACGACCGGGCTGCCCAAGCCGATCGTGCACGGCCACGGCGGGATCCTGCTCGAACACCTCAAGACCCTGGCCCTGCACATGGATCTCGGCCCCGGCGACCGCTTCTTCTGGTTCTCCACGACCGGCTGGATGATGTGGAACCTGCTGGTCTCCGGACCTGCGGTGGGCGCGGCGATCGTGCTGTTCGACGGCAATCCCGGCTCGCCAGGCCTCGGCGAGCTGTGGCGCCTCGCCGAGCGCGCCCGGATCACCTACTTCGGCACCTCGGCCCCGTTCCTCGTCGCCTGCCGTGGCGCGGGCGTGGTGCCGGCCAAGATCGCCGACCTCTCGCGGCTGCGCTCGGTCGGATCGACCGGCGCCCCGCTCCCGCCCGAGGGCTACCGCTGGGTGTACGACACGGTCGGGCCGGTCCACCTGCAGTCGGTCTCGGGCGGCACGGACGTGTGCACGGCGTTCGTCGGGGCCGTCCCCCTGGTGCCCGTCTACGAGGGCGAGATCTCGTGCCGGTCCCTGGGCGCGCCGGTCGAGGCGTTCGCGCCCGACGGCACCTCGGTCATCGGCCACCGCGGCGAACTGGTCCTGACCGGCCCGATGCCGAGCATGCCCGTGGGCTTCTGGAACGACCCCGACGGCACCCGGTACACCAACGCCTACTTCGGTGCGTGGCCCGGCGTGTGGCGGCACGGCGACTGGATCGAGATCACCCGCCGGGGCAGCTGCGTGATCAGCGGACGGTCCGACGCGACCCTCAACCGGGGTGGGGTGCGGCTGGGCACGGCCGAGTTCTACGCGGTCATCGAGGACCTGCCGGAGATCGCCGACTCCGTGGTGGTCCACCTCGACGGCAGCGGCGAGCTGCTGTTGTTCGTGGTGCTCGCCGGGGGCGCGGTACTCGACGACGCGCTGCGCGCCAAGCTGGCCCGCGAGCTGAGCCGATCCCTCTCGCCGCGGCACGTCCCCGACGAGGTCCACGCCGTACCCGCGGTGCCGCGAACGCTCTCGGGTAAAAAGCTCGAAGTGCCCGTGAAGCGGATCCTCGACGGGGCGCCCGCCAGCGAGGCCGCCGCGGCGGGCGCACTGGCGAACCCCAACTCCCTGCGAGCGTTCGAGCTACTCCGCGAGGCGCGGTTGTCCAGCCGTCGCCCCTGAGGTTGGATCGAAGGAGACGCCAAGAGCGTCCGCCAATAGGGCGGGCGGAGCGCGGTTCTGGTGCCGCCGGAGCCCGTATGGCCCTATTGGTGGACGCTCTAAAGGAAGGTGCTCGCCATGCAGACCCGTTACCTCGGTGCCGAGAAGCTCGCCGTGTCCGCCCTCGGACTCGGCTGCATGGGGATGAGCGAGTTCTACGGCCCCGGCGACGAGCAGGAGTCGATCTCGGTGATCCACCGGGCGCTCGACCTGGGCATCACGCTGCTGGACACCGCGGACATGTACGGCCCGTTCACCAACGAGATCCTCGTCGGCAAGGCCGTGGCCGGACGCCGCGACCAGGTGGTGATCGCCACCAAGTTCGGCAACGAGCGCGCCGCGGACGGCTCGCGGATCGGCATCAACGGCCGCCCCGAGTACGTGCGCTCGGCGTGCGACGCCAGCCTGTCCCGGCTCGGCACCGACCACATCGACCTGTACTACCAGCACCGGGTCGACGCCAGCGTGCCGATCGAGGACACGGTCGGGGCCATGGCCGAGCTGGTCGCCGCCGGAAAGGTGCGCCACCTCGGGCTGTCCGAGGCGGCCCCGGCCACGATCCGGCGGGCGAACGCGGTCCACCAGATCACGGCGCTGCAGACCGAGTACAGCCTGTGGACCCGCGATCCTGAGGACGAGATCCTCGGGACCGTCCGCGAGCTGGGCATCGGGTTCGTCGCGTACAGCCCGCTCGGCCGCGGGTTCCTGACCGGGCGGTTCAGCAGCCCCGACGACCTCCCCGCGGACGACTTCCGCAGCCACAACCCCCGCTTCCAGGGCGAGAACTTCCAGCGCAACCTCGATGTCGTCGCCGAGGTCGACGCGATCGCGCGCGAGAAGGGCTGCACCCCGGCCCAGCTCGCCCTGGCCTGGGTGCTCGCGCAGGGCGAGGACCTCGTGCCGATCCCCGGGACCAAGCGCGTGCGGTACCTGGAGGAGAACGTCGGTGCGGTGGACGTCCGCCTCACCCAGGCCGACCTCGACCGGATCGAGAAGGTCGCGCCACGCGGCTTCGCGGCCGGCGAGCGCTACCCCGACATGAGCTCGATCGACCGCTGAGCTGCTCCAGGGTTCTGCCGGGCGTTCTTGTCGGACCTGCCCGGCAGAATGCGCTCCATGACGGCTCTAGGCGCTGGGACGGCTCTGGGCGCGCTGGACACGCCCGTGGGACAGCTCAGCGTCGCGGTCTCGGGCGAGGGGCTGTGCGCGCTGTCCTGGGGCACGCCGTCGCGGCTCGCCGAGCGGTACCGGCTGGCGGCCGACCCCGATTCCGGGCTGGCCGAGCCGGTGCTCGCCGAGCTGGGGGCGTACTTCCGGGGCGAGGTCCGGGAGTTCGCGGTGCCCGTCGACTGGCGGCTGTTCGGGCCGCTCCAGCGCCAGGTGCTCGGCACGCTGTTCGAGACCGTCCGGTACGGCGAGTCGGTGACGTACGGCGAGCTGGCGGGGCGGTCCGGTGCCGGGGTCCCCGCGCGGGGCATCGGCGCGATCATGGGGTCCAACCCGCTGCCCGTGGTGGTGCCGTGCCACCGGGTGCTCGCGGCGAACGGCCTCGGCGGCTACAGCGGCGGATCGGGATCCGACGGCCTCGCGGTCAAACGCTGGCTCCTCACCCTCGAAGGCGTCCTCCCACCTACCCTCGACGGGCTTGCCTGGGGGAATTGACTGCTCTCACTGCCGCCGCTGCGGTGCATCTTCTGGGGCACCGCGCGGCCGAGCTGATGGCCTGTCACCAGGAGCACGGTAGCCATCCCATCCTGCGTGGCGCCCGTTCCCACTGTCAGGACCCAAACAGGACCGGGCGCGCGGCCTGCCGATCCGTACCCCGCTCACCTACGTCCCCGCGGATCTCGAACACGAGCACGACGGCCTCACCAGCCGGCTCACGGGCGCCGGCTTCGACCCGGACCGCCCGGCGATCGTGGCGTGGCTCGGCGTCACCATGTACCTCACCGCCGCCGCGGTAGCCAGCACTCTCGCCGCGCTCGGCGGACTGGCCCCCGGCACCGAGGCCGCCGCCGACTACATGCGCCCGGCCGCGCTGCGCGACACCGAGTGCCAGCTCTACGCCGAGCAGGTCGCCGCTGTGTGCGTTTGGACCAGCTATGGACGGTATCCGGGCACACGGTTCGGGGATGCGGGCCACACCACACTCCGATTTCACGGGCGGCGTGCGTTCATTTGGGAGTCAACGACGTCGGCCGGGTGTCCGGCCACTTCTGATCGGAGAGCTCAATGCGCACACGACTGGGATCCGTCCGGATCGCCGCTCCCCTCGCCGTCCTCGCGGGCGTGATTCTCACGGCGGGCTGCTCCGCGGGAACCGCCAGCGCTGGTGCGCCCGCCAGTCCCGTGACGCCGAGCGCCCCGGCGGCCGCCGCGCCAGCACCGGCCAAGAACTCCGGCTCCGGGACCGATACGAAGCCGGCGCACGCCGCGCCGGCCGCCCGGAAGACGTCCGCGTGCACGGCCGGGAACGTCAAGGTCACCGTGATCGGGCAGGCGGACCGCACCCAGGGCAGCACCCGGATGGCGATGATCCTGGTCGAGAACGCCTCGTCGCGAACCTGTCACCTCGACGGTTGGACCTCGGTCGCGCTGGTGAACGCCGCGGGCGACGAGGTGCGCGTCCCCGTGCGGAACGTCAGCCAGCCCGGCGCGCCGACGGCCATCGACCTTCCGCCGGGCACCTCCGCGGCCGCCGGCATGAAGTGGACCGTGTGCGACAAGGGCAGCGCCACCTGCAACGTCGGCAACGGACTGCGCGTCGGCCCGCCGCGCGGCGGCCGCGTCAACGCCACGCTCCAGGAGTTCCCGTCCGCCGAGAAGTCCGCGATCACCATGGCGTCCCTCCAGGTCGGCTCCCTCCAGCCCAGCAAGCAGGGCGTCGTCGCCTGGTAGCCCCACCCCGGATCCGGCCCACGAGCCGCTCCCCTGTCCCGAAGTGCGGTAACTCCGGCCGGTCATAGGCGGCCGCGGTTACCGCACTTCGCGGATCCGGAGGCGGCCGCGCGAGCGACCGGCGGACGCGGGTGACGGGTGGGGTTAGGTGTGGAGGGCTGTCGAGACGATCTGCTGGGCCTCCTGCTGGATCTCGGCCAGGTGGCCCGGACCCTGGAAGGACTCGGCGTAGATCTTGTACACGTCCTCGGTGCCGGACGGGCGGGCCGCGAACCAGCCGGACTCGCTCGTCACCTTCAGCCCGCCGATCGCGGCCCCGTTGCCCGGCGCGGCGGTGAGGGTGGCCGTGATCGGCTCCCCCGCCAGTTCGGTGGCCGTGACCTGGTCCGGGGAGAGCCGGGCGAGGATCGCCTTCTCGTCCCGGGTGGCGGGCGCGTCGATGCGGGCGTACGCGGGGTCGCCGAAGCGGGAGGTCAGGGCCGCGTAGTGCTCGCTGGGGGTCTTGCCGGTGACCGCGGTGATCTCCGAGGCGAGCAGGCAGAGCAGGATCCCGTCCTTGTCGGTCGTCCACACTCCGCCGTCGCGCCGCAGGAACGAGGCCCCGGCGCTCTCCTCGCCGCCGAAGCCGATCGACCCGTCGAGGAGCCCGGGAACGAACCACTTGAAGCCGACCGGGACCTCGACGAGGGTGCGGCCGAGATCCGCGGCTACCCGGTCGATCATCGAGGAGGAGACCAGCGTCTTGCCGATCGCCGCACCCCCGGGCCAGCCGGTGCGGTGGCGGTAGAGGTAGCCGATGGCCACGGCGAGGTAGTGGTTGGGGTTCATCAGCCCGGCGACGGCGGTGACGATGCCGAGCCTGTCGGCGTCCGCGTCGTTGCCGGTCGCGACCTGGTACTGGGATCGCTTGCCGATGAGCGAGGCCATCGCGTACGGCGACGAGCAGTCCATCCGGATCTTGCCGTCCCAGTCGAGCGTCATGAACCGCCACGCCGGATCGACCTCGGGGTTCACCACGGTCAGGTCGAGCCCGTAGCGCTCGCCGATCTCGCCCCAGTAGTGCACGCTCGCGCCCCCGAGGGGGTCCGCGCCGATCCGGATCCCGGCCTCGCGGATCGCGTCGAGGTCGACCACGTTCGGCAGATCCGCGATGTAGGCGTCCCGGAAGTCGTAGTGGCCGGTCGTGTCGAGCGATCGGGCCTTCGCCGCGGTGATCCGGCGGACGTCCTTGAGCCCGCCTTCGAGCAGCGCGTTCGCCCGGTCCTGGATGACCTTGGTGACGTCGGTGTCGGCCGGGCCGCCGTTCGGGGGGTTGTACTTGAAGCCCCCGTCCGGAGGCGGGTTGTGCGAGGGGGTGACGACGACGCCGTCGGCGAGCCCGCCGGACCGCCCGCGGTTGTAGGTGAGGATCGCGTGCGAGAGCGCCGGGGTCGGCGTGTACCCGCCGTGGCTGTCGAGAAGGACGGTGACGCCGTTCGCGGCGAACACCTCCAGGGCCGTGACCAGCGCGGGCTCGGACAGGCCGTGGGTGTCCTTGGCGAGGAACAGCGGGCCGTCGTACCCCTCGGCGGCGCGGTACTCGGCGATCGCCTGGCTGGTGGCGGCGATGTGGTCTTCGTTGAACGCGAGGTTGAGGCTGGATCCGCGGTGGCCGGACGTGCCGAACGCCACCCGCTGGGAGACCTCGCCCGGATCCGGATGACCGGTGTAGTAGGCGGTGATGAGCGCGGGGATATCGGTCAGGTCCTCCGCCGCCGCGGGCTGCCCGGCCCGTGGGTGGAGCCGCTCGTTCTCGCTCACGCCCGTCTCCCTCGCCTCGCGCCGGTCCACGCTGGACCAGCCTTCAGCTCAGCCTAAGGCCGGCGAGGGGTGAGCATCAGTGCGCGGGGCGCGATCCGCGTTCGGCGAGCGGGAGCCGGAGCGGGGGAAGAGTGTGGGACGAGGGCTTGCGCACCGCCCGGATCAGCGCGCTCGTGATCGTGCCGCCGGTACGCGGGCGGGCCGCTTCCCCGGTCGGCCTGGCCCGGTGGACCCGTCCGGAGGCCGCATTGGCCGCGTCCGCGCTCATCTGCCACTGCTCATCTGCCGCCTGCTCATCTGGCCGCTCCGTCACGGATTGAGGCGAGGATCGTAGTAGTGCTTGCGCCGGACCCACTTGAAGCCCTCGTGCCGCGTGAGGGCCGCGATCTCGATCGGGCCGCCGACGAGCGCGTCGCCCGGGGTGAACCGCACGAACTTGATCGTCGCGTCCACCAGGAAGTGTGCCAGTTCGATGACTTCACCGACAGGCATACCCGCGAAGACCCACGGGGCCTGCACCTGGTCGATGATCGCCTCGACGTACTGCGCGGCGAGTTTACGTTCGAGGCCGAGCTTGATCAGGGCCCGCCCGAGGTGCCCGCTGACCCCGGAGACCAGCCGCGACACGGCCTCGGGCTGGCCGAACGAGACGGTTCCGGCCTCGCCGGGAGGCAGCACCTCGGTGGGTCCCTCGCAGCCCTTGGCGTCGATGTGGATCGTGTACCACTCGGCGAGCGGCGATCCGGGCGAGTAGCCGCCGACGAGGAATCCCAGCACGCCCTCGGGCTTGGGATCGGGCTGGTCGTCGTAGAAGAACCGGCGGACCGAGTGGGCAACGTCCTCGATCCGGTACTTCTGCGGGTCGAGCGCCCAGTCGGCGTACTCCGGATCGTCGCCGGTGAGCCGGGCGCGCAGATCCTTGGACAGGGTGGCGATCGCCAGGCCGTCGATGCTGGCCTGGCCCCAGGTCATCGCGCCGACGGGCAGCCCCTTGCGCAGGTTGAAGATCTTGTTGGCGCTGTTCCAGACGTTGATCGTCTCGGCGTGGCCGTCGGGTAAGACGAGTTGCTGGGCGGTGGCGCTGTCGCTGGCGAGTACCAGCGAGTCACCGACGTTGATCGCGAGGGCGATGGTCACCGGCGGTCAGAACGGCCGGACGGCGCCGGCGAAACTGCCGACGCTGCCGATGTCGGCGATCTTGACGTTCTCGCCGCTGGTGGGCGCGTGGATCATCTTGCCGTTGCCGATGTAGATCCCCACATGGTGGATGTCGGAGTAGAAGAACACGAGGTCGCCGGGCTTCATCTGGCCGCGCGGCACCTTGGGGAAGCGCGCGTACTGCTTCGACGCCGAATGCGGCATCGAGACGCCGGCCTGCGCCCACGCGGCCATGGTCAGTCCGGAGCAGTCGTAGCTGGACGATCCGGCGGCACCCCACACGTATGGCTTGCCGAGCTGGGCGTAGGCGAACCGCAGGACGGTCCTGGCCCGGCCGACCGCCGCTCCGGTGTAGACCGGCGGCGGACCGCCGGGGCTGCCCGCGGGGGCGAGCTTCTTGCGCAGCGCCTCCCACCGGGCCACGTCGGCCACGACCAGGGATCGCTTGGCCCGCAGCACGTTCTCCTGCCGCACCTGCTCGGCCAGCTCGCGGTTGATCTTCAGCTGCGCGGCGTCGAGCTGCTGCTGGGCGTCGAGCAGCGCGTTGAGCTCGCCGCGGTGCTGCTCGCTCAGGTAGGTGAGGTAGCTGAGCTGGTCCATAGCGGACTGGGTCGATCCGCCGGCCAGGATCGAGCCGAGCGTCGTCTGGTCGCCGCGGTACGTGAGCGCGGCGTAGGCCTCGACCTGGGCGCGGTACTTGCCGAGCTTGCCCTTGACCTGCGCGGCCTGGCCGACGAGCGCGGTCTGCCGGGTCTGGCTGGCCTTGAGGTTCTCGCGAGCGTTGTTGTACTGCTCGGTCGTGCGCTCCATGGTGTCGCCGGCGGCGGCGAGCTGGCGCTCGACTTCGGACAGCTTGGGCTCGGCCCGTACTGGTGAGGCCGTCAGTACGGCGGCGGGCAACAGCACGAGCAGCGCCAGGGGCACCGTCAGCAGCCGTACGCGCTCACCGAAAGCGGAGGAACCGATCACTTTCCGTATCACCCACTCCGCGAATTTGCCCTGATTTCAGCAGTTTCACCCGACCGTCCAGAACAGACCGTCATGTCAGCAGGCGCCCAGGTTAGGGAAGAGCCGGGCGGGTTTCAAGGCGGGGCCTCGGCCGCAGCCACCGGCAGGGCACTGGCGCAGAAGGAATCCCACAGCTATTCGTCAGGCCGCGTTCCTAGCGTCGGCCCCGACACACCGCGGGGAAGGGAGCTCACGATGGGGCTGAGCAGACGAGACATGCTCAAGCTGGGCGCGTTCGGGGCCGCCGCCGTGGCACTGCCCCTCGAACGCGCGGCCAGCGCCAAGTCCGCCACGGACCGGATCGCCGCGAGCAAGCTGCCCAAGCCCTACACCGTGCCGTTCGCCGTCCCGCCGGTGCTCGAACCGGTCCGCAAGGACGCGACCACCGACTTCTACTCGGTGACCATGCGGCCGGGCCAGGCGGAGATCCTGCCGGGCTACCAGACCGAGGTCTGGGGCTACGACGGCATCGCGCCCGGCCCCACGGTCCGCGCCACCCGCGGCCGCCCGATCGTCATGCGCCAGATCAACGGGCTCCCGGCCAGGCACCCGGTGCTCGGGTTCGACGCCTGGACCTCGGTACACCTGCACGGATCCGCCTCGCTGCCGCAGTACGACGGCTACGCCAGCGACATCACGTCGCCGGGCCAGTACAAGGACTACCGCTACCCGAACAACCAGAACGCGCGCACGCTCTGGTACCACGACCACGGCGTCCATCACACGGCGGAGAACGCGTACCTGGGCCTCGCGGCGATGTACGTCCTGACGGATCCGCTGGAGCAGTCCCTGCCGATCCCGCACGGGCGCTACGACGTGCCGCTCGTGATGCGGGACGCGATGTTCAGCTCCACCGGCGCGCTGATCTTCGACGACAACAGCCACTCGGGTGTCTACGGCGACGTGATCCTCGTCAACGGGCGGCCCTGGCCCGCGATGAAGGTCGAACGGCGCAAATACCGGTTCCGGATCCTCAACGCGGCGATCTCCCGTGGCTTCCGCTGGGCGCTGAGCACCGGGGACGACTTCGTGGTGATCGGCACCGACGGCGGGCTGATGCGCGCGCCCCAGCGCACCCGCGAACTGCGCCACGGCATGGCCGAGCGGTACGAGGTGATCATCGACTTCAGCAAGTACAAGATCGGCGAGCGGGTGCTGCTGAAGAACCTGGGCGTCAAGAACTCGCGCGACTTCGAGACCACGTTCGACGTGATGGCCTTCGACGTGGCCGCCGAGCCCACGAGCCTGGAGGGCAACGCGATCCCGGACGTGCTCAACCCAGACGCCGCGGCCATGGACCTCAGCCCCGCCCCGGGGATCAAGACCCGCAAGTTCGAGTTCGTCCGCAAGAACGGCCAGTGGACGATCAACGGCATCACCTGGCAGGACGTCATCGACTCCGGCTACGAGCTGGTGTGGGCCGATCCCGGGCTGGGCGACACCGAGATCTGGGAGTTCAAGAACACCTCGGGCGGCTGGTTCCACCCGGTGCACATCCACCTCGTGGACTTCCAGGTCCTCGACCGCAACGGCAATCCGCCGTTCGCTTACGAGCGGGGCCCCAAGGACGTCGTGTACGTCGGGGAGAACGAGACGGTCCGGGTGATCACGACGTTCGGGCCGAACCTCGGCCGGTACATGATCCACTGCCACAACCTGGTGCACGAGGACCACGACATGATGGCGCAGTTCCGGGTGGGTCCGCCCGGCGCGGGCCCCGATCCCCGGCTCGCCGCCCCCGCGCTGCTGCTGCCGGCACCGCCGCTATGACCGCCCCCGCGGTGGCGGCCGCTCCGGCGGTGGACCGGTCCCGGTCCCGGGTGGCCGGCCTCGCGGTGGCCGCCGGGATCGCCGGGATCTGGATCGCGTCCCGGTTCGCCCACCACCCCGGCAGCGTGAGCGCGGACCTGGTGGCGGGCAGCGCGACCCTGCTCGTCGCCGCCGGGGTGGCCGTGCTGGTGTCCCGCCGGACCGCGGCCGCGCTCGCCGCGTTCGCCGCGGCACTGGCCTCGGCCTGCCTCCAGGTGGCGGCGGGAACCCGGATCGAGGCGGTGCCGTCCGGCCACACCGGGCACGCCGTGCCGCCACCGTCGATCGCGTTCGGCACTCCGCAGCTCGTCGCGCTCGTGGTAACGGTGGCCGCGGTCGTCGGGCTGCTCACGCTCGTGCCACCGGTCCCCCGCCGGTGGGCGGCGAACGCGGCGCTGCTCGCGGCGGCGGTCCTGGTGGCGGGACGGCTCACGAGCCTGATCCCGTGAGTTCACGCGCGCAGTCCCCCACCCGTGGGCGGACCGCGCGGCGCAGGCTGGCCGCGGCGAGTGTGACGGCGCTCGCCGCGGCCTTGTTCGCCGGGACCGCGCTCGTCGCCGAGCCGGTCCGGGTGCCCACGGCCAGCATGGAGCCCACCGTGCGGGCCGGGGACCAGGTGCTGCTCTACAAGCCCGGCCGGGCCGATCCGCACCGGGGGGACCTGGTGGTGTTCCACGCCGGGGACGGCTCGATGCTGCTCAAGCGGGTCGCCGCCGTGGCCGGTCAGCAGGTCGGGATCGAGGACGGGGTGCTGGTGGTCGACGGCCGGCCGATCCGGGAGCCGTACGTGCGAGCGTCCGAGGTGGACGGGCTGTACTACGGACCCGTGCGGGTACCGGCCGGGCACGTGTTCGTCCTCGGGGACAACCGCGCCGACTCCACCGACTCGCGCGCGTTCGGCCCGGTGCCGGTGTCCCGGATCGCCGGCCGTGTCCGGATCCGCCTCTGGCCCCTGGGCCGCATTCCCGAAGCGCGGTAACCGCGGCCGGTCCCCGCCGGACGCTCTTACCGCAGTTTCGCGGGAGGCCGAGCGGTGTCGCTCCTTCCGTAGCGCGGCCGAGTGGGGCATCGTCTGGGCCTATGAGTCTGCGGACACGCCTGTTCCTGGCGAGCACCTTGATGCTGTTCCTCGAGCTGGCGCTGATCCGGTGGACAGCGTCCAACGTGGTGCATCTCGGGTACTTCTCGAACTTCGTCCTGCTCGGATCGTTCCTCGGCGTGGGCATCGGGTTCCTGCGCGCGGACCGGACCAGCCGCGCGCCGCTGTACTTCCCGATCGCCCTGGCGATCCTCGTCGGCGGGATTCTGCTTTTTCCCGTGACCGTGGACCGCAGCGGCGCGGACCTGATCTTCTTCTCGGCCCTGCACACGACCGGGCCGCCCGCCTGGCTCGCGCTGCCGCTGATCTTCATCGGCGTCGCGGCCGTCATGGCCGGACCCGGCGAGCTGGTGGGCCGGTGCTTCACCGAGCTGCCCCGCCTGGAGGCGTACCGCCTGGACCTCGGCGGCAGCCTCACCGGGATCGCGCTGTTCACCGGGGTCTCGTTCCTGCGCACGCCCCCCGTGGTGTGGGGCGCGATCGTCGCCGCGCTCACCGCGTCGCTGCTGGTCACCTGGAACCGCGCCGCCGTGTCGAACCGGGCGGGCTGGCAGCGCGCGCTGACCACGGCCGTTCCGCTGGTGATCGTGCTCGGCGCGCTCGCCGCGGAGTCGCTGCAGCCGGGCACGAGCTGGTCGCCGTACTACAAGGTCACCACTGAACAACGGAAGACCGGCACGCTGACCGGCTTCAACGTCTCGGTCAACGGGATCCCGCACCAGACCGCGATGGACGCCGAGGAGCGCGTGCGGATCTCCCCGATCTACGGCGTCCCATACCAGCGGGTCGCGCACACCCCGCCGGGCAAGGTGCTGATCGTCGGCGCGGGAACGGGTACCGACGTGGCACTCGCGCTCTCCCGCGGGGCCAGTTACGTGGACGCCGTCGAGATCGATCCGCGGCTCCAGCAGCTCGGCGCCGAGAAGCACCCGAACCACCCGTACGACGATCCGCGGGTGCACGTCCACATCGACGACGGGCGCGCGTTCCTCGAGCGCACCGACGGCCGCTACGACCTGATCATCTTCGCGCTGCCCGACTCCCTCACCCTGGTCGCCGGGGCCAGCTCGCTGCGGCTGGAGAGCTACCTGTTCACCAGCGAGGCGATGAAGTCGGTACACGAGCACCTCGCCCCCGGCGGCGCGTTCGCGATGTACAACTCCTACCGCGAGAAGTGGCTGATCGGCCGCCTGGCCCGGACGGTCTCCGGCGCGTTCGGCCACCAGCCGTGCGTGGACTTCGTGCCCGGCAACAACCAGGCCGTGATCAGCTCCGGGCGGACCGTGGCCGACCAGCACTGCGGGCCCACCCAGGCGATCCCGGCTGGCCCCGAGCCGTCGACCGACAACCACCCGTTCCTCTACCTGCGCACCGCGACGATCCCGTTCAACCCGTACCTGGGCACGCTCATCGGGATCCTCGCGCTGAGCTTCATCGCCGTCCGCGCCGCCGGCGGGCCGCTGCGCCGGATGAAGCCCTACGCCGACCTGTTCCTGCTGGGCGCGGCGTTCCTGCTCCTGGAGACCCGCAGCGTGACCGGCTTCGCGCTGCTGTTCGGCACCACCTGGATCGTCAACGCCATCGTCTTCGCCGGGGTGCTCCTCGTGGTGCTGCTCGCCGTCGAAATCACCAGACGGTTCCGGACCCCGCCGATGCCGATCCTCTACGCGGCGCTGGCCCTGTCGCTGCTGCTCGCCGCCCTGGTGCCGCCGGGGCTGCTGTTGCCGCTGCCGGTCCCGGTCCGGGCGATCGCGGCCGTCGTCTTGGCCTTTTTGCCCGTATTCATCGCCAACCTGGTGTTTTCGAAGCGGTTCGCGGATACGGTCGATCCGACGGCCGCTTTCGGGGCGAACCTGCTCGGCGCCATGGTCGGCGGCTGCCTGGAGTACCTGACGCTCGTCACCGGGTACCAGTCGTTGTTGCTCATCGCGGCGCTGCTCTACGCGGGCGCGTTCGTGCTGCTCCGGCGGGCAAGGACCGCCGTCGCCGTCTAGCCGAGGATCTGGGGAGCATTCGTGAAGATCGGGATCGGCATTCCCAACGCGGTACCTGGCACGCCCGGGAGCACGCTGATCGAATGGGCCAACCGCGCCGAGGATCGCGGCTTCCACGCCCTCGCCACCATCGACCGCTTCGCGTACCCGACGAACGACGCGCTCACCACCCTCGCCGCCGCCGGGGCCGTGACCAGCCGGATCGGGCTGCTCACCGACATCCTGCTCGCGCCGGCCTACGAGCCGGTCCACCTCGCCAAGGTCACAGCGACCGTCGACCAGCTCTCGAACGGGCGGCTGACCCTCGGGCTGGCCCCGGGCGGCCGGGAGGACGACTACACCGCCACGGGGCGCGACTTCGCCGGCCGCGGTGCCGTGTTCGACGACACCCTCTCGCTGCTCCGCCAGGCCTGGCGCGGCCAGCCCGTCGGGGGCGTGACCCGGGAGGCCGCGCCCACGCCGGTCCGCGAACACCGGGTGCCGATCCTCGTCGGCGGATCCGGCGAGCGGGCGGTCCGCCGTACCGCGGAGTGGGGCGACGGCTGGACCTCCGGCGGCGCCCCGCCCGAGCAGGCCGCCGCGTTCATCCCGCGGATCCAGGCGGCCTGGGCCGAGGCGCGGCGCGACGGCGAGCCCAGGCTCGCGGCGCTGGCCTACTACTCGCTCGGTGACGACGCCGAAGCCGGATCGCTGGCCTACCTGCGCGACTACTACGGCTTCCTCGGCCCGTACGCCGACACGATCGCGGCCGGGGCGCTGCGCAGCGAGCAGGCGCTCAAGGGCGCGGTGAGCGCGTTCGCGGACGCCGGGTTCACCGAGTTCTACCTGATGCCCACCTACGCCGACCCCGACCAGGTACACCGGCTGGCCGACGCCGTGCTCTGAGGCACGGTTGTTCTGCGGCACGGTGCTGTGACCGGCGGCGCCCTGGCATAGCCTGGTGGGACAGCGCGCGCCCATACCGCGCCCGCCCGCCCAGATGGCGGCTCGGCGCGGGGCCCTACGATCGGCGATCCAGGCGTGCCGGGAATCCTGCGCGCCGCCCGGCCGTTGCCGTCCTGTCCGGCCAGCTCGCCTAGGAGGTCCCGCGGTGCTCGATCCGTCTCGGCTCTACGAGCTGACCGGCGATCTGCCGGAGCTCGGCCGCCCGGTGCTGATCCAGGCGCTGACCGGGTTCGTCGACGCCGGCAGCTCCAAGGAGCTCGCCACCGACCACCTGCTCAGCACACTCGGCCACCAGCCGCTCGCCGTGTTCGACGCCGACGAGCTCGTCGACTATCGCTCCCGCCGCCCCCCGATGGTCTTCGTCGAGGACCACTGGGAGGACTACGAAGAGCCCAGCATCGCCCTGCACGTGCTGCACGACGACGCGGGCACCCCGTTCCTCCTGCTCGCGGGCCTGGAGCCCGACCTGCGCTGGGACGCGTTCACGGCCGCCGTGATCTCGCTGGTCGAGCGCCTGGGTGTGCAGCTGACGGTCGGGCTGAACGCGATCCCGATGGCGGTGCCGCACACCCGTCCGCTCGGGCTCACCGCGCACGCGACCCGCAAGGAGCTGATCTCCGGGCACGAGTCGTGGCTGAACCGGGTCCAGGTGCCGGGCAGCGTGGGCAACCTGCTGGAATACCGGCTCGGGCAGCGCGGGCGCGACGCGCTCGGGTTCGCGGTACACGTCCCGCACTACCTCTCCCAGGCGTCCTACCCGACCGCCGCCGAGGCGCTCATCTCCGCCGTCTCGCGCGCCACCGGGCTGCTGCTGCCCACCCAGCAGCTCCGCGCCGCGGCCGAGCTCGTCGACGCCGACATCGACAAGCAGGTCGCGGGTGCGGACGAGGCCGCCGCTCTGGTCCGCACCCTGGAGCAGCAGTACGACGCGATGGTCGCCGCCCGCGGGGAGTCCGGCCCGGCCGCGGCCTCAGGTCCGCTGCCGACGGCCGACGAGCTCGGCGCCGAGCTGGAACGGTTCCTCGCCGAGCACACCAAACCCGGCGACCAGCGCCCCGGTGAGCAGCCGGGCATCTGAGACGTGGATCCGGCCGGGTTCGACGACGTCCTCGCCGGGAAGTTCGGGCTGTTCGCGGTCCAGGTCCTCGCCGGGCGCCGCAACGGGTACACCCTCTGGGGCGGCGACTACCCCGGCGGGTACGACCGGGTCCTGCTCGCCGGTGGCCGGATCGTCCTGACCAGCACCATCGGCGCCCTCGCCCGGATCGCGGCCACCGAGTCCGAGTCGTGCTTCGCGCTCGCCGGGCTGGGCGGGCACTTCGCGGCGCTCGCCGAGGCGATTCCCCCGGACGCGGTCTACCTCCCGCCGCACGCCTGCGTGTTCGACTTCCGGCGGGCCGCGGTAACCCTGGCGAGCGCCGACGTGCCCGGTTTCGGCGACGTCCTGACCTGCGTCGACCTCGTCACGGACCTGCGTCACCAGCTCGGCCTGCCCGCCCAGGCCGACAGCGATCCGCTGCGCAAGCTGTACGACGCCCTCTGGAGCGAGGATCCGGTTGCCGCCCGCTACGCCCCCCAGTTCACCGCGGCCACCCACTGGATCACCACCCTGATCCGCTAACCCCACCCCCGCCCACCCCCACCCGCGCCGCCCCTGCCGCCCTCCCCCGAAGTCGGCTGGCACTGCGCCCTCTGCCGCTCGGCGGCTCCGCCGCTCTAGCCCTCTGGCGCTCTGGCGCTCCGGCGCGAAGTGCGTGCCGCTAGGCCGGTCATAGCCGGTCGGACGGCACGCACTTCGGCGAGAGGGAGGGGTGGCTAGGGGGTGGTGGCGGTGGCGAGGCGGGGGAGGAGGGTGGTCTGAGCGGCGACCAGCTTGGTGGCGGCCTCGGGGAGGGTGAACCAGGCGACCCGGTCGATCTCGGGGAAGGACTGGATCCGGCCCGAGCGCGGCGGCCACTCCAGCTCGAACGTGTTGCTCACGGCGGAGTCCGGATCGAAGTCGCCCGCGACCGCGTACGCCGTGACCCGTTTGCCGGACTGGCGGATCTCGCCGAGGTCCAGCCACGGACCGGGAGGCGGCGGCGAGCCCAGTTCCTCGGTGAACTCGCGCGCGGCGACGGCCCGCGGATCCTCGCCCTCGGCGTATTCGCCCTTGGGGATCGACCACGCGCGCTCGTCCTTGCGCGCCCAGAACGGCCCGCCCATGTGCCCGAGCAGCACCTCGAGTTCACCCGCTCGCGACCGGTAGAGCACGAGCCCGGCGCTGAGCTTGCTCATCCGGCCGGCGCCGTCATGCCCAGCGGGGGCCGAGGACGCAGAACTCGTTGCCCTCCGGATCCGCGAGTACGACCCACGGCTCCTCCCCCTCCTGCCCGATGTCGGCCCGGACCGCGCCCAGGTCGAGCAGCCGCTCGACCTCGGTTTCCTGGTCGTCGGGGCGGAAGTCGAAGTGCAGCCGGTTCTTGCCCTTCTTGCCTTCCCGGGTTGGCACGAAGAGGATCCCGGGCAGCAGGTCGGGGTGCTGGCGGATCTCGTACTCGTCCTCCGCGGCGTTCACGACCACCCAGCCGAGGGCGCGGGCCCACCACGATCCGATCAGCGGCGGATCCGCGGCGTCCACGACGACCTGTTCCCATTCGAGGCTCATGCGCCGGATCCTCCCACCGTGACGGTCACCCCGTCCCGCCGGGCGGTCTCGGCGGCGGCGAGGACGCGGGTGACCTCGGCACCGAACCCCGCGCCGCACCGGTGCTCGGTGTTCCCCTCGGCCGCCGCGGCGATCAGCTCGCCGATCGCGTGGCCGAACGCCTCGACGGGGGTCTCGGAGCTGGCCGGGAGGGTGGCGAAGCCGGGCGGGCCGGCGAACAGGTACTCGCTGGCCCTGGCGTTCTCAGGGGCGCTCAGCGTGAGCGCCAGGGTGCTGACCGCGCCCGAGGCGTGCGTCAGCAGGACATGCGTGGTCTCGTGCGGACCGCTCGCGGCGGCGACCCGATCGACGTGCCCGAGCACGGGCAGCACCACCGAGAGGGCGTGTGGCCCGATGTCCCAGAGGCCGCCGTGCTCGCGCCGCCAGGCCGATCCGGCGTAGGGGCTGTTCGGTTCGTAGATGGAGTAGAGCAGGGTGACGCGGGCGCCGTCCCAGGGTCCCGACGCGGCGAGACTACCCAGGAACGTCTCGATCTCGGTCTCGAACCGCTTGGTGAAGAACACGACCGTGGCGACCCCGGCGCGGTGGGCGGCGGCGGCGACCCGGTCCGCCGCGGCGGCGGTGAGCGCGACCGGCTTGTCGAGCAGCAGGTGGCGTCCCGCGGCGGCGGCCTGTTCGGCGAGTTCGGCCTGGACGTCGGGCGGAAGGGCGATCGCGACGGCGTCGACGGCCTTGATCAGGTCGTCCGCGGTGTCGTAGCGCTCGGCCCCGTACCGGCGGGCCAGCGCGGACGCCTTTTCCGGATCCCGCCCCCAGACCGCGGCGAACTCCACGTCCGGGTGGGCCGCGAGCGCGGCGGCGTGTGTCTCGGCGGCCCAGTAGCCGGTGCCCAGCAGACCGAATCTCATCCGGCCATCCTGCCGCCGGACGGGGCGGGTGTCCCGCGGGAAACGCGGGCGACCGCCGTCTCTAGCCCCCGGCCGTGCTGCCTCTAGCGCGCGGCCGTGCTGGCTCTAACGCCCGGACGTGCCGATCACCGGGATGCCCTGGTCGTAGTCGGCGGCGGCCGTGGCGGCGACGGGGATCGCCAGCAGCCACGCGGCCAGGATCGTCAGCAGGGCAATTCGGCGAACGGCCATGGTGATTCCTCCGGCGTCGTGGGGGTGACAGCCAAGGATCTCCCCCGCAGGTTGCGGCGGCATTGTCCCGCGGGTGCGCCGAGGGTGCGGTCAGTCGTCCTCGCTGGGCCGGAAGATCAGCCCGAGGACGAAGCTGACGACGGCGACCACGATCGCGCCCCACAGTCCGGCCCAGAAACCGTCCACGACGAACGGGAGGCCGAGCTTCTCGGCGATCCAGCCGGTGAGCAGGAAGAGCAGCCCGTTCACCACGAGCGCGAACAGGCCGAGCGTGAGCACGTAGAACAGACAGCCGACCGTGTGGATCAGCGGCTTGAGCACCGCGTTGACCACCCCGAAGATCACGGCCACGACGAGGATCGTCAGCGCGTTCTCGGCGGTCGAATGGCCCGTTACGTCGATGCCGTCGATCAGGGTCGCCGCCCAGACCGCGATCGCCGTGCAGATCACGTTGACTGCGAAGCGCATCATCGTCCCCTCCCGTTGCCCACGCGGAGCGAGAGCGCCGCCGTGGACCAGTTTGGCAGGGCCGCGCACGGGTTACCCCAAGGTATCTCCCGGCCGAGGAGGCGCCGTGACCGAGCACGCCAGTCCCACCGACCCCACCGCTCCTGTTCCGGGCGACGAGCAGCCTGGCGGCCGCGAAGCCGGCACCGCACAGGCCAGCGGCGAACTGGGCAGCAACGAACAGGGCGGCAACGAACACGCCGGCAATGTCGGCACGGCGATCTTGCTGGCCTCGGTCGCCGCGCTCGGCGGGTTCCTGTTCGGCTACGACACCGCGGTGATCAACGGCGCGGTGAGCGCGATCGACGCGACCTACAACGCGAGCGCCCTGGCGCTGGGCCTGACGGTGTCGGCGGCGCTGCTCGGATCCGCGGCGGGCGCGCTCGGGGCCGGCCGTCTCGCCGACCGGTTCGGGCGGCTCTTCGCCATGCGGGCCGCGGCGATCCTCTTCCTGATCAGCGCGATCGGCAGTGGGCTCGCGTGGTCGCTCGGCAGCCTGGCGGTGTTCCGGATCATCGGCGGCATCGCGGTCGGCATCGCCTCGGTCATCGCGCCGGCCTACATCGCCGAGATCGCCCCGGCGTGGATCCGCGGGCGGCTCGGATCGCTCCAGCAACTCGCGATCGTCGTCGGGATCTTCCTCGCGCTGCTCGTGGACTACGCGCTCGCCACCACGGCGGGCGGATCCAACAAGGATCTCGCGCTCGGCCTCACCGCGTGGCGGTGGATGTTCCTCGCGATGGCGATCCCGTCGATCGCGTACGGGATGCTCTCGCTGGCGATCCCGGAGTCGCCGCGGTACCTGGTCGCCAAGGCGCGCCTGAGCGAGGCGCGCGAGGTGCTGCGCCGGGTGCTGGGCGAGAAGGGCCTGAACGCGAAGATCGCGCAGATCCGCGACACGCTGAAGTCCGAGCGGCCGCCGAGCTTCCGCGACCTGCGCGGTCCGGCGCTGGGACTGCTGCCGATCGTCTGGGTCGGCATCGGCCTGTCGGTTTTCCAGCAGTTCGTCGGGATCAACGTGATCTTCTACTACTCCAGCGTGCTGTGGCAGGCGGTCGGATTCTCGGAGAAGAGCTCGCTGCTCATCACGGTCATCACGAGCGTGGTGAACATCGTGACGACGCTGGTGGCGATCATGCTCATCGACCGGCTGGGGCGCCGTCCGCTGCTGCTGATCGGATCCGCGGGCATGACGGTCACGCTGGCCACGCTGGCGTACGTGTTCGCGACCGCGCACCTGGACTCGGCGGGCAAGCCGGTCCTCGAAGGCTCGTCCGGGCCGATCGCGCTGATCGCCGCGAACGTGTACGTGTTCGCGTTCGGCATGTCGTGGGGTCCGGTCGTCTGGGTGCTGCTGGGGGAGAAGTTCCCCAACCGGATCCGCGCGGCGGCGCTCTCGGTGGCCGCCTCGGCTCAGTGGGTCGCCAACTGGGTGGTCTCGACGACCTTCCCGACGCTGGCGAGCATCGGCCTGGGCCTGGCGTACGGGATCTACACCGCCGCGGCCGCGCTGTCGTTCCTGTTCGTCCTTCGCCTGGTCAAGGAGACCAAGGGCAGGGAACTGGAGTCGATGACGGAGTAGGACGGCTCAGCGGACCGCGCCGGTGACGATCCAGGCGCCGGTGCGGATCCGCAGCCCGAGCGCGGCAAGCCGGGCGGCCATGTACAGCCCGATCGCCCACCACAGCGCGACCAGCCCGCCACCAGCACCGAGCCCGCCACCAGTGCCGCCGGCGAGGGCGAGGCCGGCGGCCGCGGCGGCGAGGAACACGGCCGTGGTGACCAGTCCGGCGAGCGCCAGGTACCGGCCGTCGCCGGCGCCGATCAGCACGCCGTCGAGCAGGAACACCGCCCCGTTCAGCGGCTGGAACAGCGCGACGAGCAGCAGGACCGTGGCGGTCAGCGCCCGCACGTCCGGATCCGTGACCAGGACCGGCACGAGCACGGGGATCGAGGCGGGCACCAGCGCTCCCCCGGCCAGCCCCGCGGCGGCCGACCAGCCGAGCA
>JAOPVE010000241.1 GCA_025963185.1 Actinomycetes bacterium
CGGTGGTGGGGCGGCTGCACCGCCGGTCCGAGTACGGGGACGCGCGGCTGACAGAGCTCGGGGGCCGGCGGGTGGCGCTGCTGGCCGGGTGAGGGGCCAGCAGCGCCGTCGCGGTTACGCGTAGACCTCCAGCTCGTAGATCCGGGCGACTGTGCCGGCGGTCTGGTCACCGGCGATGACGTTGAGCCGCACGTACCGTCCGCTCGTGGTGACCGGATGGCTCGTCACCGCCGCGGTGTTGCCGCGGGCCTGGACGACGGTGGTGAAGTTGACGCCGTCCGCGGACACCTGCAGGTCGAAGTCGCGGGTGTTGTAGGCGGCCTGCTCGCCGCCGGACTGGGCGTGCCGCACGGTGAACGACGTGATCGCGGTGGTCGCGCCGAGGTCCACCTGCAGGAACTTGGTGGCCGCCGCCGAGCACCACTTGTCACTGTTGCCGCCGCCGACGCTCCCGTTCACCGCCTTGGCCGGTGCCTCGTTGGCGTTGCACGAGGCGGATCCGGTGGCCGGCTTGTTGAGCGCCACGTTGGATCCGGCCGGGGGCGGCCCGGTGGTCCCGTCGTAGGACGGCGGCTCGTCGCCCAGCGCCGATCCCCAGGTGGAGGCGGCCGAGCCGAGCGTGAACGCGACGGTGCCGCCGGTGGTGAACAGCGATCCGGGGAGCCAGGTTTTGGTGGACGCGGCGCCGTTCACCGAGAGCGACTGGATGTAGTAGTTCGCGGCCGAGGCCTGCGGCGCGGTGATCGTCAGGGTGTTCCCGCTGAGCAGGTGGATGTCGACCTGGGTGAACGTCGGGGCGTTGAGCGTGACGTCCGCGGTGCCCAGGTTCTCGGGGTAGATGCCCATCGCCGCCCAGACGTACTGGGAGCTCATCGTGCCCAGGTCGTCGTTGTTCGGGTACGTGCAGCAGGTCGCCGCGTACGTGGTGGTCAGCCAGCGGTGGACCACTTCCTGGGTGTGGGACGGCGCGTGGGTCCAGTTGTAGAACCACTGCTGGCCCTGCGAGAACTCGTTGGTGAGGAACGCCCGGGTGGGGCTCTCGTCGTTGAAGCTCTTGAACAGGTCGTCGAGCAGTGCGTTGGTCGCGGTGTCGCCGCCGAGCCGGGAGGCCAGCGCGGGCTGGTCGTTGGGCACCTGGAAGCGGTACTGGGCCGCGGATCCCTCGACGTAGTTGTGGGTGGTGTCGGACGGGGTGACGTGGGTGAAGGTCCCGTTGCTGGCCCGCGGCGAGAGCAGCCCGGTTTGCGGATCGACGATGTTCTTCCAGTACAGGGACCGTTTCGTCAGCAGGTCGCCGTGCGCGGTGTCGCCGAGGGCGTACGCCAGCCGGGAGAGCGCGAAGTCCTGCTGGGTCCACTCGATCGTCAGGGACGGATCGTTCGCCGTGTACCCCAGGCTGTCGTAGGTCGTGGAGTTGCCGCGGACCCGGTTGTTCGTGGTCGCCTGCTTCACCAGATCCGCGAGAAGGGTCTGGTCGTTGGCGCCACGCGCGCCGAACGCGTGGTACTCCGCCGCGATGGCCGGGGCCGAGTCGCCGATCATCACGCCGTTGAAGGAGTTCATGAAGCCCCACTGCGGGATCGCGCCCGCCTGCTCGTAGGCCTGCATGAGCGAGGTCGACATCTCGCCGGTTTCCCTGGGCGCGACGAGCGCCGCCAGCGATGCCTCGTTGTGGTAGATGTCCCAGCCGGAGAAGTTCTCGTAGTGCGCGGACTGGCCGGCGATCGTCGTGTGGACGGCCTTGTCGTAGCCCAGGTACTGGCCGTTGGCGTCGCTCACCACGTTCGGGTGGTTCAGCACGTGGTAGAGCGAGGTGTAGAAGAGTTTCTGCTGGTCGGCGGTGCCGCCCGCGATGTCGATCCGGGACAGGTGGTCGTTGAACGCGGTGTGGGTGGCGTTCTTGATCGCGTCGAAGTCCCAGTTGGGGTTCTCGGCCTGCCAGTTCGCCTTGGCGTTGGCGTCGCTGACGAACGAGATGCCGACCTTGGCCTGCACGACCTGGTTCGCGGTGGTGTCGAAGCTGACGTAGATGCCGTCGGATCCGATCACCTTGGAGGTGGTGAACGGGTGGTCGAACACCACGTCGAAGTGGACCGTGTAGGTCGCCACGTCACCGCAGAAGTGACCGCTCGTCGTGGTGCCGCTGATCTCGGTGTCGCTGACGATCTTGCCCGAGCTCGGGTCGGCCGCGCGGATGGTCGGGGTGTCGCGCAGCTTGACGAGGATCGCGGCCTGCGTGCTCGCCGGGTACGTGATCCGGGCCATGCCGCTGCGGGTCGTGGCGGTCAGCTCGGTGCGCACCTGGCCGCCGCTGCTCTTGGCCGAGAAGTAGCCCGCGTTCGCGATCTCGCTGGCGTGGTCGTAGGACACCATCGTGCCGGCGACGTTCGTCGGCGCGGCGCCGACCAGCGGCATGATCGGGTCGTCGCCCATCGCGTCGCAGCCCGGACCGGCGAGGTTCGTCAGCGCGTACCCGCGCAGGCTCGTGCTGGAGTTGTCGTAGTTCCCGCCCGCGGAGCGGTTCTGCATGTTCGGGCTCCACTGGATCATCCCGAACGGAGCCTGTGCCCCGGGAAAGTCGTTCCCGCTGTTGCCGGTCATGATCTTGGTGTTCACGAGCGACGCCGGATCGGTGACCAGCGCCGCCTTGCCGTTCGCGGCCTGACCCTCTGCGGCCTGACCCCCTGCGGCGTAGGCCGAGTGCACCCCTCCCGCCACCGTGAGCGCCACCGCGGCGGCGACGGCAACCACCCCGGCTCCCCGGCGCCGGCCTCGCCCACTCGCTGGCGGCCATAGGCCAGGACGGCGTAAGCCAGGATGAACTTGCCTCATGAGCGTTCTCCTCACGGTCGGGGCGCCCGCCGGAGGGCAGCCTCACCCAGTCCCAGGGAGAGCGGTCCCGAGGAGAGCGGTCCCAGGAGAGCCGAGATCGGCGGGGAGCGCATCGCGACAACGTTGTCGCAGAGGGCGGAGAGTGACTGGCGGGGCGCGCGCTGACACGTTTGTACGGCGACCGCCGGCCGCACGCAATCCACGAAATTCCGGGCCTGCCATCCCGGGGCGGACCGTGCGGCGGACGCGATGGCGGGCCCCGGCATGATGGGGCGATGAGCGAGCCCGTCGAGCACAACCGGCTGACCGTGTGCGCGTCCCACCTGATCACACTGCCGCCCGAGATCATGCCTGGCGGCGGGACCGGGGTGCGTGCCGCGATCCGGACCGCGCAGGAGGCCGTCGCCCAGTTCTCCCCCGACCTCGTGGTCATGTTCGGCACCGACCACCGGCGGGCGTTCCGCGAGGTCGTCCCCACCTTCTCGGTGGTGCTCTCGGCCGAGGCGCGCGGTGACGTCCACGGCCCGACCGGCCGCTACGACGTGCCCGAACAGCTCGCTCGCGAACTCGCCGCGGATCTCGTCGCCCACGACTTCGACATCGCGGTGACCCATCACGCGGCGCTCGACCACGCCTTCGGCCACACCGTCGTGGACCTGCTCGGCGCGGTCGACGCCGTCCCGCTCGTGCCGATCTTCGTGAACTGCGCGAGCCCGCCGCTGCCGAGCTTCGCCCGCGCCGCCGCGCTGGGCCGGCAGGCTGGCTCGTTCCTGGCCGGGCGCGGCGAGCGGATCCTGTTCGTCGGCTCCGGTGGCCTGGCCCACGACCTGCCGGGCTTCCGGATCCCGGACGACGGCAAGCAGCTCACCGAGGACGAACGGCAGCAGTGGATCCGCACGGTGAACGCCGAGGCCCGCGCGGCCGGCACGATCCGCACCCTGACCGCGGAGTGGGATCTCGCGTTCCTGGGCGGCCTCTCGGGAACGAGCACGGACTGGCTGCCCGAGGCCGGCCGGGACATCGTCGAGCGGGCGGGCAACGGCGCCCAGGAGGCACTGACCTGGACCGCCGCCTGGGCCGCGGGCGCCGCGCCACTCACCACCCTGGCCCACGAGTTCACGACGAGTGGACGGGCCGTGGTGGGATCCGCCTGGGCGTTCCCCGAGTTGCCGTAACCGCGGCCGGGTCGTCGTCGCCGCAGGTCGCCGGAGGTGTCAGCGGGCGGCCAGGCCGAGCACCAGCACCGCCACGGCCATCGCCAGGAACCCGTTCGCCAGGCCGAACTGCGGCGAGTAGTCGCTGGCGCGGATGTGGGTGTAGACGGCGCAGACGAAGAACAGGATCAGGCCGATCGCGGCGGCCGTGCCGATCCACGGCACCCCGGCGAGGCCGAGGGCCAGTCCCGCCGCGCCCGCGGTCTTGAGCGTGCCGATCGGGAACGTCAGCCAGGACTCCGGCACCCCGGCCTTGACCATGCCGGGCAGGATCCGCTGGTAGTGGACGAGGGCGGCGATCCCGGAGAACGCGTTCGCGGCGATAGCCACCAGGGCTACGGCGACATAGGCGGTGGACACGAATACCTCCCTCGCTACCGCGGTCAGTTCGCGATGCCGACGGTGCGGGCGATCGCCTCGGGCTCGTCGAGCGCCCGGAGCATGCGGTGCGCGACGTCGGCGCGGGAGATGAACCAGCCGCGGCGCAGGTTCTGCTCGTACGCCGTGCGATAGGTGCCGGTCACGGGCTTGTCCGTGAGCCGCGGCGGCCGCACGACGGTCCAGTCCAGGCCGCTGGCGCGGAGTACGTCCTCCATGCGGGCGAGGTCCGCGTAGTGCTCGCGCAGCGCCGCCTTCGTCAGCGGGCCGAACAGGTTGCGCATGAAGAACCCGTCCCCGGGATCGTGCCTTGGCGGGTTCGGCCGGCCCGGTGACGGCACCGTGCCGATCGGGGCCGCGCTGACCACCACGATCCGCCGTACGCCGGTGGCCTCCATCGCCCGGACCATGGCGAGCGTTCCGCGCGAGGCGACCCCGGCCTCCGACGCCGAGCGCGCCCCCAGCCCCGACAGGACCGCATCGGCACCCGCGACGGCGGATTCGAGCGCGGCCGGGTCGGGTGCCG
The DNA here is from genome assembly GCA_025963185.1 of Actinomycetes bacterium. Taxonomy (GTDB): domain Bacteria; phylum Actinomycetota; class Actinomycetes; order Mycobacteriales; family Cryptosporangiaceae; genus RYN-140. Next base: position 4,951 of record JAOPVE010000241.1, read on the forward strand.
CCAGGTCGGCCGTCACGACGCGGCCCTGGTAGGACAACGCCGCCGGGTTCCGGACGACGGCTGTGACGTCGTGGCCCGCGGCGACCGCCTGGCCGAGGAGCTGGCGGCCGATACCGCCGGTCGCCGCGAAGATCGTGAGCTTCATGCGCCGCCTGCTTCCGCCGGTGAGCTAGCCTGTCATCTGTATCTCATATATTACGAGGAGCGTATCATATGAGTTCCGTACCATCGCAGAACGGTGAGCCTGCCGACTCAGGCCGTCAGCGGCGGCGGCTCACCGCCGGGATCAAGGGCTCCCTGCGCGACCTGAGCAACCAGCTCTCGCTGCTCAACCACCACGTGGGCGCCCGGGTCGAGCTCAAGGACGCCGACCTGGACTGCCTCGACCTGGTCAACCGGCACGGCCCGCTCAGCCCCAGCGCGCTCGCGCGGCGGGCCGGCCTGCACCCCGCGACGATGACCGGCGTCCTCGACCGGCTCCAGCGCGGCGGCTGGATCGCCCGCGAACCGGATCCGGCCGACCGGCGAGCCGTGGCCGTCCGGGCCCTGCGCAGCCGCAACGCCGAGCTGTTCGGCCTGTACGAGGGGATGAACGCCGCGATGGACGACATCTGCGCCGGCTACAGCGACGCCGAACTCGAACTACTCGGCGACTTCCTGCGCCGTACGACGAGCGCCGGGCGCCACGCCGCCGACGAGCTGGCGAACGGCTGAGCTCAGTCGCGCGGCAGAGCTCAGTTGCGCGGCGGTGAACCGGCGGACCCGGTGGCGCTGGCCACGGCCGGGATCCGCAACGTCTTGCCGATCCACTCGAAGGCGCCGGGCAGGGCCTTGTGCCAGCTGCGGAAGTTGTGGCCGCCCGGGCCGTTGACGACCTTGGTGAGGGAGTCCGGCCGGTGGATCCGCGGGCCGAGATCCTTGAGTCCCTGCATGCCCTCGGCGTCGCCGGTCGTGCTGGTCAGGTAGAACGCGAGCGCGTACCGGCGCGGGAGGCCGACCGTGTGGGTCGGGGTGTTCGCGAGCCGCGCCTTGTCGTCGCCCTTGTACAGGTCACCCGTCGTGGCGTCGCTCAGGGCGTGGAAGTAGCCCGACAGGCTGACCACCGCCGAGAACTCCGCCGGGTGCCGGATCGCCAGGTTCGCCGCGCAGTACCCGCCGGTCGAGTAGCCCATGAGCGCCCAGGACTCCCGGCCACGGCCCACCCGCAGCTCGGATCGCACGACCTCGGGAACGTCCTCGGACAGGTAGGTGTCGGCGCGGTCGCCGTTCACCGCGTCGACACACTCGCTGTCGGCCGGCAGGTGCGGGTTCTGCTCGGGGATCACGACGACCGCCGGCGGCATCTTGTGCTTGCCGATCAGCTGGTCCATCACCGCGCTGGCGCCGAGGGTGCGCTGGAAGATGTCCAGTCCGCCGTAGAAGCCGGTGAAGAACTCGACCACGGGAAAGACCTGCTTCGGGTGGGCCTTGTCGAAGTAGGCCGCCGGGAAGTAGATCCGCGCCGGGAGGCTGTACCCGGTCCTGCGGCCGTGGATCGCGGTGGCGACCATCACACCGCTCGCCGGGTGGCGCTGGTTGGCCTTCTCCCCCGCGGCCACGGCGGGCAGCAACTGGCTCTGCTGTGCCTGCGGCTGGTCCGCGCTCGGGGGCAGCGCGACGACGGGGCCGGCGTCCGGGTTGCCCGCCACCCCGCCCTGGAGCACGTCGTCCCAGGTCGTGAAGAAGCCCTGCCAGGCGTTGACGCCCACCAGCACCGTCAGCACGACCATCAGCTGCGTGACCAGCAATGATGCGGATCGGCGCAGCCACCGCAGCTTCGCCCAGTTCCAGCTCCACGCGGTGAGCCCGGCCGCGGCGACGGCGAGTATCGCCACCAGGGCGATGAACAGCGCACTGGTGGGTTCCATGGTCCCAAAGTAACCCGGCTCCGGTGCTCCGGACGCGGGACCCCGGCCGCCACGGCCCCCGCAGCACCCCCAGGAGGTGACCCGCGTTTCACAGGTTCTCGACAGGCCCGCGCGCTGGACTAGCGCCGCCCCGGCCCGGTCACCACGCCGGAGGCACGCAAATCCAGGATCCGGATAAGCCTTTTGGAGGACGTCATGACCGAAGTACTCCCGCCCCGGGCGGCGCCAGCACGCCGGATCCCCCCGCTCACGCACACCGCCCAGCAGGTCGAGAGCCGGGCCGTCGCGGTGCTCCAGCGGATCAGCGTCCCGTGCCTGCGGATCTCACTCGGGCTCACGTTCCTGTGGTTCGGCGCCCTCAAGGCCGCGGGCGTGTCCCCGGTCGCCAGCCTCGTCGCCCACACCATGCCGTTCCTGGACCCGCACTGGTTCGTGCCCGCGCTCGGCGTCTTCGAGGTCGTCCTCGGGATCGCCCTGATGACCGCCCGGAGCCTGCGCATCGTCGTCCCCGTGCTGGTCGCGCAC
>JAOPVE010000262.1 GCA_025963185.1 Actinomycetes bacterium
ATCGCCGTGCCGGCCGGGAACCCGGGCAACGTGACGGGGCTGGCGGACTTCGCGAAGGATCCGCTGAAGATCGCGGTGTGTGCCAAGCAGGTGCCGTGCGGATCCGCGGCCGTGAAGGTCTTCGCCACCGCGGGGATCACCCCGAAGCCGGACACCTACGAGCAGGACGTCAAGGCCGCGCTGTCGAAGGTGGAACTAGGTGAAGTCGACGCCGCGCTGGTGTACCGCACGGACGTGATCGCCGCCGGTCCGAAGGTCAAGGGCATCGACTTCCCCGAGTCGCTCAAGGCCGTCAACGACTATCCGATCGGTGTGCTGACAAAGGCCCCGAACCACGACGCCGGGGCCGCGTTCGAGCAGCTCGTGCTGTCGAAGCAGGGCCAGGACGCGCTCACCCAGGCGGGATTCCAGGGCCCGTGAGGGGGCGGGGCATCGGTCCGCCCGCGCTCGTGATCCCCGGTGTGGTGGGGCTGGTGTTCCTGGTCCTGCCGCTCGCGGGGCTGGTGATCCGGGCGCCGTGGACGCGGTTGCCGCAGTTGCTCGGCGACGAGTCGGTCCTGGCCGCGCTGCGGCTCTCGCTGCTCACCGCCACCGCGTCGACCGCGCTCTGCCTGGTGTTCGGCGTGCCGCTGGCGTGGCTGCTCGCCCAGCCGTCGCTGCCGGGCCGGTCGGTGCTGCGGGCGCTCGTGACGGTCCCGCTGGTGCTGCCTCCGGTGGTGGGCGGGGTGGCGTTGTTGCTGGTCCTGGGCCGGCGCGGACTGGTCGGCGAGTGGCTGGACCGGGCGTTCGGCGTCAGCCTGCCGTTCACCACCGCGGCCGTGGTGGTCGCCGAGACGTTCGTCGCGCTGCCGTTCCTGGTCCTGTCGGTCGAAGGTGCGCTGCGCGCCGCGGATCGCCGGTACGAGGAGGCCGCGGCCACCCTGGGCGCGAGCCGCTGGACCGTCTTCCGCCGGGTCACGCTCCCCCTCGCCGCCCCCGGAGTGCTCGCCGGGGCCGTCCTCGCGTGGGCGCGGGCGCTCGGCGAGTTTGGCGCGACGATCACGTTCGCGGGCAGCTTCCCCGGCCGAACCCAGACCATGCCGCTGGCCGTCTACCTCGCGCTGGAGACCAACCCGGACGCGGCGATCGCGCTCAGCCTGCTGCTGCTCGTCGTCTCGGTGGCGACCCTGGCCGCTCTGCGCGACCGGTGGGTGACCCGGCTGTGAGCGAGGTCGAGGCGCTGTTGCGGATCCGGCGGACGGGGTTCGCACTGGACCTTCCCCTCACCGTGGCCTCCGGCGAGGTCGTCGCGCTGCTCGGGCCGAACGGCGCGGGCAAGACCACCGCGCTGCGGGCGCTGGCCGGGCTCTCGCCGCTGGACGAGGGACACGTCCGGATCGGCGGCCGCGTGCTCGACGATCCGCCGTTGTTCGTGGCCCCCGAGCACCGGCGGATCGGCGTGGTCTTCCAGGACTACCTGCTGTTCCCGCACCACACCGCCCTGGAGAACGTGGCATTCGGGCCGCGCTCGCGGGGCGTCGGCAAGGCCGAGGCGCGGGAGCGGGCCGCGGGGCTGCTCGCTGGCCTCGGGGTGCCCGCCGATCGCCGCCCGCGGCAGCTCTCGGGGGGCCAGGCCCAGCGGGTGGCGCTCGCCAGGGCGCTGGCCGCCGATCCGGAGCTGCTTCTCCTCGACGAGCCCTTGGCCGCGCTGGACGCCCAGACCCGGCTCTCAGTGCGTTCCGAGCTGCGGCGACAGCTCGCCGCGTTCGGCGGATCGGCGGTGGTCGTGACCCACGATCCGCTGGACGCTCTGGTTCTTGCCGACCGGGTCGTGGTGGTCGAGAACGGGGTGGCCGTGCAGTCGGGCAGCCCGCAGGAGGTGGCGAGGCGGCCCCGCACCCCGTACGTGGCGCGGCTGGCAGGGCTGAACCTGCTCCGGGGCGTCGCCGAGGGTCACCGGGTACGGGTCGGGGCGGCCGTGGTGGTCGCCGCCGGGGAGGCCACCGGGGACGTGTTCGTCGCGTTCCGGCCGTCCGCGGTGGCGGTCTACCGGGCCCGGCCCGACGGCAGCCCGCGGAACGTGTGGCCGGGGACGGTCACCCTCGCCGAACCCGTCGGGGACGCGTACCGGCTGCTGGTCGAGGGCGAGATCCCGGTGACCGCCGAGGTCAGCGCGGCCGCCGTCGCCGACCTCGACCTCGTCGAGGGGAGGCAGGTCTGGGTCTCGGTGAAGGCCGCGGAGGTCGAGTCCTACCCCGCCTGACTACGCTTCTTCCATGGCCGAGCTGACGCATACCGACGCCTCGGGCGCCGCGCGGATGGTGGACGTGTCCGGCAAGGACGTGACGGTCCGTACCGCGGTGGCGACGGGCGTGCTGCGCACCACCGCCGAGGTGATCGCCCTGCTGCGCCGCGACGGGCTGCCCAAGGGAGACGCGCTCGCCACCGCCCGGATCGCCGGGATCATGGCCGCGAAGCGCACCCCCGACCTGATCCCGCTGTGCCACCCGATCGCGCTGCACAGCGTGGCCGTCGAGCTGGTGCCCGGCGTGGACTCGGTGGCGATCACGGTGACCGTGAAGACCGCGGATCGCACCGGGGTCGAGATGGAGGCGCTCACCGCGGTCGCCGGGGCGGGCCTCACGCTGATCGACATGGTCAAGGCCGTGGATCCGGCGGCCAGCATCGACGCGATCCGGTGCGAGTCGAAGGACGGCGGCAAGACCGGCTCGTGGCGGAGGCCAGCATGATCCGGGCGCGGGTCGTCGTCGCGTCGAACCGGGCCGCCGCCGGGGTGTACGAGGACACGAGCGGTCCGGTGATCGTCGCGGCGCTCGCCGAGCTCGGGTGCGAGGTGAGCGGCCCCGTGGTGGTGCCCGACGGGGATCCGGTGGCCGAGGCCCTGCGCACCGCACTGGCGGACGGTCTGGATGTCGTGATCACCAGCGGCGGCACCGGCGTGAACCCGTCCGACCGCACCCCCGAGGCCACCAGAACGGTGCTGGACTACGAGATCCCGGGCATCGCCGAGGCGATCCGCGGGTACGGAGCGCCGAGGGTGCCGACGTCGATCCTGTCCCGCGGGGTCGCCGGGGTGGCCGGGCGGACGCTGATCGTCAACCTGCCCGGGTCCCGAGGCGGGGCCAGGGACGGTATGGCGGTGCTCGCGCCGATCCTCGCCCACACCGTCGACCAGCTCCGTGGAGGCGATCACTGATGCCCGTGACCTGGGACGATGCCCGCGCGACCGCGCACGCGGCGGTGCATGCCCTGCCCACGTCGGCCGTCCCGCTGGACCAGGCGGACGGCCTCGCACTCGCCGCCGCGCTGACCACCCTGACCGCGCTGCCCTCGTTCGACACGTCGAGTGTGGACGGGTTCGCGGTCCGGGGTGAGGGGCCGTGGCGGGTCGAGGGCCGGGTACTCGCCGGGCAGGTCCCGTCCGAGCTGAAGGACCGCACCGCGACCGAGATCGCCACCGGCGCCATGGTCCCGCCCGGAACGGACCACGTCCTGCGGGTCGAGCGGTGTTCCGTGCGCGACGGCGAGGTCCACGGCGAGATCCCCGAGCGGCCGGACTGGCGGCGGGCCGGCGAGGAGGCCGGGCTCGGCGAGGAACTGCTGCCCGCGGGCTCGCCGGTCACCCCTGGCGTGATCGGGCTGGCCGCGGCCTGCGGGTACGACGAGCTGACGGTCCGGCGGGCGCCCCGGGCCGCGGTCACGGTGTTCGGCGACGAGCTGCTGTTCAGCGGGGTACCCGGCGGCGGGCGGATCCGCGACGCGCTCGGTCCCGCCCTCCCCGCCTGGCTGCGGCGCCTCGGCGCGGACTGCGGTCCGGCCGGCGCCGTCGAGGACACTCTCGACGCGCACGTACGGGCAATCGCCGCCGCCGCCGACGCGTCCGACCTCGTCGTGACCACGGGCGGCACTATGCACGGCCCGGTCGACCACCTGCACCCGGCGCTGCGCGAACTCGGCGCCGAGTACGTCGTGGACACCGTCGCGGTCCGGCCCGGTTTCCCGATGCTCGTGGCCGTGCTGCCCGGTGGAACGGTGCTCGCGGGACTGCCGGGGAATCCGCAGTCGGCGATCGTCGCGCTGGTCACGCTGGTCGCGCCGCTGCTCGCCGGGCTGCGCGGACTGCCCCTGCCGGAGCTGTCCACGGT
>JAOPVE010000273.1 GCA_025963185.1 Actinomycetes bacterium
GGGAGCCACCGGGCAGTGCGAGCACGTGGTCCCTAGCCAGCGACAACGGCTCCCGCAAGACCGGGCTGCCGTCCACTCCGGAAGGTGAGCAGAACCTCTCGGCAGGGCCCCAGATTCAGCACTCGTGGCAACTGCGAGCGTCCCTAGCAGACGGTCCCGCGGATCCCCGATGGACCCCCCTCAGGCGCCGTCGATTTGCTCCCCTAATGCCGTAAACCTTATGTTTTCCTTATCGGCCATTCCGGCCTGGCGTGGTGGCGCAGTTTTCCCCTAATCTCGGGCGCCGGTGGTCGGACTCGGGTGGACGGTCGCCGTTCCAGGTCAGTTTCACAGCACAGTCGCACAGCGGCGTGTGTTCATTTTGCCGTGGCGTTACTGCGCTCGATCCAGGCCTTTTCCTGTGGATCACGCGAAGGGTTTATCGTGCAGTTATCACGTACCTCGTTCGGCAGGCTTCCCCGGCGCGCAATAACGCTGGTCGCGGGCCTGTCGTTAGGCATCGGAGCGGTGCTCGTGGCAGCCGCTCCGGCCAGTGCGCACTATTCCCGGATCAACGGCGCGCCCGTCTGCAAGCCCTCGGGCGAGGCCGAGATCACCTGGACGGTCACCAACGACTACCGCTCGCCGCTCCGCCTGCAGGGCGTCAGCGCCAGCCCCGCGGGCAGCCGCCTGAACATGCCCGACCGCGTCGAGGCCGCGCGCCGCAACGGGGAGGCCTCGGCCTCGGGCACGCAGCTCGTGCCTGCCGGCACCCAGAACGTCACCCTCCACGTCGACCAGATCGTGTGGCAGGACGGCTGGGTCCAGCGGGACGTCTCGGCGAGCGTCCACCTCGTCCACGCCTGCGGGACGGGCACCCAGCCGCCCCCGGACAAGCCGCCGGCGGGCCACCCGAAGCCGAGCCCCAGCCCGAGTCCGCAGCCGCCGGTCAAGTGCGTCCCGCTCAAGCGCGCGCACTTCAGCCACGTGTTCGACGGGCCCGCGGGTACGGCGACCGTCAAGCTGGTCGGCAAGAAGCTGTGCGACGACGCGAAGCAGCCGTTCTCGCTGATCTCGTACAAGCAGCCTGCAACCCCGGGCGGACCGCAGGTGAAGTTCGACTCCTCGACCGGGACTGTCAGCAACGCCACCCCGTCGACCTCGCTCACGGTCAAGCTGCCCCCGTGTGGCGCGGCCGTGCACCTGATCTGGGGCGACAAGATCCTCGACCAGCTGACCTCGACGGCGAACTACGGCGACCTGGTGCTCGGATCGAAGGGCAAGCCGGGCAGCCAGTCCGCCGGTCCGCTGGGTAACTACGAGGCACCGGCGACCGCGTGCACGGACAAGCCGGCGGTGGCCTTCGCCGACAGCTGCACGGGCGTGGAGATCACGCTGTCGAACACCGGCACGATCCCGGCCGAGTTCTTCGGCGAGTCCAAGGTCGGCAACGGCGTCTACAAGCCGTTCGACAAGCCGGTCACCGTTGCCCCCGGCAAGACCGCGACGATGGCGATCAAGGCCGCTCCGGGATTGTCGGTGCGCGTCACGTCCGGCTCGACCGTCAACGCCGAGCACAAGTTCGCGGCCCCGGCGAACTGCACGAAGCCCACGGCGCCTCCGGCCCCGCCCGCCAGCGGATCGCCGAGCCTGCCGGTCACCGGCGCCAGCGTCACGATCCTCATCGTGGCGGCCCTGGTTCTGTTCGGCGGCGGAGCGGCGCTGATCGTCGTGACGCGCCGGCGGCGCACGACCGGATCGACATTGGGCGGCTGACTGCGCTGAGCAGCGGATAGTCCGCAACGGACAGGGCCCGGGCGACTTCGCCCGGGCCCTCGTCCGTTACGCGCCAAATACGGGCGGTAACGCCCAGCTTGGTTGTCCACAAACACATGGGCGGCCCGCATGCCGATTCGCCCGGGGACGTTAGACTCGGCCCCCGTGATCACCCTTGACGGCGTTACCAAGACTTACGCGAAGGCGCGCCGCCCTGCGCTCGATGACGTCTCTGTTTCGGTCGAAAAGGGCGAGTTCGTGTTCTTCATCGGACCGTCCGGGTCTGGGAAGTCGACGTTCATCCGGCTTCTCCTGCGCGAGGAGACCCCAACCAAGGGCAAGGTCGCGGTCGCGGGCCGTGATCTTTCGACCTTGCGTAGCTGGAAGGTGCCCCAGCTGCGGCGCAGCATCGGGTGCGTCTTCCAGGACTTCCGCCTGCTGCCGAACAAGACCGCGGCCGAGAACGTCGGTTTCGCGCTCGAAGTGATCGGCAAGACGAAGGCGGTGATCCGCCGGGTCGTGCCCGAGGTCTTCACCCTCGTCGGCCTGGAGGGCAAGGAGAACCGCATGCCGCACGAGCTGTCCGGCGGCGAGCAGCAGCGCGTGGCCATCGCCCGCGCGTTCGTCAACCGCCCGCTCGTGCTCCTCGCCGACGAGCCCACCGGAAACCTCGACCCGGACACCAGCGTCGAGATCATGCGGCTGCTGGACCGGATCAACCGAACCGGTACTACCGTCGTGATGGCGACCCACGACTCCAACATCGTCAACCAGATGCGGCGCCGGGTCGTCGAACTCGACCGCGGCCAGATCATCCGCGACCAGGCACGCGGCGTCTACGGCTGAGCCGAAGCCCTGTCCGTAGCCGATGACCAGCACCGAGACCTGAGGAATCCATGCGCGCAAAGTTCGTCCTGACCGAAGCGGCAACCGGCTTGTGGCGCAACGTCACGATGACGATCGCGATGATCCTCACGACGGCCATCTCGCTCGCCCTCGTCGGTGGTGGCGGCCTGCTGTACCTGCAGGTCGAACGCGCCAAGACCCTGCTCTTCGCGAACGTCGAGGTCACGATCTTCCTGGCCGACACCGTGACCGACGAGCAGCGGTCCAGTCTGAGTTCGCGGCTCCAGGGCGACAACCTCGTGCAGTCGGTCCAGCACGAGACGAAGCAGCAGGCCTACGACCGCTTCAAGCAGTTGTTCCGCAGCTCGCCCGACCTGGTCGACAACGTCAAGCCCGAGGCGCTGCCCGAGTCGTTCCGCGTCAAGCTCAAAGATCCGACCCGCTTCGCCGAGATGAAGAAGCGGTACGGGTCCGCCGAGGGCGTGTACCGGGTCCAAGACCAGCAGGACCTGCTCGGGGCGGTGTTCAAAGCCATCGACGGGGTCCAGCTCGCCACGTTCGTGATCGCCTTCGTGCAGGGTGTCGCGGCGATCCTGCTGATCACGAACATGGTGCAGGTCGCGGCGTATAGCCGAAGGCGCGAGGTCGGCATCATGAAGCTGGTCGGCGCCTCGAACTGGTATGTCCGATTGCCATTCATCCTCGAAGCAGCCGCGGCCGGGGTGATCGGGGCGCTGCTGGCGTCCGCGGCGCTCGCCGTCGCGAAGGCGCTGCTGCTCGACAAGGCCCTCGCGCCGCTGTTCAAGAGCAACATCATCCCCGAGGTCCAGTGGTCGGACATCCTCGCGACGACACCGATCCTCACGGCGATCGCCATCGCCATCGCCGCCATCGCGGGCTGGGCGACCCTGCGTTTCTACGTGAAGGTCTGACCGGCAGATCCCAGCGTCACCAGGGCCGCGCGGCGTTGTCCGCGCGGCCCTGTGCCATCTCCGGCTGGCGTGTCGATATGAAAGCCACGCGTGTCATCCGCCGGGCGTGGCGGGCTTGCGGCCTAGCTGAACTCACGTAACGTCACCCTCGACTAGAGCTAGAGGTACGCGTTGCCGGGGGGCTGTGCGCCGACAGCTTGGGGGATGTTTTGATGCTGGGATCCACTGGGCCGGCGTCTCGCCGGGGTTGCCGCATGCTCGCCGCCGGTCTGGCCGGGGCAAGCGTGGTCGCGTTTTCCTCGCCGGCACTCGGTGCGCCATCGGACGACAAGCACCGCGTCGACCGCCAGGTCGCCGCCGCGGCCGCCGCGCTGGAGGGCGCGACCTCGAAGGCGCAGGCAGCCGGGGTCGCGTTCACGATCGCGAACCAGCAGCTCCCGGGCGCGCGGCAGAAGGTGCAGGAGTCCAAGGGCCAGGTCGCCGCGGCGCAGGTCAAGGCCGCCGAGGCTGGCCGCGTCGCCGGCAAGGCCCGCGCCGAGCTCGCCGTGGCCCAGACCGCGCTCGACGCCATGCAGCGCCAGGTCGACGACGCCCGCGGCGGCCTCGACGAGTACATCCGCAGCAGCTACGAGGGCAGCTCCTTTCTCGGCCCGAACGCCCTCATCGGCGCCCGCAGCCCGGACGAGGTCCTCGACAGCATCGGCTACCTCGACTCCCTGGCCGGCAACCAGAAGCGCGCCGTCGACGCGGTGAGCAGGGCGCGCTTCGCCGCAGCGATCCGCCGCGCCGAGTTCCTCAAGAAAAAGCAGGCTGCGGATCTCGCCGAAGCGCGCGCCCAATCCGCCCTGGACCAGGCGCAGAGCGCGCAGTCCCAGGCCCAGGCCGCGGCGGTCCATGTCGCCCAGCTGATCAACCAGCGCAAGCACTCGCTCCAGATCGCCCAGCAGGAGAAGGCCGCGAACGCCCGGCAGTACGCCTCGCTGCAGGCCGAGTCCCGCCGGATCGCCGAGGCACTCCAGGCGATCGCCGGCAAGGGCCGCCACGGACGCCCCTCCGGCAGGCCAGCGGTCCACGGCGACGGACGGCTCTCGATGCCGGTCAATGGCTGGAAGTCCAGCGACTTCGGCTACCGCTACGACCCGTACTACCGGGTCTGGCAGTTGCACGCGGGCGCCGACTTCGCCGCTCCCGCGGGCACACCCATCTGGGCGGCGGCCAGCGGAGTCGTCGCCCGAGCGGGCTGGAACGGCGGATACGGCAACTACACCTGCATCTACCACTACGAGCTCCCGAACGGCCGCTCCCTGTCGACCTGCTACGGGCACCAGTCGCACATCGGCGTGCACGTAGGGGAGTACGTCACCCGCGGCGAGGTGATCGGCCGGGTCGGGACCACCGGGGCGTCCACGGGCAACCACCTGCACTTCGAGGTCCGCCTCGACGGCGAGCCGGTCAACCCGCTGCCCTGGCTGTAAAGGCGGACGCTCTTACAGCCGCTGACGGCCGGGTAATTGGTGCGGGCCGTCCCCGTACCATGAGTCCTCGTGCGCCATCGGGGCGCCGGAGGAGGGTGAGATGCCGCGCGAGACCGGACGCAAGGTGATCGCGTCCAACCGCAAGGCGCGGCACGACTACACCGTCCTGGACACCTTCGAAGCGGGCATCGTGCTCACCGGCACCGAGGTCAAGTCACTGCGGGCCGGGCGCGCGTCGCTCGTGGACGGGTACGCGACGATCCGCGACAACGAGGTCTACCTCGAGGGCGTCCACATCGCCGAGTACTTCGAGGGCACCTGGACCAACCACGCTCCCCGCAGGCGCCGCAAGCTGCTGCTTCACCGCATGGAGATCAACCGCCTGATCGGCAAGATCAAGGAGGGCGGCGTCACGCTGGTCCCGCTCCAGATGTACTTCTCGGACGGCCGCGCCAAGGTGGAGATCGCCCTGGCACGCGGCAAGAAGGAGTACGACAAGAGGCAGGACCTCGCCAAGCGCGACGCCAGCAAGGAGATCGCCCGCGAGATGGGCCGCCGGATCAAGGGCCGGCGCTAGAGCCGTTCCTGTCGTGACCACGCGCTAGTCTCGCGCCATGCGAGCGAGCGGGCGGGTCATGGGGGCTGTGCGCGTCGGGTTCGGGCTACTCGTCGGGTTCGTGTTGCTGGTCGCCTGGCCGGGCGGTCCGGCGGCGGCCGCGCCTGGCGAGTCGATCAGCAAGTACGCGGTCGTTCTCGACGTCCGGGCGAACGGCGACCTGGTCGTTACCGAGAACATCGATTACAACTTCGGCTCCTTCGGCGGACAGAAGCACGGCATCTTCCGCAAGATCCCGGTCCGGTTTCGCTTCGACAGCCGACAAGACCGCATCTACCCGATCGAGAACGTCCACGCCACGCGCGGCGGGCAGACCGATGACGTCGCCGCGTCGGACGACGGCCAGTACCGGGTCCTGAAGATCGGCCGCGCCAGTCAGACCGTGTCGGGCACCCAGGCGTACTCGCTCACGTACACGGTGCGCGGGGCGATGAACAGCTTTCCGGACCACGAAGAGCTCTACTGGAACGCCATTGGCACCGAGTGGGACGTGCCGATCAGCGACGCGTCCGCGCAGGTCAAGGGTCCGGCGCCGATCCAGCGCACCCAGTGCTTCGCCGGGCCGCTGGAGAGCAAGCTCGGGTGCGCGTCCGACAAGGTCACCGACGGCGCGGCCCAGTTCACGCAGCCCAGCCTGAACCCGCGCGAGGGCCTCTCGGTCGTGATCGCCTTCCCGAAGGGCAGCATTCAGAACACGGCACCGATCCTCGTGGATCGGCACGACCTCGCCACCGCGTTCAGCCCCACTCCCGTCGCGGTCGGCGGCGGCCTCGCCCTCGGCCTGCTCGGCGTCGGCGGGGCGGCGGCGGCCGGGTGGATGGTCGGGCGGGACCGCCGGTACGCCGGGCAGATCCCCGGGCTCGCGCCACTCGAGGGTCAGGACGGGGCCGAGACCCGCGCGCCGCTGTTCGGGAAGCAGACCGTGGCCGTCGAGTTCGCGCCGCCCGACAAGGTGCGGCCCGGTCAGGTCGGCACCCTGATCGACGAGGTCGCGCACACCCTCGACGTCACCGCCACGATCGTCGACTTCGCCGTGCGCGGTCACCTGCACATCAGCGAGGTCGAACGCCAGCACAAGTGGAACTCGCAGGACTGGGTCCTGACCCGCCGCACGGACGGCGACCCCGACTTCCTCCCCTACGAGCGCACCCTGTTCGACGCGCTCTTCGCGGGGCGCGACTCGGTGCAGCTCTCGACGCTGAAGAACACGTTCTCAAGCGACCTGTCGAAGGTCCAGACCCAGCTCTACCACGACATGGTCACCCAGGGCTGGTACCGCCAGAGTCCGCAGCGCACCCGCAACAACGCCCGTGGCCTGGCGATCCTGGTCCTGCTCGTCGCGGTGGGCATCACGGTCCTGCTCGGGCTGTTCGCTCAGCTCGCGATCCTCGGGCTCGGACTCATCGCCGGAGCGCTCGCCCTCGTGGCGGTCGCCGGCAAGTTCCCCGCCCGCACGGCCAAGGGCACCGCCGCGCTCACCCGGATCGAGGGCTTCCGGAAGTACCTCGACACCGCCGAGGCCGGGCAGATCAAGTTCGAGGAGCGCGAGCAGATCTTCTCCCGCTACCTCCCCTACGCCATGGTCTTCGGCATCGCCGACCGCTGGGCCCGCGAGTTCCGGGACCTCGGCGCCCAGCAACCCGACGGCAGCTCCGGCCTCTACTGGTACTCCGGCCAGCCCGGCTGGACCCTCGGGTACTACGGCGCGTCGATCGGCAGCTTCAACACCACGACGGCCGGCACGATCGCCTCGACTCCGGCCTCGACCGGATCCTCGGGCTTCGGCGGCGGGGGCTTCTCCGGTGGCGGGGGAGGCGGCGGTGGCGGTGGCAGCTGGTGATCCGTGCGCCGTGGCTTTTGCCGCGCGGTGGGGCTGGGGATGATTCCGCTGGCGCGGGTGGTTAGGCTTAACTGGTACACCGACCAGGGGGTGATTGGTCTCGACTCTGGACGTCGAGACAGGGGAAGCGGGCCGAGGAAGGCGACGATGATCTCGTTAACCACGAAATGTCGCAAAAAATAAATGCCACGAGTAATCGTGCGCGCGTTGCTCTTGTCGCCTGACAAGTAGCACGCTGTCAGACCGGGAGCGCCTCCGGCCCGAATCTGGCATCAGCTAGGAGGCTCAACCGTCTGGCCCGGCTGCGGGGTCAGGCGGGAAAACTTACAGCAGCTGGGCCCGTCACCGGCTTGCTCGCGTGACCGGTGGGGCCGAGAAAATCACAGCGAGCTACGCCCGTAGAAGCCCTGTCAAGTCGCCGGAGGACCCGGGTTCGATTCCCGGCACCTCCACCGAGACAAAAGGGCCCGGCCGCTCAGGCGGCCGGGCCCTTCCCGTTCCCGCCCGCAACTACCGGGCCCGCCAACCCCATCGAAGTGCGTGCCGTTACGCCGGTCCTGACCGGCCCACCGGCACACACTTCGGGGGAACGTTCCGCGGCGCCCCGTGGCCCGGGTTCGCCGCGTTGTGATCGGAGGCGGTAGCGCGTCCGGTTGAAATGTCACCCGTTCAGCGGTGCCATCCAGCGCAGGTGGCCTTCGGCGCGGATCAGATTGATCGGCCGGGTGCTGCCTGGCACGTGCCAGGTCAGGCAGTTCTCCTGCGCGCTCGAGCCATCATGCGGTGCGGAGGCAGGCTCCAGCCAGACGTGGTAAAGCGGGCCGGTGTCCCCCATCGCGTCGATCGCCCTGTCGAACGCCGCCCGCCGCTCCGCGGGCACGTGCATCCGGGTCGCCGCGTGGAACACCAGCCTCGCCTCGTCTTGCGGCAGTTGCCGGCCGAGCTCTGGGCATACGTCGATCGCGTCACCGCGGATAATCCGGACCGGCTCGGCCACTGCCTGCTCCAGCGCTGCGTCAAGTAGGCCGGCGGCCACCCGGTCCTCCGGCCAGACGAGCGCCCGGAGCCAACGCCGCTGGTCACGGTCGAGGACGTCGATCGGATTCAAGTCCACCCCGGTTCTGCTGGCGATCCCGGGCAGGGACGAGAGGTCCGGCGGGCTGTCGCCCCGCCACTCGCTCTCGATAGTGAAGCGGGCATCAGGCGGCCCGAAGACCCGCCCGCCGAGCCGATACCCGTAGCGGTCGACGTAGAGATGGAACCCGGCGCTCGCCCCGACCTCGACCAGGTGCACCGGGCCGTCGACGGCGCCGCGCAGCGCCGCCAGCGCGAACCGCAACGCCAGCGCGCGGCGCGCCACGTTGGATTGCACCAGCCGGGTGCCGACGAGCTCCTCGATCTGCGGCCGGTGCTGGCGGCAGAAGTCCACGAAGACCGGACCCACGAAGGCGGGGTCACGGGCCGGCGTACCGGCGATGGACGCGTAGAACTCGCGCAGCTCATGCTCGACGCCGCTCAGCAGCAGGTATTGCACGGCACCGAACAACAGGAATGACGGCTGCTGACCTGGCCGCCGGCCCCTCATGAGCTCCAGAGCCGGCTCGTCGCCCGCCACGATCCGGCAGAGCGCCTGGTAGAGCGGGGAGGCCGTGAACGTGTCGGGTGCTCGCCGGAAATGCTCGGCGAGGTCCGCGAGGTCCTCAGCCGGGGTCATCGTTTCCTCTCAAGTTCGGCATTCAGGCAGTGCGAGCCAGTCTCCCTGGGTGCGGGCGGCAGCGTATCCGGCGGGGGTGTGGTAGCCGAGGGCTTGTCGCCTGCGCTGGCGGGCTGTCCGGCCCAATTCGGGGGGCGGTGTGGCGGGGGTGGCGCGCCGGGCGGGGCTGCGGACGGTCCCGAGGGGTGCCTAGGGTCGCTCTGCGGGCAGCAATGCGCCGTGTAACGAAGAAATCCGCAGATCGGATAAAGGGGAATGGTCGGCCGCCGGTGCCCGTCGAGGCCTCGAATCGGTGGAAAGCGGTAAGTGTGGCGTGACTGCTGATCCGGCAGGAGTGCTACGAGACGGGGGAGAAGTGCGGATCCATGGCTGGTGCTCCACAGTGAACACGATTAGTTATGGTCCGCTTGCAAGAAGTAGTAGCGGGAACGGATCCCGTGAGCCATGATGGTCCTCTCACGGCTCCGCAACACTGCCGCTCGCTGTAGCTCAATGGCAGAGCGCTCGGCTCTCAGACTGGGTAGACGCCGGTTCGATTCCGGCCAGCGAGGCAACTCTGTCCGGCGTGGACGGATCAGGCGGCCGTCAACGGTGACGGCCGCGGTCACTCTGCTGGCGCTCGCCGCGTGCTCGGTCGACCACGTCACGCAGGCTCCGACGGCTGATGAGCCGTCCGCGAGTGCCCAGCCCTCGGCCTCCGCCACCGCTGGTGCGCCGGCGTCCGCGGCTCCCAGCCCCTCGCCGTCCCCGCTGATACTCGCCCAGGGACTCGGCGGCGGATCGCTGAGCGCGGCCCGCGCCGCGATCCCCGGAAAGGAACCGGCGCTTTATGGCGGCGACGGACCACCGGCGTTCGGCGTGCAATTCCACGGAACCTGGAACATCTACTACTCGCCGGCCAGCAGCGATCGCCCCAATGCGATGTTCTACCGGCACCTCGACGTACTCGCGAAGTACGGCGTGCGGCTGCTGCGCGTGGACATCGGCTGGTCGGCGAGCCAGCCGGATCCGGGCACGCCGTCACTCGGCAACACCTACAACCAGCGGATCGACACGGTGCTGAACGCCGCCGGCAAGCGCGGGATGCGCGTGCTGATCACGGTGCACCAGTCGCCGGCCTGGTCGCGGCCGGGCACCGGATCGAGGGTGAAGCAGTACCCGGCGGATCCGGACTCGATCGCCCCGTGGATGCGCTGGCTGGGCCGCACGTTCGGATCCCGCGTCGAGGCGTGGGAGATCTGGAACGAACCCAACCTCGAGGAGTTCACGGCGGTCTCCAACGCGGCGGACCGCCCGGCCCGGTATGTCCCGCTGCTCAGGGCCGCGTCGGCGGGTCTGCGGGAGGGCGATCCGTCGGCGGTGGTGGTCTTCGGGGCGCCCGCGCAGACCGACGACCGGTTCATCGCGGCCTGCTACGCGCTCGGCGCCAAGCCGTACTTCGACGTCATGGCGGTCCATCCCTACCAGGGCGACCAGACGAAGCCGCCCGAGGCCGAGGACATCACCGGCAAGTCGCGGATGACGAACTTCCCGGCCGTGATCGCCGCGATGGCCGCGCACGGCGACGCGACCAAGCCCGTGTGGTGGACCGAGTTCGGCTTCTCGGTGCACTCCAACGACGGGGTCGGCGGCGCGCGCTGGCTGCGCGGAGTGGCGACTCCCGAGACGTCCGGCGACTACATCAAGCGGGCGTTCGAGCTGGCCCGGGTGCGGTATCCGCAGGTGAGGGTGGCCGTGGTCTACGCGGCCTACAACGCTCCCGAGGGACCGTCCGACCACAAGTACGGCTACCGGCTGCTCGATGCCGCCGGTGACGACCGGGGTCAGTTGTCGATCCTCAGCAGCTATTTTTCGCAGTTCAAGACCGAACGCCCGATGCTTCCTTAAGGCAGCACGAGGGTGGGGCTGAGGCCGTCGAGGGCGTGCGGGCATGGGCAGGTTCGGTCGGCGGGGAGGGCTGGGGCGACCCCGAGGATCAGCTCGCGGAGCCGCTCGGTGTTCTCGCCGAAGACCCGGAAGACCTCCTCCTGGGTGACCTCGTTGCCGGCCTCGACACCCGCGTCCAGGTCGGTGACCAGCGTGACGGCCGTGTAGCAGAGCGCCAGTTCGCGGGCGAGGACCGCCTCGGGGTGCCCGGTCATGTTGATCAGCGACCAGCCCTGCGCCGAGTACCAGCGCGACTCGGCGCGGGTCGAGAACCGGGGACCCTCGACGATCACCATCGTGCCGCCGTCGACAACCTCGATGCCGTGGCTCTTCGCGGTGGCGAGGACCGTGGCGCGGCCGTCGGGGCAGTACGGATCGGCGAACGCGACGTGCACCGCACCCTCCTCGTGGAAGGTCTGCGCGCGGCCCGAGGTGCGGTCGACGAGCTGGTCCGGGACCGCGAACGTGCCGGGCCCCAGTTCGGGTCGCAGGCCGCCGACCGCGCACGGCGCGAGGACCTGCCGGACGCCGAGCGACCGCAGCGCCCACAGGTTCGCGCGGTAGGGGATCCGGTGCGGCGGAAAGCGGTGGTCCTTGCCGTGCCGGGGCAGGAACGCCACCCGGCGGCCGCCGACCTCGCCGACCGCGATCGGATCGCTGGGCGGCCCGTACGGGGTGTCGACGGCGATCTCGTCCACGGTGTCGAGCAACGCGTACAGCCCGGATCCGCCGATGACGCCGATCTCCGCAACGCTCACGCCAGCACTCCCCTCGCTCGCAACGGACTCGGGCGCGAGCCTAGCCAGGGCAGGGAGTGGACGCTGTGCGGGTTCCCGCAACGCGGTCCGGGAAGGTTGGGCATGATCACGGGATGCCGGAAGAGCAGTTGAGGGGGAGACTCCTCGTCGCGACGCCAGCGCTGAAGGATCCCCACTTCGAGCGCACCGTCGTGCTGCTCGTCGCGCACGAGGAATCCGGTGCCCTCGGCGTCGTGCTCAACCGCGCCACCGAGGTCCGGATCTCCGAGGTGCTCAACGGCTGGGAGCCGATCGCGGCGCAGCCGTCCGTGGTGTTCGAGGGTGGTCCGGTGCAGCCCGAGGCCGCGATCTGCCTGGCCCGCACCAGCGCCGACGGGGACCTCGACGGGTTCAGCCGCGTCGACGGCCCGATCGGCACGGTGGATCTGTCGGTCGGTCCAGAAGCGCTGTCCGGAAAGCTCGACCAGCTCCGGATCTTCGCCGGGTACGCCGGGTGGGGTCCGGAGCAGCTCGAACGCGAGATCGACGAAGGCGCCTGGTTCGTGTTCAGCGCGCTGCCCGGCGACGCGTTCGTCACCCAGCCCGACGACCTGTGGTCGATGGTCCTGCGGCGGCAGGGCGGACTCCTGTCGGCGGTGGCGCACTTTCCCGCGGATCCGACGCTGAATTGAGCCTGACCAGCGCGTTCGCGGCGCGCCGATACCCGGTCACGACCCAAGGTACTGAGCGTGTAAGCTTCAGCAGTCATCGGTTCACGCCGATTTCGGGGCTGTGGCGCAGCTGGTAGCGCACCACACTGGCAGTGTGGGGGTCAGGGGTTCGAGTCCCCTCAGCTCCACCCCGTATGACACGCAAACGCCCTGGTCAGAGGCTGCGAGCCTCCCGGCCGGGGCGTTGTCATTTTCTTGGTCCGGTGGAGGGGTGTGTGCTCGATCCTGAGGTGCTCGCGCAGCTGCGCGACGCCTTCGGGTGGGCCCCGGACGTCGTGGTGTCGGCGGGCCCGCGTGGCGCGCTCGGGCAGATCTGGCGAGTGGACGCCGGCGCCTCTCGTTACGCACTCAAGGAGATCTTCGCCGAGCCGCCGACCGAGGCGCTGGTCGAGGCCGAGCTGGCGTTCGCGCGGCGGGCCACTGAGGCCGGGGTCCGGCTTCCGGTGAGCCGCGCCGACCGCGACGGGCACTACCTTCTGGTCGAGCCAGGCGGCACGGTGTTCCGGGTCTACGACTGGGCCGATCTGCGGCCCGTCGCGCTGACGGCACCGGCCACGCCCGGCGAGCTCGGCGCGCTGTTCGCGCGGCTGCACCGGTGCGCCCCTGCTGCCGCCGCCGAACGCGGCGGCGGGCCGCCCGATCCGTGGTACGACCACGTGCCGGATGCGCACGAGTGGCCTGCCGTCGCCGCCGAGCGGCTCGGCGATCGGCTGGCCTCGTTGCCGGAGTTGTGTTCGGCGGTCGCGCCCGCCGATCCGGATGGGCTGGTGCTCTGTCACCGCGACCTGCACCCCGACAACGTCCTTGCGGATCCGTCGGGTGGGCTGGTCGTCGTCGATTGGGACAACCTCGGGCCGGCCGCCCCGGGCCGGGAACTCGCGAGGGCGCTGTTCGACTGGTTCTGCGACGGCCCGGACCAGGACCTCGCCGCGATCCGCACCATGTACGGGGCGTACGTGCGCGAGGGCGGACCGGGCCGGGTCACCGATCCGGCGGACTTCTCGATGCTGCTCGCGTCCCGGGTGAACTTCCTGCTGGTCCAGTTGCGGGTGGCGATCGATCCGGACGCCGAGGCGCGGCACCGCGAATGGGCCGAGCGGAAGATCGAAGAGGGGTTGCGGATTCTGCCCACGCCACGCCAGCTGGCGGACGTCCTCGATGCCGTCGCCGGGTGCTGGCCCGAAACCCGCTGACGGAATGCGGCTGGTGTGGCGCGAGGTGTGCTCTGATGGGCGGCGGATGCCGTTTCTGCAGCGAGGTGGGCACGCATGGACGTCTGGCCGATGATCCGGGCCGAGCGGGAGTCGCTGGCAGGAGCGCTCAGCGACCTGCCGCCCGACGACTGGAACCGGCCGTCGCTCGCCGCCGGCTGGACCGTCCGCGACGTGGTCGCGCACATCGTCGCGACGGCGCGCACGACCCCGCCCAAGTTCGTCGCCGGGCTGGTGACCAGCGGGTTCAGCTTCGGGACCTTCGTCGAGAAGCGGATCCGCGAGACCGCCGCCGGCCGCACGGACCGTGAACTCGCCGGGGACCTGTTCGCCTGCGCCGGATCCCGCGCCGCCCCGCCCGGGCCGACCGCGACCTGGCTCGGCGAGACGATCGTGCACGGCGAGGACGTGTTCCGCGCCCTCGGCGGATACCGCGACCACCCGGTGCACCACGTGATCGCGGTCGCCGACTTCTACAAGACGAGCAACCTGCTCATCGGGTCCAAGCGCCGGATCGAGGGCCTTCGCCTGCGCGCGACCGACGCGGACTGGTCGCACGGCACAGGTCCCGAGGTCGCTGGACCGGCGATCGCGCTGGTGCTCGCCATGACCGGCCGCAAGACCGCGCTGGAGGACCTCACCGGCGAGGGCGTGGCCGAACTCCGCGCCCGGGACTGACCCGCGAGCCGCTTCACAGTGAGCCGAGCGCCGACAGCAGCGTGCGCTCCTCGTAGAGGAAGTGGGATTCCAGCAGCGCGGCGATTCCGTCCAGTTCGGATCGCAGGACCGGCGAGTCCGGTGCGGTGGCGAGGTCGCGCAGCCGGACCAGCATCTCGGCGACCTGCTCGTGGTCGCGCTGGAGCACGTCGAGCACCGGACGCAATTCGGGGTGGGCGCGCGCGAGCCAGGGGAAGACGCTCGCGTCCTCGCCCGTGTGGTGGCCGTGGACCGCGGCGCAGAACGCGAGGCAGTGGGCGCGCAGGTCCGCCGCTGGCCGGGTGCCTGAGCGCAGTCCGGCGAGCTCGTCGCGCAGGTGCTGGTGCATGTCGAGAAGCTGGCGGGCGAGCGCGCTGTGGCGTCCGTGCGGGGGAGTGTGTGGTGCCACGGAAGTCCCATGGTCCGGCGCCTCCATGCCCTCGGCGGCCTTCGAGCCGGGTGCACCGCGACGCTCCGGCGATCCCATCACCGGGGTGGGGCTGCGGTCAATCCGGATCCGGAAACCGCGCTCTGGCCGCCTCCCGCACGTCCGGGTCGGCGTGACCCAGCAGCCGCTCGGGCCTCCGGATCCCCGAACCGCTCCCGCACCTCGGCCCGCCGCCGCAACGCCGGATCGGCGAGCGCGCGCTCGACGGCCGGCCCGTCACGGCGCGCGACGGCGAGGTGCAGGGCGAGGTGGCGATCGGCGAGGCGGGCGTGCAGGAGGCGGTAGTCCGGTTCGGCCAGGCCGCGGGCGTGCTGCGCCCAGGCCCGCATCCGGGCCGGGTAGGGCAGGTGGTCGAAGGGCTGGTCGCCGGGCTCGTGGGCCTCCGGCGATCCGGGCCGGGTCATGCGAGGAGGGCTTGGGCGCCCTTTCCGTGAGTCATGGCGATGATGGTGCCCGATCCGTCAACCGCCCGCTACCGGTTCGCGGCTGGACACGGGCGCGGGCACGCGGTCAGAGCTTCAGGTACATGACGTGCAGGCCGACGAAGCCGTGCTCGGGGTGGTCGAAGGCCTCGGGCACCGTCCCGACGATCCCGAAGCCGAGTGAGCGCCACAGCGCCACGGCCGCCGTGTTCGTCTCGACGACCGCGTTGAACTGCACGCCCCGGTAGCCCGCCGCGCGTGCCCACTCGATCGCGTGCACGCCGAGCGCCCGGCCCACGCCGTTGCCACGCCGCTCCGGATCGACCATGAAGCTCGCCGTGGCCACATGGGATCCGCGTCCGGGCCGGTTGGGCCCCATCTTCGCCGATCCGAGGATCTCGTCGTCCCGCTCGGCGACGACGGTCCGGCCGGGGGGCTGCTCCATCCACAGTGCTTCGGCCTCGTCGGGGGTGAGGTCCTCGGGGTAGGCGTAGGTCTGGCCGTCGGTGACGATCCGGGTGAAGAAGGGCCAGATCCGGGGCCAGTCGGCGGGGTCCGCGGTCCTGATGATCATCCCCCGAGCCTACGGACCACCCCACCCGCGCGACCGCCCCTCGCGCGCGCTCCCCATTCGTCCGTTCGGCGAAGTGTGTGCCGTACGCCGGTCCTAGCCGGTCGTACGGCACGCGGTTCGGCGCTGTCAGAATGTTGTTGCAAGCTCAACGCAACCGGAAGGCCTGAACGTGCCTGGAACCGCCCGCCCGATCACTCTGTACGGCGAGCCCGTGCTGCACGCGCCGTGCGCCACGGTGACCGAGTTCGGTGACGAGCTCAGCGCGCTGATCGACGACATGTTCGCGAGCATGTACGCGGCCAACGGGGTCGGACTCGCCGCGAACCAGATCGGCGTCGACGCGCGCGTGTTCGTCTACGACTGCGCGGACGAGACGGACGAGCACCGGATCGGCCACGTCGTGAACCCCGTCCTCGAACCTGCCGGACTCGCCCGCGAACTCGACCTGGACGACGAGGGCTGCCTATCGGTCCCCGGCGAGTTCGCGGAGCTGGGACGCCCGGCGACAGCGACGGTCACGGGCGTCGACAAGGCAGGTCAGCCGGTCACGGTCACCGCGGGCGGAATGCTCGGCCGGTGCCTTCAGCACGAGGTCGACCACCTCGACGGAACGGTGTTCGTCGACCGGCTCCCCGTGAAGGCGCGCCGCCGGATTCTCAAGGCCGCCGGACTCGGCGCGCACGAGTAGCAAACCCGCTCGGCGTGTGTCAGTAGCTCCGCATTCGCGTGAATACGCGGCCGGATCCCCGTGGCGGCGCGCCACCAAACCAGTGGCCGTAGACCAGCGAAAATCGGCGTTCTTAGGACCGCAATGGCGTGCGGGCCGGCGATGCGGCAACGGCGGATCGCGGGATTGAACGGTGAGTACCGTGCAACGGCCGGAACTGCGCTCGCGAAGAAGTCGTTGTCACACATTGAGTACGAGAACGCGGTTAAATTGCTTTCGCAGAACACAAGCGCATACGATTCGGCCCGACGACATCGCAGCATGACAGGAGTTATCACCGTGGCTCAGAAGGTTGAAGTGACCCTCGTCGACGATCTCGACGGCGGCGCCGCAGACGAGACAGTCTCGTTCGCCATTGACGGAGCGTCTTACGAGATTGACCTTTCTGGAAAGAACGCACAGAAGCTTCGTGACGCCGTGACCCCGTTCCTGGGTGCGGCGCGCAAGGTCGGTCGCGTCTCGGCCCGGAGTGGCGGCCGTGGCCGGAGTGGCGGCAGCGCCACTGTGGATCGTGAGCAGAACCAGGCGATCCGTGAGTGGGCCAAGAAGAAGGGCCTGAACGTCAGCGAGCGTGGCCGTATCCCGCAGGAGATCGTCGAGCGGTACCACGCCGAGCGCTGACCGCAATCGCATGGCGGAGGCGGCCCCATTACCGGTGGCCGTGGCACCCTCCATT
>JAOPVE010000293.1 GCA_025963185.1 Actinomycetes bacterium
ATGCCCGCACTCCTGGACCCGCACGACGTGTACGCGGCGGACCGGCCCGGCCTGCTCAGTCCCGCCACCGCCGGCGCCCGCGCGCTGGTCTACGTGCCGCACACCATGAGCAACGACGTGTGGGTCATCGACCAGCGGACCTACCGGGTGATCGCCAAGTTCCCCGCCGGGATCGAGGTGCAGCACGTCGTCCCGTCCTACGACCTGCGGACGCTGTACGCGGCGGCGGACGGCTCGAACACGCTTCTCCCGATCGACCCGCGCACGGGCAGGCCGGGCCGGCGGATCCCCGTCACCGATCCGTACAACCTGTACTTCACCCCGGACGGCCGCTGGGCCATCGACGTCGCCGAGGCCAAGGGCCGCGGCGCAGGGCATGACGCGCTGCTGTTCTACGATCCGCACACCTGGGTACTCCGGCGCCGGGTCGACACCCCGTCCTGCGGCGGAATCGACCACATGGACTTCACCGCCGACGGCCGGACCGCGCTGGTGAGCTGCGAGTTCGCCAACCGGCTCCTGGTCTTCGATGTCGCCGCCGAGCGCGTGCGGCGGACGATCGCGCTCACCCAGGTCGCCGGCGGGATGCCCCAGGACGTCAAGCTCTCGCCGGACGGCCGGTACTTCTACGTGGCCGACATGATGGCCGGTGGCGTATATGTCGTCGACGGAGCCGCGACCCGGGTGCTGCGGTTCATCCGGACCGGCAAGGGCGCCCACGGGCTCTACGTCGACCGCACGTCCACGCGGATGTTCGTCACCAACCGTGGCGAGGGCACGATCACCGTGCTGGTCCCCGACACCGGGCAGATCCTCACCACCTGGCGTATTCCGGGCAAGGCGAGCCCGGACATGGGCGGGCTGAACGCGGCCGGCACGGTGCTGTGGCTGTCCGGCCGCTACCACGGCGAGGTCTACGCGATCGACGCCCGGACCGGCCACCTCATCGCGCGGATCCCCACCGGCCGCGGACCGCACGGCCTGTGCGTGTGGCCCCAGCCCGGCCGGTACTCCCTCGGCCACACCGGGATCCTGCGCTGACGGCGCCCCGGCACGGGATCCATCGCAACGCGGTAACAGTGCGTGCCGCCGCCGGGCCGCGGACGGGGGCCGCCGATACGATGAGCGGGCCGGGAGGAACTTTCGCCATGCCCACTTCAGTGCCCCAGCCCGACACAGCGCCGCAACAGACGGCCACCGCACCACACGAGACGGCCACCGCACCACACGAGACGGCCGCTGCGCCGCACCAGACGGTCACTGCGCCTCAGCAGGTGGCCAAAGCCGGCGTGCAGAGCGCGCGTGCGCCGAGCATGGTGCGATCGCTCGTTCCCGCATCCGTGCGCGGCGCCGCCACGCAGGCGATCCGGATCGCCCGCCGGGCGCCGGTCACCCTGATCCTGCTGCTCGCGCTGACGATCGCCGCACTCGCCACCGGCGCGCTGGTCCACGGGCCGTCCCGCGCGCTCGCGGAGCGGATCGGGCTGGGGCTGGGACCGATCCGGGACGGCCAGTGGTGGGTCCTCGTCACGGCCGGCCTGTGGTGCCGGGGGATCGCGGGTTACCTCGCGAGTGCCGTGCTCGTGGTGCTCGTGATCCCGAGGGCCGAAGGCCGGATCGGCAGCCTGCGCACCGCGGGGATTCTGCTGCTCACCCAGGCCGGGGGCGCGGTCGTGGCGCTGGCGATGGTCCAGCTCATCGCGCTGACCGGCGGCGCCTGGGCGCACCACCTGACCCGCACGATCACGGTCGATCCGGCGGGGGCGGTGCTCGGGGTCGCGCTCGCGATCAGTGCCACGGCTCCGACGCTGTGGCGGCGGCGGATCCGGCTCACACTGCTCGTCGCACTGGCGGCGCTCGCGCTGTACTCGGGCACGCTCGCCGACTTATTCCGGCTGGCCGCGGGGCTCACCGGCCTCGCCGTGGGCACGCTGTCCCTCTACCGGCCGCGGGCCAGGGCCGGCCCGACCCGGCCCGAGATCCGGATCCTGCTCGCGCTGGTGGTCGCCGCGTCCGCGCTCGGCCCGCTCCTCGTGCCGGGGAGCGGCGCCGGGCCGTTCTCCGTCCTGCGGTACCTGCTCGCGACCCCGCCGCCGGACGCGCTGACCGTCCACGAGCTCTGCGCCGCCCGGCACGCGGCCGAGATGTGCGCGGACCTGCACGTGCGGCTCCGGCTGAGCGGGGCCGGCCCGGCGATCCTGTCGGTGATGCCGGCCCTGCTGCTGCTGGTCGCGGCCGAGGGGCTGCGCCGGGGCCGCCGCGCCGCGCTGATCGCCGCGGTCACCCTTCAGGTCCTGCTCGCCGGGCTCGGCGTCCTGTTCGCGCTCGCCGCGCTGCTGAACCGGCCCGGCTCGGAGGGAATGTTCGGCCCGCCGCCGCACCTGCACGGCTGGATCGTCCTGAGCCTGCCCTCCGTCCAGCCGCTGCTGGTCGCCGGCGTGCTCGTCGCGTGCCGCCGCGGATTCGCCGTGCGCGCGCCCGCCGGGGCGTATCGCCGCTGGGCCCTGCTGTCCGCCGGGACACTGATCGGCGTGTGCGCGCTCTACCTCGGCGGCAGCCTCGCCGTCGCGGACGCCTACGACCGGCCGCTCAACCTCGGCGCGGTGCTGGCCGACCTGCCCGCCCGGTTCGTCCCCCCGTGGTACCTGGGCGACATCGAGCCGCCGTTCCTGCCCAACCGGCTGCCCGCGGTGCTGCTCTACGAGTGGACCGGCGTGCTGTTCTGGACCGTCGTCGGCGTCGCCGGGCTACTCACGTTCATCCGCCCGCAACGGCCGGCCCAGGCGGCCGCGGCGACGCGGATCCGGGCGCTGCTCGCCGAGCACGGCGGCGACAACCTGTCGTACATGGTCACCTGGCCGGGCCACTCCTACTACTTCACCGAGGACTCCCGGGCCGCCATCGCCTACCGGGTCGTCGCCGGGGTGGCGCTCACGACGGGCGGGCCGATCGGCGATCCGGACCGCCGTGCCGCCGCGGTCAGCGGCTTCCTCGCGCTGTGCCACCAGGCGGGCTGGACGCCGTGCCTGTACAGCGTCGGCGAGAGCACGGTGGCTGTGACGAGGGCGCTGGGCTGGCAGGACGTGCAGGTCGCCGAGGAGACGGTGCTCCCGCTGGACGGCCTGCGGTTCACCGGCAAGGCCTGGCAGGACGTGCGCACCACGATGAACCACGCGGTCAAGCTCGGGATCACGGCCGAGGAGTGCCGGTACCGGACCGCGCCGCGCAGCATCACCGACCAGATCCGGGTCATCTCCGAGGCCTGGGTCGCCGAGAAGGGGCTGCCCGAACTCGGGTTCACCCTCGGCGGGATCGACGAGCTCGCCGACGACGGCGTCCGGCTGCTGATCGCGGTGGATCCCGACCGCACGGTCCACGGGGTCACGAGCTGGCTCCCGGTCTGCCGCGACGGCGAGATCGTGGGCTGGACCCTGGACTTCATGCGGCGGAGGGCGGACGGATTCCGCGGATCCATGGAGTTCCTCATCGCCTCCGCCGCGCTGCGCTGCCAGGCCGACGGCAACGAGTTCCTCAGCCTGTCCGGAGCCCCGCTGGCCCGGGTGGACCAGGGGGAGTCCGCGGCCGGGGTGCAGCGGGCTCTCGACCTCGCCGCCCGGCTGCTCGAACCGGTCTACGGGTTCCGGTCGCTGCTGGCGTTCAAGGCCAAGTTCCGGCCGGTCCACCACCCGATGTACCTGGCCTACGCCGACTCCGCGGCGCTGCCGTCGATCGGCAACGCGGTGGCCCGCGCGTACCTGCCGAACATGACGCCCCGCCAGTTCACCCGGCTGGCGCGCAGCCTGTGGTGAGTCAGCCTGTGGTGAGCTAGTTACAGCCAGCCCCGGCGCTTGAAGACCACGTACAGGATCCCGGACAGGATCACCGTGACCGCCGTGGAGGTGTAGAAGCCGCTGGCCTGCCCGAACCCCGGGTAGGGCACGTTCTGGCCGTAGAACCCGGTCACGGCGGTGGGCACGGCGATGATGGCCGCCCAGCTGGTGACCTGCTTCATGATCACGTTGAGCCGGTTGCCCCGCACGGTCAGATGCGTTTCGAGGATCGTCGTGACCAGATCGCGCAGCGACTCCGTCCACTCGGTGGCCCGCAGCACATGGTCGTAGACGTCCTGGAAGTAGGGCTGCATCTCCCGGTCGAGCACGTGCAGGTCGCGCCGCAGCAGCGAGTTGACGACCTCGCGCATGGGCAGCACGACCCGGCGCAGCAGCACGAGGGACTTGCGCAGCTCGAAGGTGCGGCGCTGCATCTCCCGGTCGCTCGGCTCGTCCTCGAAGAGGGTGTCCTGCAGCGCCTCGATCTGCCCGTCCAGCGACTGGACCGCCTCGAAGTGGCTGTCGACGACGTAGTCCACCACCCCGTGCAGCAGGAACGAGACGCCGTGCTTGGCGAGGTCCGGCGATTCGTCCCAGCGCTTGATCACCTCGTCGATCGGGAACCGGTCGTCCCTGCGGACCGTCACGAGCGCGTTCGCGGTGATGAACGCCGCGACCTCGCACGTCTCCAGCCGGCCGGACGCCGTCTCCAGCCGGACCCCGTACGCCGTCATGAACAGGTGCGAGTCGTAGCGATCCAGCTTCGGCCGCTCGTGCTCGTGCAGGGCGTCCTCGACCGCGAGGGCGTGCAGGCCCAGTTCCTCGCTGATCGAGGCCAGGTCCGCCTCGGTGGGTTTGCACAGGTCGAACCAGACCGTCGCCGACGGATCGGCGACGTAGTCCGACGTGTCGGCGATCGGGAACCCTTCGGCTTCGAGGACGCCGTTGCGGTAAAGCCGGGTGCGAGGCATGAACGCCAAGGTAGACGCCCGTCGCCGTCAGGTCGCGCTGATGTCGGTCTTCTCGATCAGCGCCCCGACGACGTCACCCGCAAGGTCCTCCTTGGCGTGCTTCTTCGCCTCCGCCTGCTGGGCCACCTCGACCCGGGCGGCCTGCCACGCCGACCAGTGCCCCGAGACGAGCGCCCAGAGCGACAGCGCGGAGACGTACACGACGCTGTTGAGCCAGCCCATGACGTAGGACACCGGGATCATCGCCAGCCAGAACAGCGTGAACCACCCGTTCACGCGCCGCATGAACTTCGGATCGCCCTGGATCGACGCCCATAAGGACTTCATTACGCTCATGAGCTGGTCTTTCGATCGGCGGCGGGGGGAGCCAACGATAAACGACGAGGCCAGAGTTGCCCATGTGGCGATGCCGATCTCCGGTTGCGGCCTGGCTAACAGCTCAGGTGCGGCGGCGCCGGCCCGAAGGGAAGCCGGGTGGCAGACGCCTGCGCCCAAGGTGATCCGCTGGACGAGAGGGCTCCTCATGATCAGGTCGCGACGCAGGATCGCGCTGCTGGGCGGGCCTGTGTTGCTCGTCCTCGCGCTGAGCGGCGGAGGTCCTGGGCCCGCACAAGCCGATCCCGGACCGGCACCGCGAGTGTCAGCCGGCATGCCGTCCCAGGACTGGGTGGATCTGTCCTCGGCCGACCCGCAGAACAGCTCCGGCAACGCCGGGTGGGGCGACATGGCGGGCGGTGTGCAGAACCGGCCCTACGTCACCAGCCTCAGCGTGATCAACGGCTCGGCCGAGACGCACGTGATCTCCGGCGCGACCGGGCCGGAGCCCACGCCTGCCGTCGAGCCCGGCAGGGTGACCGCGGTGGTCTCCCCTGTCAACCTGTGCCGGCACGGACAGACTCCCTCGCCCGGCATGTGCTATTCGACACCGAACCGCGTCGCCCTGAACGTCGTGTACCGCGATGGCGACGCGAGCGGATCCGACTTCGCGGACCCCAGCGAGACCGTGTCCCCGCCGGTCACCGCCGAGTCGGTGATCGACATGACGGTCGCCCTGAACACCCTCGGCCGCAGCCTGCGCTGGACCTGGGTCAACGGCGACGTCCTGTACTGGAAGACCACCAACCTCGGCCAGCAGGATGCCACGGTCCGGATCAAGTTCCACCCCGCCACCGCGCCCTACCTGAGCACCTTCCCCAGCGGGGCGGGCTGCACCGCCACCCCGATCTTCAACTGCAACATCGCCAGGGCCGACGCCGAAGTCCTGTCCGCCTCGATGCTGTTCAGCCTCGACAACACCCTCGACCCGGCCCTGACCGGCGCGGTGTTCGCGACGCAGAACGCCATCGCGGGATACCTCTCGCCGCAGCAGGGCGCCCCGGCGGGTCAGCTCGCGCTGGACCTGCAGGCCGGCTCCACCCACACCCGCTCGGACGGCACCCCGCAGCTCGGGACGGTCGAGGCGTTCCTGCCCGCGGGCGCCCTCCAGAACGTCTATGGTCTGCTCCCCGGTGATGCCGCCGGTGCGTTCGCGGTGACCCGGACAGGGGATCCCGGCACGAACAACGCGCCCACCTACCAGGCGTGGACCGCCGCCGGCCAAGGCTCGGAGGGGCTGCTGATCACGGTCACCGGGGTCACGTTCAGCGTGCCGAAGTACCGGGTGAAGGGAAAGCTGACGTTGGCCGCCACCCAGGCCACGGTCAAGGGCGCGACGGCGACCGTCACTGCCACCGTGGCGGCGTGCACCGCCAAGGCACCGTGCCTGGCCAGCGTGTTCGACCTGGGAAAGGCGAGCGCACCGCGTTACTCGGCGGCCCGCACGACCGTTATCGCCAGCGCGGTCGTGCGCGCGAAGGCAGTGTCGCTGGCGGCCAAGTCCGCCGTGCTGCGCAAGGGGGACCGCTACCTGCTCGTCGTCCGGTCGAGCAGCACCAAGCGGGCAATCGTGTCCACCCTCGGCACGGTGCGCTGACCTGCGGTTCCCGCGCCGGTCGTCGGAACGCGATCCGCGGCCTACCGTGGGCACGTGAGCGTGGTTCGCCGGAGTGCGCGCCGCCGCTGGTCCCTCGCGATCGGCGGCGCCGTCGTGTTGTGCCTGGCCCCGGCGCTGCTCGCGGCCCGGCCGGCGCCCGGCGCCCGGGCGGATCCGGCGCGGCTCCGGGCGCAGATCCTCGCCTCGGCGAGCCGTCCGTACACCGGGTACGCCGAGAGCCAGGGACTGCTGGGCCTGCCGGATCTGCCGGAGCTCCGCGATGTCGTGGGGCTGCTCGGCGGCGCGACCCGGATCCGCGCCTGGTACGCCTCGCCCACCTCGTGGCGGGTCGCGCTGGTCGACCTCACCGGTGAGCGGGACACCTACCAGACCCCGCACGGGGTGTACCTGTGGGACTTCGAGCGCAACCAGACCCTGCACGTCGTCGGGGACGTGTCGGTCCGGCCGCCGTGGGCACCCGACGCCGTCCCGCCGGACCTCGCCCGGCGGCTGCTGCGCGGTGCGACCCCAAAGGACCGGGTCCAGGCCATCGGATCCCGGCGGGTCGCCGGGGTGGCCGCGGCGGGACTTCGGGTGACCTCGGCGGATCCTGACACCACCCTGGGCCACGTGGACGTGTGGGCGGACCCGTCGACGGGCCTCCCCGTCGAGGTGGAGATCGCCGGGCGGGGGAGTGGCGATCCGGTGTTCACCACGCGCTTCCTGGACCTGCGCCAGCAGCGCCCGGATCCGAAGGTGCTCACCCCCGCCGGACCGGGCCGCACGGTCGACACCCAACTCGCCGTGGGCCTCGCCCTGGACCGGGTCGCGCCCGTCACCCTGCCCAGCACGCTCGCGGGCCGCCGCCTGACCGCGACCCCGTCACCGGGGATCGGCGTCTACGGGGACGGCTGGTCCCGGTTCGTGGTGCTCGCCGTCCGCGGCCGGATCGGGTCCCAGTTCCTGCGCGCCGCCCAGAGCGCCGGCGCCGCCCCGCTGGACCTGGGGAACGGCCAGGCCGTGCAGCTCGGCGCGTCGGTGCTGTCCGCGCTGATCGTCCGCACCGACGGCGACCGCACGAGCCGGCGCACCTACCTCGCGGCCGGCTTCGTGAGCCCGGAGCGCCTGCGCCAGGTGGGCACCGACCTGCTGGCGAGCGGCCGATGATCGTCACCACGGCACTGACCAAGCGGTACGGGAGGGTCCTCGCCGTCGACGGGGTGGAACTCGCCGTGCGCGAGGGCGACCGGTACGGGCTGATCGGCCCGAACGGCGCCGGCAAGACCACCCTGCTGCGGCTGATCCTCGGCCTGGTGTACGCGACGAGCGGCGAGATCACCGTGCTCGGCCAGCCCGTCCCCGCCCGCCTGCGGACCGTGCTGCCGCAGGTCGGCGCCCTGGTCGAGGGACCGTCGTCGTACGGCCACCTGTCGGCGCGGGCGAACCTCTCGCTCCTCGACGCGGCCGGGCCCGGCGGCGCCCGCCGCACCCGCCCGGCCCGGATCGCCACCGCACTCGAACGCGTCGGCCTGGCCCGGATCGACGAGCGCCCGGTCAAGGCCTACTCCCTCGGCATGCGCCAGCGCCTCGGACTCGCGGCCGCCCTGCTGCGAGCCCCCCGCCTGCTCGTACTCGACGAGCCGACGAACGGGCTGGACCCGCAGGGGATCCGCGAGATCCGGGACATCCTGCGCGAGCTGAACGAGTCCGGCACGACCGTGTTCCTGTCCAGCCACCTGCTGGCCGAGGTCGAGCAGCTGTGCACCCGCGTCGGGGTGATGGAGCAGGGCAGGCTCGTGATCCAGGAGGAACTCGCCGTGCTCCAGGCGGCGACTGGGCGGGTCATCGTGCACACGCCCGACGCCGCGCGTGCGGTCGCGCTGCTCGATGGGCGGGTCGAGTCGTCCGTGGACGGGCGGCTGCTGGTCCGGCATCCGGATCC
Organism: Actinomycetes bacterium; assembly: GCA_025963185.1. Classification (GTDB taxonomy): domain Bacteria; phylum Actinomycetota; class Actinomycetes; order Mycobacteriales; family Cryptosporangiaceae; genus RYN-140. The sequence goes on from JAOPVE010000293.1 coordinate 8,716, forward strand.
GGCCGAGCTGAACGCCCTGCTCGTCGGCGAGGGGCTGCGGGTGACGGAGATCGGTCCCGAGCGGCGCTCGCTGGAGGAGACGGTGCTCGCGGTGACGTCGGCGGGATCCGACCGGGTGGACAGCGCGCCGACCGCACCCGCCGCCTCTCCCGCCGCTGTTCCCCCCGAGCCGGCCGAGCCGGCCGCTGTTCCCGCTGTTCCCGCCGAGCCCGCTGTTCCCGCCGAGCCCGCCGCTCCGGCCGTGGTGGAGGACCCGTGATCGCCGTCGAGCTGGTGAAGCTGGTCCGGCGCCCGCGCACGTGGGTCAGCATCGTCCTGCTGTGCGCGCTGCCGGCGATGGTCGCGATTTTCCTCGCCGTGACCAAGATCGGCCCGGCACCGGGGAAGGAGCCCGCGTTCCTGTCGGCGGTGCTCGCCAACGGATCCCTGCTGCCGGCCGCCGCCCTTGCCCTGGTCCTGCCGCTGTTCCTGCCCGTCGCCGTCGCCGTGATGGCCGGCGACTCGATCGCGGGCGAGGCCAGCAGCGGCATGCTGCGCTACCTGCTCATGCGCCCGGTCGGGCGGACCCGGCTGCTGCTCGCGAAGCTGGTCGCGCTCCTGGTGTTCATGGTGGCCGCCGTGGTGGCGGTCGCGGTCAGCTCCTACATCCTCGGGCGCGCGTTGTTCCCGGCCCAGCCCGGCGCGGCGGCGGCCGTGTCCGTGTCCGGCTCGCCGCTGACAACCACCCAGCTCGTCCTGCGGATCTGCGCGGCGGTCGGCTACGTCGCCGTCTCGATGCTCGCGGTCGGCGCGATCGGCCTGTTCCTCTCGACCCTCACCGACTCCTCGCTCGGCGCCGCACTCGGAGCGCTCGCCGCGCTGGTCGCCAGCGAGGTGCTCGTGACGCTCGACGCGGCCGGGGCGGTCCGCACGTACCTGCCGACCCGGTACTGGTTCGCCTGGCTCGACTTCTTCCGCGATCCGATCCTGTGGCGCGACATCGACCGCGGGCTCGCGATCCAGGCGGTCTACACGGCGGTGTTCCTCGCGCTGGCCTGGGCGAACTTCGCGACCAAGGACATCACGAGCTGACCCGGTAGTGGTACGCGGCGAGTTCGGTGAACCCCGCCCGCTCGTAGAGCCGGACCGCGGGGGCGTTGTCGCGCTCGACCTGCAGATAGAGCTGGTCAGCGCCCTGGGTGTGGGCCCACGTGGCGAGCGCCGCGAGCACCGTGCGGGCCGCGCCGGTCCCGCGTGCGCGGGGGATCGTGGCCATCCCGAACAGCCCCGCCCAGCCAGAGTCGGCGACCGCGCGGCCGACCGCTACGACCTGGTCCCCGGCCATCGCGCGGGCATAGGCCGACGGCAGCTCCACCCGGGCGAGCAGGTCCCACTCGGCGGCGGGCTCGCTGCCGTCACCGAGCAGGGAATGCCAAGCCCCGAACCAGGCCCGCTCCGGACGGCCGGTCAGCACGACCCGCCCGGCCACCCGATCAGAGATGCCTGCCGTCGGGGCAACCCGCAACGACATCGGGGACTCGCGGCGGTAGCCCCGCCCGGCCAGATACGCGTCGAGGTCTCCCGGGCACGCGCCGGGAGTGATCTGGAAGCGGGCCGGCGTACCCCGCGCAGCGTGGAACTTCTCCGCGGCGGCCACCCCGTGCGCCACATCGGACTCGCCGTGGGGGAGCACCGATCCGGCCCACCAGGAGCAGCCGGGCGCGTGCCGCAGCCACCACCCGCCGGAGCGCTCGACGTGATCGGCGGGCAACGCGCGGGCGGCTCGCTCCTGCAGGTCCCGCACCAGGTTCCCGGCCATCCCCTAGCACCCGGACCGCGGCGCGCGGAGCGGCGACGGCCCAAGCGCGCCGAGGACGATCCTCGTCACCACCGGGCTCGTCGGGAGCCCCGAGTGGCTGACCCGCGCGGACGGGCACACCGACTGCACCTCGACACTGATCGCCCCCTCCAGCCGCGCGGACTCCGGCGGAGTTACGGTCTCGTCCTGCGCGGTCCACAGCGCCAGCCAGGCCGGCGGGGTGGTGACCGGGCTCGGCAGGCCCGACAGCAGCGGACTGGCGGGCACGAGCTGGCGGCACGCGACCGGGCACGCGGCCGGGGCGGTGGCGGCCACCGCGGCGGCGACCGTGGTGCCGTGGTGCGGCGAGCCGAGGGTGATGATCCGGCGGGCTCGGTGGGCGCCGTCGTCCCGCTGGGCCCAGAGCCGGGCGACGATCCCGCCCGCGGAGTACCCGATCACGTCGACCGACGGGCTGCCGCCGGCCAGCGCCGCGCTCACCGCCCGGTCCAGGGTGGCGGCCTGGGCGCCGAGGTCACCGGTGCCGTCACCCGGCAGCCGCACCACGGTCGCGGTCCGGCCGGTCGCGCGGATCCGCCGGGCGAGGCTGGTGAGGGAGTCGGTGCTGCCGCCGTAGCCGGGGACGAGCAGGACGGGTCCGGGCCGGTCCTGCGGGGGGATCGGGCGCGCGGCGGCGAACTGGCGCACGACCGGCCGGAAGACCAGCGCGACGACGAGGACGGCCACGGCCAGCAGCGCCCCGTATAGCAGCGCACGCCGTCGCGGGCTCAGCGCACGCACGGCCCCGCCGAGCCGCCGCACCGCCGAGAGGTCCATCTCCCCAGCATCACCTACCGGCCGTCGGCCCGGCGCCGGCCGCCCGGCAATCGGGCGCGGCCGCGCGCCCAACTGTCGGGGCTATTGCGGGCATTCGTGTCTGGTTTGATGACAAATACCCGAACAGTCCCGTCCATCGAGGCGGCGCGCGAGGCGGCGCGCGAGGCGGCCATCGAGGCGTGGGCGAGGCGGCGGGCACGGTCGGGGCTCGTGCCGAGATGCTGACAAAACGCCCGGGGATTACGGTGGGGATCCGACCGCACACCGTCCTCGATGGGATCGGAGCGATCCATGACAAGACCGTTAGCAGTCGCGTTCGCCGGACTGGCGAGCGTAGTCCTGGCCGCAGCACTGGGCGGATCCGCTGCCCAGGCAGGCCCCGCCCCAGCCACCCCACACCAGCCGAGCGCCGCCGCGGTGGACCCGGCCGACTGGACCACCTACCACCACGACAACAGCGGATCCGGGGTCGCGCCCGGCCTCGCGCCACTCGGAACACTGTCCAAGGCCTGGTCCGCAGCTCTCGACGGGGCCGTCTACGGGCAGCCCCTCGTGGTCGGCAACCGGGTGTTCGCGGCGACCGAGAAGGACACGGTGTACGCCCTGGACGCCACCACGGGCGCCGTGGCGTGGTCCTCGCACGTGGGGACGCCCGTGCCGAAGTCGGCCCTGCCCTGCGGGAACATCGATCCGCTCGGCATCACCAGCACGATGGTCTACGACGCGGACACCGGGCTCCTGTTCGCCCTCGCGGAGGTGACCGGCGGCGAGCACGTGCTGGTCAGCTTCGACGCGGCGACCGGGGCGGTGCGGGAGCGCCGCAACGCGGATCCGCCGAAGGGTGACCGGATCGCCCACCAGCAGCGGTCCGCCCTCAACCTGCTCGGCGGACGGGTGTACATCGCCTACGGCGGACTGTGGGGCGACTGCGCGAACTACATCGGATCCGTCGTCTCCCTGCCGGTGACCGGTGCCGGGGCGAAGGCGAGCTACGCGGTCCCGACCACCCGGGAGGCCGGCATCTGGGCGCCGGGCGGCGGCACGGTCTCGGGCGGGAAACTGCTGTACGCGGTGGGCAACGGCGAGTCGACGTCGGGCTACGACGGCAGCGACTCGGTGCTGGCCCTCGGCCCGGATCTGGCCCTGCTCGACCGGTTCTCGCCGTCGACCTGGGTCGACGACAACGCCCGTGACCTGGACCTGGGCTCGATGACGCCGATCCAGGTCGGCTCGTTCGTCTACACCGACGGCAAGCGCGGCACCGCCTACACGCTGCGTGCGGATCAGTTCGGCGGCATCGGCGGCCAGGTTGCGCAAGCGACGGTGTGCAAGGCGTTCGGCGCCTCGGCGGTCAGCGGCAACACCGTCTACGTCCCCTGCACGACCGGGACCCGCGCGGTCACGATCGGCGCGACCGGCACGATCACCCCGGGCTGGCAGGGACCGTCCGGCACCCGCGGTTCACCGGTGATCGGCGGTGGCGCGGTCTGGGCCGTCGACTACGACGGGGGCGTGCTGTACGCGCTCGACCAGGCCACCGGCGCGGTCAAGCAGAAGCTCACGATCGGCACGGCGCCCCACTTCGCCTCGCCGGCCCTGTCCCGTGGCCGCGCGTTCGTCGGCACCCTCACCGGGGTCGTCGCCGTCGCCGGCGCATAGGGCGCGGCAGGAGCCGAACGCCAGCGCGGTCACGGTCCGCAGGGGACCGTGACCGCGCTGGCCACACTCGGGGAACTCAGGAAGCGCTGTTCAGGAGAACGCTGTTCAGGAGAACGCGATGGTGGTCGTGAGGGTGCCGCCGTGCGGGATCCGCAGCATGTGCAGCCGGCGCCGCGCGTCCTTGAAGAACGTCGTTCCGGTGGTGGTCACGCTCGCCGACGCCGTCGCGCTCCACGTGATCGTGATCGTGGTGCTCCCGCGCTTGATGGTCAGCCCGTTGGTCGAGGCCGAGCTGTTCCCGTTGTAGGGGACCGTGGTGCCGTTGGCGAACCGGACGGTGTCGCTGGGCAGCAGCACCAGCGGGATCTGCTCGGTCGCCGACCCGCCCGCGCTCACGGCCCGGATCACCGCGTCGCGGCTGAGGGTGAGCGTGGTGGGCACCGATCCGTCGGATCGGGACTGGTGGACCACCACCGAGTCCGTGCCGGGGCTGCGGTGCTCGCCGCCCCACGCCCCCGTGCCGATCAGGTAGCTGGCATCGAGGCTGGTCAGCGCGTCGGATCCGGCCGAGGCGATCGACGACCAGGTGTAGGTGGCGTCGCCGCGGCCGCCGTGCACGACGATCCCCGCCGAGGGGTGCCACAGGAAGCCCGGCCCCGAGCTGACGCCGCCGCTGACGACCGTCGGACGGGTGCCGTAGAACGCCCCGAAGTAGTACTTGGGCCGGCGGACGAACAGGTACTGCTGCTTCTTGGCGACCGGGACCAGATTGTCGCGGCGGACCTCGGCCCACTCCGTGCTGGACAGGTACGGCAGCGAGGCGATGGCCGCGTTCTTGGCGGCCTGGCTCGGCCAGTAGTCGCCCATGAAGCGCTGGTCGGCCTCGCGCGGCTGGGTCGGGGCGCCCTTCCCCAGCGCGGGGGCCGGACCGCCCGCGGCGGCCCACGCGGCGCGCGCCGCCGCCCTGTCCTCGCTGGAGGTGTAGAACGCGGCGAGCTTCGGGACCGACTTCGCGAGCTGCGCGCCGAAGCCCGCCTTGTCCGGCTCGGGCATCACGTTGTCGTGGTAGCGGATCTCCGTGCGGGAGGACGCGGCCGTGTAGTTCACCATGCCGGATCCGTCGGGCTCGTGGAGCGCGATGTAGCCGTACCAGTCGGCCCAGCGCTGCGCCATTCCGAGGATGGATCCGTTCTGGGTGCGGATGTAGATCTCGGCCATCTCGGGCATCATGACTTCGAAGTTGTAGCCGACGTCCTGGCCGTCGAACTCGTAGTAGAAGCCGGCGCTGCTCTGGCCGTGCGAGGCGAAGTAGCTCAGCCGGTTGTTCAGCGCGTTCCGGCGGGTCGCGTCGTCGTTGAGCCAGAGCGCGGTGGCGGATCCGGCGAGGCCGCCGCTGATCTGGTTGGCCCAGGCGGTCTGGGCGCCGTTGCCCCACGATCCGAGGCCGGGGTTGAGTAGCCAGTCCATGCCGCGGGTCAGCGCGGACTTGATCTGGTCGCGCCGGGCGGGCAGCGCGTTGGCCCTGGTGAGGTTGCGCAGGGTCTTGGCGAGGTAGCCCAGCCCGAACGAGGTCGCCGACAGCGAGTGCTCGGTGGAGCTGTACTCGGGGAACGATCCGTCGGACTGCTGGAGCGCGAGGTAGTGCCCGATCGCGGCGTCGAGCCGGTTGAGCAGCGCGCTGTTGAGGTAGTACGGGTTCCACGGCTTGCTGTTGGCGTAGAACCAGCTCAGCGTGGCGACGTGCTCCTGAACCCTGGCGTTGGACGCGTTGTTCGGATCGCGCCACCACCCGCCACCGAGGAAGCCCCGGGACGCGGTGTCGGAGTCGTCCATGGCGTTGGCCATCGGCGCGAGGATCGCCAGGAACCCGGCGTACACCTGCTCGTCGGGCGTGAACTGCGAGCGGACCGGCGCTCCGGCGGGCAGCAGCGGGACGGTGGCGAGCGGGGCGAGCGCGGGCGCGGCGGCGCTGGCGACCGAGGCGCGGACGCCGAGCAGGCCGAGCCCGGCGGTACCCGCGGCGGCGGCCAGCATGGATCGCCGGCTGAGGGTGAGAGGCGTGCGGTGGGGACGCGATGCCATGGGAAGTCCTTCCCGGATCGGCGGACCGGCCGTGCGGCGGGTCCCGCCATGGGGCGGCAGGAGGCGGGAGATTAACCGGTTCAGTGGGGTATGGGGCAGGCCGAGTCTGCGATCCGCCGCACCGGGTGTCAAGGTCTAGACCACCCTTGTGGCTGGACGGCGATCCGTGCTGTGGCTACGGGGCCGTGAGGCGGTACATGCCGAGGCCGAACGTGGCCGCCGTGAGCACGGTGCTGGACCCGGACGCGAGCACGTCGAGGTCCGCCACGGGCACCGCCGGGAGCCCGGATCCGAGCGCCTGCCAGCTCGTTCCGCCGTTCGGGCTGCTGAAGATCCCGACGTCCGAGGCGACGTAGAGGACCGCCGGGGTGCGCGGGTCGAGCACGAGCCGGTTCACGGGCGCGTTCGGCAGGTTTCCGGAGATGTCGCGCCAGGTCGTGCCGCCGTTCGCGGTGCGCCACACGTGCGCGCCGTTGTCGCCGCTGCGGTAGCCGGAGACCGTCACGTAGGCCACGTCGGCGTTCGCCGGGTCCACCGCGATGCTGGTCATCCACCGGGTCGGCAGGCCCGCGGTGATCTCGGTCCACGATCCGCCGGTGTTCCTCGTGATCCAGACCCGGCCGTCGTCGGTGCCGGCGTAGATCACCGCGGGGTTCGCCTTGGCCACCGCGACGGCCGTGATCGTGCCGAACGGGTACCCGCCGGTGCCGCCGTCGCCGTGGGTGAGGTCCGGGCTGATCGCCGACCAGGAGGCCGCCGAGTTCACCGAGCGGTTCAGCCGGTTCCCGCCGTAGTACATGATCGCCGGGTTACCCGGATCGAACACCACGGGCGTCAGCCAGCCCCGCCGGTCCGAGGTGGTGGATCCGAAGCCGGACATCGCGGATCCGCCGGTGCTGGACCGCGAGCACGCGCCGTACTGCGAGCACGCGTACACCTTGTTCTGGTTCGACGGATCGATCAGCGTCGTCGTGCCGTCACCGCCGTTGATGGAGTTCCACGACGGCGTGCCCCAGGACCGCAGCGAGCCGTTGTCCTGGGCGCCGCCGAGCACCCGGTCGGGCGACTGGCGGGACACTCCCACCGAGTAGAACTGGTTGACCGGCAGGCTGGCCGCCTTCGTCCAGCTCCCGGTGACGGATCCGCCGGACTGCGAGCGGTAGACGCCGCCGTCGTCGCCGAGGTACACCCGGCCGGGACTGGCGGGCGCCCACGCCAGTGCGTGCTGGTCCGCATGGACCGACGACGAGCTGGCCCAGGTCGCCCCCGCGTCGGCCGACTCGACCAGGGACACGCCCGCCACGAACACGTGCCGGGACGCGGCGGGGTCGACCCAGATCCGCCCGAACCACCAGCCGAACGTCGACTGCGAACTGGAGACCGCGGACGTGGTGGTGAGCTTGGCCCAGCTGTCGCCGCCGTTGGTGGAGGTCCAGAAGCCGCTGAAGTCACCGGACGTGTTCGCCGCGATCGCGTAGAGCCGGTTCGGATCGCTCGTGGCCACCGCGACACCCATCCGGCCGAGGTCGCCGCTGGCCGCCGGGAGCCCGCCGCCGAGCCGGGTCCAGGTCGTGCCGCCGTCGATGCTGCGGTACAGCCCGGATCCGGTCCCGCCGTACACCCGTCCCGAGGGCTGCCGGTAGTGGTCCCACATGGCCGCGTAGATCCGCTGCGGATTGTTCGGGTCTACCGCCACGTCGATCGCGCCGGTGGTGGCGGTCGCGCCCGCGAGCACCTTCTGCCAGGTGGTGCCGCCGTCGGTGGTCCGGTAGAGGCCACGCGCGCCGCCGGGGACGAACAGGCTGCCGGCCGCCGCGGCGAAGATCCGCTGGGAGTTGGCGGGATCCGGCGCGATCCGGCCGATCCGGTCGGTGCCGGTCAGCCCGGACGGTGTCCAGGTGATGCCGCCGTCCGTGCTGCGGTAGACGCCGTTGCCCGGGAACGTCACGCTGCCGCCGCCCGGATTGCCCTCGCCGGTGCCCGCGTAGAGCGCTCCGCTCGGGGTCATCGCGAGCGCGCCGACGGACGCCGGATCCGTCGCGGACCACGCCCGGCTGAACGTCGCGCCCGCGTCCGTGCTCTTCCAGACCCCGCCGGTCGCCGCCGCGGCGTAGACGGTGTCGGCGTGCGCCGGATCCGCCACCAGGTCGGTCACCCGGCCCCCGATGTTCGCCGGCCCGAGTCGCTGCCAGGCGGCCGCCGGTGCGAGGCGGCCGGAGGCGCGGGCCAGCGTGGCGGCCTGACCGCGGGCCGCCGAGAGCTTCTGCCCGATGTCGACGGACCGCGACGGGTAGGTGCGCTGCAGGGCGAACCAGTCGTCGGCGCCGGCCGGGCCCTCGGTGCCCTCACCCTCGGCTTCCTCACCCGCGGGCGCATCGGCGTCGAGCGCCCGTTCGGCGCGGGTGCCCTCGCCCGCCTCGGTGTCGTGCGAGAACGCGGAGCGCGCGCCCACCGCCACCACCGCCGTGGTTAAGACCAGACCGGAAGCGATCGCCGCCCGCAGCGCATATTTGTGCATGTGTCCTATTACAGCCGTTAACGGCATTGGGCACAGGCTTTTCGGCGAGCCTGGGTGCCGTCCCGCGTGGCGGGACGGTCTTAAGGCCTTCTGCCGAAGTCCTTAACTGTGTCTGTGTTTGTGCCGTGCCACGCCGATCGCGCCTTATGGTCGGCGGCGCACCACCGAGCCGCGGTCGCAGCCCGCACCTGCCGACGGCGGCTTCGCGGTGCCCGGGTGCCCCACACCCGGACTGACCGTGACGCCGGAGTCCCCACCTGGCGTCCCCCTCGGCGAGGAGCAGTTTCCCGATGACCCCACAGCCCAGGCATCGTGCCCCGGCCAGACGCCGTGCGGTGCTGATCGCAGCAGCTGCCGTGGCACTGACCGCCGCCGGATCCGTCCCGGCCGCACTCGCGGCCCAGCGCGGATCCGCGGCCCCGCACCCGAAGGCGGTGGCGAACCTCGCGCTCGGCCGGCCCGTCACCGGATCGGCGGCCTGCCGGTCCGACGAGGGCGCCGGCAAGGCCGTCAACGGGACCACGTCCGGCCTGCGCGACAAGTGGTGCTCCGCCGCGGCGGTGAAGACCCTGCGCGTCGACCTCGGATCGCCGACCGCGCTGACCTCGATCACGGTCCGGCACGCGGGATCCGGTGGCGAGCAGGCCACCTACAACACCCGCGACTTCGACGTGCAGGTCTCCGCCGACGGGACGGTCTTCACGACGGTCGCGTCGATCCGCGGGAACACGGCGAACGTGACCACGCACGCCACCACCGCCCAGGCCCGCTACGTGCGCCTGAACGTCGTGCGCGCCGAGCAGGTGGCGAACCCCGGCGTGGCCCGGATCTACGAGTTCGAGGTCTACGGCACGCCCGCCGCGCCGGATCCCGTTCCGTCGCCCAGCAGGCCCGGCACGCCCACTCCGTCCGCGTCGCCGTCCCCGGCCGCCTCGCCCGTGCCGCCGCCGAGCCCGTCCGCGTCGCCGAAGCCCGCTCCGGAACCGCCGCCGTCCGCGACGTGCTACCCCTATCCCGAGCGGGACACCTCGCAGGCACCGCATCCGGTGATCACGTACGCGCCCGGTGTCCAGCCCCTCGACGCGGTGCACCTCGCCGCCGCCACCGCGATGTGGGTCGACGAGTGGCCGGGCGCGTGGCAGCGGTTCTCGGTCCCCGGTGACCCGTGGCTCGGCGTGACCAAGGTGATCGTCACCAACGACACCAGCGCCACGTTCGGCACCGGGACGCTGGAGATCCCGCGCCAGGACATCGTCGGCGGCGTGGACAAGCAGGACTTCGGATCGTGGATGCACGAGACCGCCCACGGGATCCAGATGCACTACCCCGACAGCGGCGTCCCCGCCCTGTACGCCGAGGGGATCCCGGACTTCGTCCGCTTCGTGGCGCACAAGGAAGATCCACAGTGGAAGATCGTCAGCCTGGCCGACACCGACGCGGAGTACTTCACCGAGCAGCGGGGCTGGGACGGCGGCTACCGGATCAGCGCCCGGTTCCTGCTCTGGGTGACCCAGCACTACGACAAGAGCGGCGCGAAGTACGACTTCGTACACGGCCTGAACGTCGGCGCCAGCACCGCTAACCCGGACTGGCAGGGACTGTTCACCAAGCTCACCGGCAAGTCGTTCCACCAGCTCTTCACCGAATACGCGGCGGACCGGGTGATCAACCCGCACTGCTGACGCGGACGGTGGCCGCGCTCCTTTCCTCGGGAGCGCGGCCACGGCCCGTCAGTCATCTGGCGGGCCAGTCATCCGGCGGGCGATGGGCTACGGCGGGATCCGGGCGCCGGGCATGCGTATCGCCGATGACCTCTTGTCCGGGAATGTGCTGGTCAGCATCCTGACCTGATCGGCTTCCGCCCTACGGAAGGACCGGCCCATGCGGACCTGGCGCCCCCTCGCCGCCCTCGCCGTCCTGGTCGCCAGCCTGCTCACCGTGGGCGGACCCGCCAGCGCTGCCCCGCCGCCCCACGTCATCACCTTCGTCAACCACACCGGCGCCACCATCTGGATCGGCAGCACGGTCAACGCCGACGGATCCACCGCCTTCGTCTCGCTGCCGATGCTCACGGACGGCCAGTCCGCGGCCAAGGCGATCCCCGAGACCAACTCGCCCTACCACTGGCGCGGCACGTTCTTCGCCCGCCAGCGCTGCTCGGGCGTCTCCGGATCCACGTTCCACTGCCTCGTGGGCGACTGTGGACGGTACGCGAGCCACTGCGTCACCGGCGAGCAGCCGGCCAGCCTGGCCGAGTTCAACTTCGACCGGTCCGACGGGCTCGCGCCCTGGTACGACGTGAGCTACGTGAATGCGGTGTCGGTGCCGATCACGATCACGCCGTCCGGGGTGCCGGTGCCGCCGCCGGGGACCCGCCCGTGCTCGACGGCCGGCTGCCCGGGGGAGTTGCTGTCCGCGTGCCCGGCGGCGAACCTCCACCGGGCGCCCGACGGATCCCCGATGCTCTGCGTCAATCCGGCGCGAGACTCGAAGACGGCCTACAGCAACGCGATCACGGCCCGCTGCCCACGCGCCTACACCTGGTCCCGCCAGGACACCGAACCCGGCAACCAGACGGTCTTCGACTGCCCCGCGTGCTCGGGCTTCACGACCACGTTCCACTGACGGCTCGAAGCGTCCGTCGCTGACGGCCCACGCACGGACGGCGCTCGCGGCCCACACACCGACGGCGCTCGCCGCCCACGCATCGACGGCGCTCGCCGCCCACCTACCGTCGACGGCCGCCTAGGTCCCGGACTATTCGGGTATTCGCGCCCACTTCGCCGGCCATACCCGCAAGTTCCCCGACAGTTCGGAGGGGCATCGAGGGGGCAACGGAGGCGGCAACGGAGGCGCAACGGCCGGTGGCCGGTCCCCGAGGGGACCGGCCACCGGCGTTGTGTCAGGCGGCTGCCTGGACTAGGTCGGCCGCTGGCTCCAGTGCGCGGGCGACCACGTCGGAGACGTCGTTGACCAGGTGCACCGTGAGCTTGTCGCGGACGGACGCCGGCAGGTCGTCGAGGTCCGGGCCGTTGCGCGCCGGGAGCAGGACCTCGGTGAGGCCCGCCCGGTGTGCGGCGAGCAGCTTCTGCTTCACCCCGCCGATCGGCAGCACCCGCCCGGTCAGCGACACCTCGCCGGTCATCCCCACCTCGGCCCGCACGGGGCGGCCGGACAGCAGCGATGCCAGAGCGGTGACCATCGTGATGCCGGCGGACGGCCCGTCCTTCGGGACCGCACCGGCGGGCACGTGCACGTGGATCCGGTGGGAGGCGAGCTTCGAGCTGTCCACACCGAGGCGTTCCGCGTTGGCACGCAGGTAGGACAACGCGATCTGCGCCGACTCCTTCATCACGTCACCGAGCTGGCCGGTGAGGGTCAGTCCCGGCTCGCCCTCCATGGCGCTGGCCTCGATGAAGAGGACATCGCCACCGGATCCGGTGACCGCGAGCCCCGTGGCCACGCCAGGAGCCGAGGTGCGCTCGGCGGACTCCGGCGTGAACCGCGCCCGGCCCAGGTAGGTCCGCAGGGTCTCGGCGGTGATCTGCACCGGCGCGGCCGACGGATCCGTGGCGAGCAGGGTCGCGGACTTGCGCAGCACCTTCGCGAGCGCCCGTTCGAGCTGCCGGACCCCGGCCTCGCCGGTGTACTCGGTGGCGATCACGCGCAGCGCCCCGTCGTCGACGTGGACCTCGCCCGGCTCCAGCCCGGCCAGGCTGAGCTGGCGGGGGAGCAGGTGGTCGCGCGCGATCGTGACCTTCTCCTCCTCGGTGTACCCGTCGAGCTGGACGACCTCCATGCGGTCGTAGAGCGCGGCCGGGATCGTGTCGGCGACGTTCGCCGTGGCGAGGAAGAGCACGTCCGAGAGGTCGAGCTCGACCTCCAGGTAGTGGTCGCGGAACGTGTGGTTCTGCGCCGGGTCCAGCACTTCGAGCAGGGCCGCGGCCGGATCGCCGCGGTAGTCCGAGCCGACCTTGTCGATCTCGTCCAGCAGCACGACGGGGTTCATCGAGCCGGCCTCGCGGATCGCGCGGACGAGCCGTCCGGGCTGGGCGCCGACGTAGGTACGCCGGTGACCACGGATCTCGGCCTCGTCGCGGACGCCGCCGAGCGACACCCGGACGAACTTGCGCCCGAGCGCCCGCGCCACGGACTCGCCGAGCGAAGTCTTGCCCACGCCGGGCGGACCGACCAGCGACAGCACGGCACCGCTGCCGCGCCCGCCGATCACGTCCAGCCCGCGGGCGGCCCGCCGGGTACGGACGGCGAGGTACTCGACGATCCGGTCCTTCACGTCGTCGAGCCCCGCGTGGTCGGCGTCCAGGATCGCGCGCGCCGCGGTCACGTCCGCGGAGTCCTCGGTCTTCACCGACCAGGGCAGTTCCAGCACGGTGTCGAGCCAGGTACGGATCCACGAGACCTCGGGCGACTGGTCGCTCGCGCGTTCCAGCTTGCCCACCTCGCGCAGCGCGGCGGCCCGGACGTTCTCGGGCAGGTCAGCGGACTCGATCCGGGCCCGGTAGTCCTCGGTGCCCTCGTCGGAGTCCTCGCCGAGTTCCGTGCGGATCGCCTTGAGCTGCTGGCGGAGCAGGAACTCGCGCTGGCTCTTCTCCATGCCGTCACGGACGTCACCGGCGATCTTCTCGGTGACCTCGAGTTCGGCCAGGTAGGCCTGGCCCCAGTCGAGCAGTTTGACGAGGCGCTCGGCCACGCTCACGGTGGCGAGCAGTTCGGCCTTCTGCGCCAGGTCCAGGTAGGCCGCGTATCCGGCCATGTCGGCCAGTTCCGCGGGATCGGTGAGGCGCCGGACGACGTCCATCACCTGGTAGGCGCCGCGCTGCTGCAGGATCGAGAGCACCAGCGCCTTGTATTCGCGGCCCAGTTCGGGCAGCCGGGGATCGGCCGTGTCGTCCTCGGTCACGGTCGCCTCGACCCACAGCGCGGCGCCGGGGCCGTTGACCCCGTGGCCGATCCGGGCGCGGGCGGTGCCGCGGACCACCGCGGCGGGCTCGCCGCTGGGCAGCCGGCCGACCTGGTCGACGGTGGCGACGGTGCCGACCTCGGCGTAGTTGTTGTCGAGCCGGGGGACGAGCAGGAGCCGGGCGACCTCGGGATCGCCGGCGCGCGCAGCATCCACGGCGGCCTGCGCCTCGTGGTCGAGCTCGATCGGCACGACCATTCCGGGCAGGACCACGGCGTCGGTCAGGGAGAGAACGGGAAGAGTCAGAGTCTCAGGCATTGATGAAGTTCACCTCGCAGCATGACCCAGAAGTTGAGTCCGCCTCACTCAATGCCCATCCGTGCGACGGTATTCCAGCCCCTCCCACCTGCCGTTTTACCCGCTTTGTTCGGCCCGTCACGTGCCGAGGACGGCTACCAGACGCCGGGGCTGGACTGGCGCTGGAAGCCGACCATGATGGGAGAGGTCCGCCGGGCCACCGTGAAGAACCACAGGCGGCCGGTGCCGTCGAGCGCGCTCGTGAAGAAGTCCACGTCGGCGATGTTCGGGTCAAACGTCGTCGCGACGGCCCAGGATCCGGGGGCGCCCGGTGCCTCGCGCAGGCGCGACACGCTCGCCTTGAGCCAGCCGCCCTTCTCCGAACTCGCGGCGGCCGCGTAGAACTCGGTCTGGCCGTTGGCGTCGCGCGCGGCGTCGATGCTGTACCAGATGCATCCCGGCGGCGGCGCGCCCACGGTGTGCAGGTGCCAGGTGAGGTCCCAGCCGCCGTTCGGCGCCACCTGGGCCGTCGACCACAGCTGGCCGGCCTCGTTGAGCTGGTAGAGCTCGAGGGTTCCGTCGGCCCGGCTGGTGATCTCGGTGCTGCCGGGCTTGCCGCGCGGGTGGCCCAGGGAGGCCCAGTCGGACCAGGTGCCGTCCGGCCACTGCCAGCGGTGCTGCGCCGTGCCGCTGAATATGTCCGTGCTGAAGACCTCCGGGCGGCCGTCCGCGTTCGCGGCCATCTTCAGCTGGAGGACGCTGTTGACCGGGTACGCAAGGGTGACCGCCGAGGCGCCCCAGGCCCCGTTCGGCGCGAGTTCGTCGGTCTGCAGCAGCTGGTGCGCGTCGTCGCTGGCGGAGAACACGTGCAGCCGTCCCGCCGGATCGCGTCCGGCGACGACCGCGCCGCCGCCGTTGGCAGTGTGCAGGGTCGTCCACGATCCCCAGCTGCCGTTTGGTGCGTCCTGGGCGATCGTGCGCAGCTCGGTGGCGGTGGTCTGGAACAGCCGCAGGCGCCCGTCCGCCTCACTGGCCACGGCGAATCCCCAAGTGTGGCTCGATCCGAGCGGCTCCCAGCCGCTCCAGCCACCGGCCGGCAGCTGCCATTGGTGGTAGAGGTCGCTCCCGTTCTCGGCGAAGACGTCGAGCCGGCCGTCGGCGTTGTGGCCCACGGTCAGGAACGGCGTGCCCGGCAGCGTGCCGGGCAGGTACCGCCACACCCCGGGCGGCGCCGCGTGCGCCTCCGGTAACGCCACCGCCACTGTCGCCGTGACCGCGAGCGCGGCCCCGAGAAGCCGTACTGCCGCTGATGTGCGCACCCGAGGTGCTCCTTCGATCCGGGCGCCACCCGGCCTGCCGCCGGGCTGTGCGGAGCACACGCTCCCAGACGATCAGGCGCGCCGGCATCTGGTGAATCACTGACTTTTTGCGGACCGGCGAGCAGTCGCACCCCTCCGCTCGCAGATGGGCTCGCCGCGCTACGGGAGGTGCGGCAGCACCGCCTGGGCGACCTGCTTGCTCGTCGCCGTGCTCCCGGAGGTCACCGAGATGACGGTCTGGCCCTTCAGGACCTCGACGATCCCGGCCTTGTCGATGCTGTACGCGGCGTCGCCCAGCCCCGCGAGCGGAACGGCGAGCCCGGTGGTCTTCACATACGGGCCGGCGTTCTGGCTGGCGATCAGCCGCTTGAGCGACTCGGCCGTGAACGGACTGCGGAGCACCGCGACGATCAGGGGACCGGCGCTGTCGTACGCGCACTCGTCCAGGTCACCGGCGGACACCTTGCGCCCGGCGCCGAGGGGCTTGTGCAGCGCGGCCTGGCCCTCGGCGGGGGTGAGCAGCGCACACGGATCCACGTGCGCGGCTGGCTGGGCCGTGGGAGCCGCCGGCGTGGCTTGCGCGGGGGCCGTGGTGGCAGCGGGCTGAGCGGGCGAGTTCGTGGTGCCACTGCAGGCGGCCGTTACCGCGCACGCCGCCGCGAGGAGGGCGACGGCGATGTAGGGAGCGGGTCGAGTCACGAGAACCTCCGGTCGTGGGGCGGTGCCGGCGGGACTGGTCCTCGCGGCGGCGGCCCATCCGGATCAGAACCCGGCCAGAGCATGACCCATCCGCTCGCCGAACGGATCCGCGGCCCCCACCCACCTGCGCGGCGACGCGTGTCTGGCCGGAGCGAGGTGGCCGCGGAATCACCGAAGTGCGGATCGTGGCGCCGGTCAGGGCCGGTCACGAGTACCGCACTTCCGCGGAGAGCGCGCTGCGGCGAGGCCGCCGGCGCAGTGTGGCGGTTCGCCGTTCCCGCGCGCTGTCGATGGTGCTGCTGCGCTCGTGGTGACCTAGAGGTACGGGCCGGCGAAGTGCGGATCCGGTTCCTCGTCTGGGCTGTCGGGGAGCGATCCGCGCAGGAGGACGGGCGCGGCGGATCCGGTGGGCGCGTGCAGCCACAGGGTGTCGGTCTGCGGGCACCGGCCCACCACCCCGCGGATCCCGCCGCCCAGCTCGATCGGCCCGTCGCCCACGGGGACGAGGTGGCTGCGCAGGTAGGTGACCGCGAATCCGCCGGTGAGGAAGTTCGACTGCCAGCATCGGCACCGCTCCGCCAGCGTGAGTTCCTGCCGGGTGGCGGCCATGCGCCGCCGGTCCGTCCTGCGTGACTGGGTCTGCCGGTGCGCCGCGCGGGCGGCGAGGTAGCCGCCCGCCGCCGCGCTGATCAGCAGGAACACGACCAGACTGGCTACCAGAGTGGAGCGTATGGACGCCAGCGGGGAGGCGGTGAGGGCCAGGTACAGGCGGTTCATGGGGCCGTCGATGAGGAACGGCGTCACCAGCAAGGCGGCCAGCCCGGCCAGGCCGTACCAGCCGCGCTTGTCCTCCTTCGGCCCGTTGACTGTGCCGCTGCTGGGGTTGAAGCGCAGGTGGCGCAGGGTTCGCCAGGTCACGCTGTCGGTGCGGTCCAGGCCGGGGATCGGCACGCGCCGGATCCACACCTGCCGCCCGACGGCTACCAGGACCGCGGCCACGACGCCGAGCGGGATCAGCAGCGCGCCCCCCACGAGCAGGGCCGCCGCGACGAGCCGGTGCTTGCGGGTGCCGTCCGCCGGGGTCAGCTCGCGTAGCCGCTCTTCCAGCCGGGGGATCCGGGGGTTGAGCCGTGTCACGGTCCGGACCAGGAGCCGCGCCCCCGCCTCGTCGCCGCGCGCGCAGAGGGCATCGGCCGCGTCGAGGACGGGCTGCGGGTCCTCGGCGAGCGGCGGATCGAGGTGGCGGAACGAGGCCGCGGTCCGCACGACGTCGCGGACGGACGCGCGGAAGTCGTGTCGATCGCGGCTGGTCATGGCAGCCACCGCGAACCGCGCGACGCTCGTCGGGGTGGCCACGCCGTGGTCGGCCAGGATCGAGAGCCACGCGCTGTCGGCCGTGCCGGTGTCGCCGGTGTGTTCGGCCGCCACCGCGACGAGGTGGCTCACGGCCGGGTTCGGCTCGACGCGGGCCGCGGTGGCGAGCAGCCAGTGGTAGGCGCGCATGTCCCCGGTCGCGGCGAGGCTGGCGGCGAGCACCAGGTACGGCCACGACGCGCGCGCGCCGGCGGGCAACTCGGTGATCGCCTCGTCGCGCAGCACCTCCACCGCATCTGCCGGACGCCCCACGAGCAGCAGGAGCCGCGCGCGCAGCACCGACCGGCGCCGGTCGCCGAGGCGCGGTGTCTGGTCCAGCAGCGTGAGAGCTAGCTCGGGGCGGTCGAGGTCGTCGGCGGCCGACGACCAGTCCGCGAAGCACCCGAGCAGCTCGTCCGGCGGTGCGGAGTGGGCAGGCGTCACGCGTCACCATCGGCGCCTCGCCTCCGTCCTTGAGTGCTTCTCGCCGCCGCGCCGTGCTGGGCTACGAGCCGGTGAGGGCCTCCGTGGGGGCGAGCCGGGCCGCGCGGACCGCCGGGTAGAGGCCGGCGATGGCTCCGACGGCCAAGGTGGCGCCCAGCCCGCCCACGGTCGCCCACGGGGGCACGTAGACCACCCAGTTGCGGGTCACGCTGTACGCCGCGGTCGCCAGGACCCCGAACAGCACACCACCGAGCCCGCCGAGCGCCGAGAGCAACAGCGACTCGACCAGGAACTGCAGCCGGACCTGACCACGGGTCGCGCCCAGCGCGCGGCGCAGCCCGATCTCCGCCCGGCGTTCGAGTACCGAGATCACCATGGTGTTCGCCACGCCGATGCCGCCG
>JAOPVE010000306.1 GCA_025963185.1 Actinomycetes bacterium
CGCTCGGCACGGCGGCGACAGCGGACGGGGACCGCCCCGCGGTCCGGGCCCGGGCCGCCGCGATCGCGGCACTCGCGGACGAACGGCAGCGGCGCGTGGCCCTCGCCGAGGCGGGCTACCTCACCCCGCACTGGCCCGCGCCGTACGGCCTGGGCGCGTCTGCGGGGGAGCAGCTGCTCATCGACGACGAGCTCGCCCGCGCCGGAGTCACCCGTCCCGAGCTGGCGATCGCGGGGTGGGCCGTGCCGACGATCCTGCGGCACGGCACCGCGGACCAGCAACAGAGGTTCGCCGGACCGTCGCTGCGCGGCGATATCACCTGGTGCCAGCTGTTCAGCGAGCCCGGCGCCGGATCCGACCTCGCCTCCCTCCGCACCCGCGCCGAGCGGATCGACGGGGGCTGGCGCCTGACCGGCCAGAAGGTGTGGACCTCGCTCGCCTCCCAGGCGGACTGGGCGATCTGCCTCGCCCGCACCGACCCGGCCGCGCCGAAGCACCGGGGGCTCACCTACTTCCTCGTCGAGATGCGCAGCCCCGGGGTCGAGATCCGCCCGTTGCGGGAGATCACCGGACGGGCCGTGTTCAGCGAGGTCTTCCTCGACGCGGTCTTCGTGCCGGACGAGTGCGTGGTCGGGGATCCGGGGGAGGGCTGGCGGCTCGCCCGGGCCACCCTGGAGCACGAGCGGGTCGCGATGGGCGGCGGATCGGCGCTCGGGGAGTCCGTCGAGCGGCTGGCCGAGACGGTCCGTGCGGGCGGCCTCGCCGGGGACCCGGGCGTGCGGGACCGGCTCGGCGGCCTCGTCGCCGACGGGATCGCGGTGTCGCTGCTGGATCTGCGATCCACCCTGCGCCGGCTCGCCGGCGAAGCGGGCGAGTCCGGCGCGGGCGAGTCCGGGGCGGCTGAGTCCGCGGTGGCCAAGCTCGTCGGAGTCGGGCACCGGCAGGCCGTGGCCGAGGCCGCGCTGGAGTTCGGTGGTCCGGACGGGGCGGCCACCGACGGGGCGAGCGCAGATCCGGTGCACGAGTTCCTGCTCTCGCGCTGCCTCAGCATCGCCGGGGGGACCACCCAGATCCTGTTGTCCGTCGTGGCCGAGCGGGTGCTGGGCCTGCCCAGGGAGGAGGTCCGCTAGATGCTCTTCGACCTCGACGAGACGCAGCAGGCCATCGCCCAGCTCGCGGGCCACGTGCTCGACAGCGCCGTGCTCGACCGCACCGGCGCGGATCCGCCCGAGCACGCCTGGAAGGCCCTCGCGCAGGCCGGGCTGCTCGCCCTCGCCGTGCCCGAATGGCTGGGCGGGGACGGGCTGGGCGTGACCGAGATCGGCGTGCTGCTCACCGAGGCCGGGCGGCGGGCGGTGCCGGTCCCCGCGCTGGCCACGCTGGCGCTCGGCGTCCTGCCGGTGGCCCGGTGGGGCAGCCGCGACCAGCAGCGCGACCTGCTGGCGGGGGTGATGACCGGCGAGACCGTGCTCACGGCGGCCGTGCGGCACCCGCCGGCGCTCCCGGCCTCGGCGTCCGGTGCCGTGACCGGGTCCGCGGTCGGGGTGCCGTACGCCGAGCAGGCCCATCGCGTCCTCGTCCCGGTCGCCCTCGGCACCGGCGGGACGGCGATCGCGCTCGTGGATCCGCGCGCGGACGGGGTGACGCTCACCCGCACGCCCAGCTCCAGCGGATCGCCGGAGTACACGCTACGGATGGACGCGGTCCGTGCCGACGGCTTCCTCGCCGGTGCGCGAGCCGGTGACCTCTACGGCTACGCGGTCGCGGGCGCCTGCGCGGCCGGTGACGGGCTGCTCGCCGGCGCGCTCGCGCTGACCGCGGCCCACACCGGATCCCGGGAGCAGTTCGGCCGCCCGCTCGCGGCGTTCCAGGCGGTCGCGCAGCAGATCGCGGACGTGTACGTGGCGTCCCGCACCCTGCATCTGGCCACCCTGGCGGCGTGCTGGCACATGTCGGCGTCCGATCTCGCCGTGGCCGCGTACTGGCTGACCGAGGAGGCGCCCGCCGCGTTGCGCACCTGTCACCACCTGCACGGCGGCATCGGACTCGACGTGACCTATCCGCTGCACCGGTTCTCGTCGCAGGTCAAGGACCTGTCCCGGCTGCTGGGCGGGGCCGAGCACTGTGTGGAGCGGCTATG
The DNA here is from genome assembly GCA_025963185.1 of Actinomycetes bacterium. Taxonomy (GTDB): domain Bacteria; phylum Actinomycetota; class Actinomycetes; order Mycobacteriales; family Cryptosporangiaceae; genus RYN-140. The sequence continues at coordinate 2,141 of JAOPVE010000306.1, forward strand.
TTCGTCGATCTGACCGGGCCGCAGCGCGCGCTGCAGTCCGAGCTGCGCGAGTACTTCGCCGGGCTGCTCACCGCCGAAGAGCGAGTCGAGCTGCTGTACAGCCGCCACGGGACGGCCTACCGCGCGGTGGTCCGGCGGATGGGCCGGGACGGCTGGCTCGGCGTCGGGTGGCCGCGCGAGTACGGCGGCCGCGGACTCGGACCCGTCGAGCAGCAGATCTTCGCCAACGAGGCCGCGCGCGCCGACGTGCCACTGCCTGCCGTGACCCTGCAGACCGTCGGGCCGACCCTCCAGGAACACGGGACCCCCGAGCAGAAGGAGTTCTTCCTGCCGCGGATCCTCGCGGGGGACCTGCACTTCGCGATCGGCTACACCGAGCCTGATGCGGGCACGGACCTCGCGTCGCTGCGGACCACCGCGAGGCGCGACGGCGAGCAGTACATCGTGGACGGCCAGAAGACGTTCACCACGGGCGGCCACGACGCCGACTACATCTGGCTGGCGTGCCGCACGGATCCGGACGCCCCCAAGCACCGGGGCATCTCGATCCTCGTCGTGGACACCACAGATCCGGGCTACTCGTGGACCCCGATCATCACCTGCGACGGCGCGCACCACGTCAACGCCACGTACTACAGCGGTGTGCGGGTGCCCGTGACCAGGCGCGTCGGCGCGGAGAACGCCGGGTGGCGGCTGATGACCACGCAGCTCAACCACGAGCGGGTGATGCTGGGCCCGGCCGGGCGGCTCGGTGCCCTGCACGACCGGGTCCGGGCCTGGGCGTCCGAACGCGGGCTGCTGGGCGAGCCCGACGTGCGGCGCGCGCTCGCCCGGACCTACGCCTGCGTGCGCGTCAACGAGCTGCTGAACTGGCAGGTCGCCTCGGCCGCCACAGTGTCGATCGCGGACGCCTCGGCGACCAAGGTGTTCGGATCCGAGCGGCTGCTCCGGCTCGGCCAGGCGCTGGAGGACGTCGTGGGCCGGCACGGCGATCCGGCGGATCCGGCCACCGCCGAGCTGATGACCTGGCTCGACGTCCAGGCCAAGCGGAATCTGGTGCTGACGTTCGGCGGGGGCGTCAACGAGATCCAGCGGGAGCTCATCGCCACCGCGGGACTGGGCCTGCCCCGGGTGCCCCGGTGAACATCACCGAGGCGGCCGCGCGGATCGCCGAGGCCGGGGACGGATCGCCGCGCCGGGGCCGCGATCCGGTGAACCTGCCGATGATCCGCAACTGGCTCGAAGCCCTCGGCGACACCAACCCCCGCTACGAGGCCGGGTCGCTGGCCCCACCCGCGATGGTCCAGGTGTGGACCATGCACGGCCTGCACCCGGCGAGCACGGCCGGCGATCCGCTGTCGGCCATGTCGGTGGTGCTCGACGAGGCCGGGTTCACGTCCGTGGTGGCGACCAACAGCGAACAGGCCTACCACCGCGAGCTGCGGCTCGGCGAGCAGGTCGAGGTCCGCAGCCGCCAGCGGGACGCCGCCGGGCCGAAGCGCACGGCGCTCGGCGAGGGCTGGTTCGTCACCACCGAGAGCACCTGGTACGTGGGCACCGAGGCCGTGGCGACGATGCTGTTCCGGATCCTCAAGTACCGGCCGCCCGGCCCGCCGGAACCGCTGCCCTCCCCGCCGGCCGCGCCGCCCGCCGCACCGCCTGTCGATGTGCTGCGGCCGGTCGTGAGCCGGGACACCGCGTTCTTCTGGGACGGCACCGCGGCCGGCGAGCTGCGGATCCAGCGCTGCGGCGAGTGCGGGGCGCTCCGGCATCCGCCCGGCCCCGCCTGCCCGGAGTGCGGGGCGCTCAAGCCCGAGTACGTCGTGGCCGCCGGGACCGGCGAGGTCTACAGCTATGTGGTCCACCACCACCCGCCGGTGCCGGGGCGCGCGCTGCCGTTCGTCGTCGCGCTGGTCGAGCTGACGGAGGGGGTGCGGATGGTGGGGGAGATCCTCGGTGCTCGCGAGTTCGGCGTGGGTGAGGTGTCCATCGGGGCGCCGGTGCGGGTCGAGTTCGTCCGGGTCGACGGCGAGCTGACGCTGCCGGCCTGGCGGCTCGCCGATCCGGAGGGGGAGCGGTGAACCCCGGGGACACGCTGCCCGAGCTCACCGTCGAGGTGAGCCCGACGTTCATCGTGAGCACGGCGATCGCCACCCGCGACTTCCAGGACGTCCACCACGACCGCGACCGGGCCGTGCAGCGCGGATCCAAGGACATCTTCCTCAACATCCTCGCCACCACGGGTCTGGTGCAGCGGTACGTCACCGGCTGGGCGGGCGAGCGGGCCGTTGTCAGGCGGATCGCGATCCGCCTCGGGGTGCCCTGCTACGCGTACGAGACGCTCACGTTCTCTGGCACGGTGACCGAGGTGGCGGACTCGGCGTGCGTGATCGAGGTGACCGGCCGAAACAGCCTCGGCGACCACGTCACCGGCACCGTCGTGATCGAGGTGCAGTCGTGATCTCCGGGAAAGCCGTAATCTCCGGGCAAGCGGCGATCGCCGGGATCGGCGCGACCGAGTTCTCGAAGGACTCCGGGCGCAGCGAACTGCGGCTGGCCGTCGAGGCGGTCCGGGCCGCGCTGGACGACGCCGGGATCGCACCGTCCGAGGTGGACGGTCTCGTCACGTTCTCGATGGACACCAACTCCGAGATCGCCGTGGCCCGCGAGATCGGCGCGGGGGAGCTGAGCTTCTTCAGTCACGTCGGCTATGGCGGCGGGGCGGCGTGCGCGACCGTGCAGCAGGCTGCGATGGCCGTGGCGACCGGGATGGCGGGGGTCGTCGTCTGCTACCGGGCGCTCAACGAGCGGTCCGGCCACCGGTTCGGGCAGGTGTCCCGGGCCGCGGCCAGCATGCCCACCTCGTCGGGCGTCGACAACGGCTGGACCTACCCGATGGGCCTGGGCACCCCCGCGGCCACGGTCGCCATGGCCGCCCGCCGCTACCAGCACGTCTACGGCGCCAGCAGCGAGGACTTCGGCCAGGTCGCCGTGGCGGACCGCCGGCACGCGGCCACGAACCCGAATGCCTGGTTCTACCAGCGCCCGATCACCCTCGCCGAGCACCAGGCCTCCCGCTGGATCGCCGAGCCCCTGCGGCTGCTCGACTGCTGCCAGGAGAGCGACGGCGCGGTCGCCCTGGTCGTGACGAGCGCCGAGCGGGCGTCCGGCCTGCGCCAGCCCCCGGCGGTGATCCGCGCGGCGGCGCAGGGCAGCGGCAGCGACCAGTTCGTGATGACCAGCTACTACCGCGACGGACTGACCGGGCTGCCCGAGATGGGCGTGGTCGGGCGGCAGCTGTGGCGCCAGTCCGGGTTCGCGCCCGCCGACGTCCGGACGGCCGTGCTCTACGACCACTTCACCCCGTACGTGCTCATGCAGCTCGAAGAACTCGGGTTCTGCCCGCGCGGCGAGGCCCGGCACTTCATCGCCGGCGGCGCGATCCAGCTGGGCGGACGGCTCCCGCTCAACACCCACGGCGGCCAGCTCGGCGAGGCCTACATCCACGGAATGAACGGCATCGCCGAGGCGGTCCGCCAGGTGCGCGGCAGCTCGGTGAACCAGGTCCCCGGCGACGGCCCGGTGCTGGTCACTGCGGGCACGGGAGTCCCGACGAGCGGCCTGATCCTCTCCGAAGTGCGGTAACTGAGGCCGGTCCCGGGCGGCCGGAGTTACCGCACTTCGGGGAAGGCTCTAGCGGATCGTCAGGACGGTGTCGCTGAGCGCCGGGGCGTCGGCGCGGTCGGCCACCGAGGTCGCCAGGACCAGCCGGTTTCCCTCCCGCCACACGCGGGTGCGCAGGGTCTCCCCGGGGTAGACCACACCGGCGAACCGGGCGTCGTAGCTCGCCACCCGCGACGGATCGCCGTCCAGCACCCCGTCGATCACGGCCTTGCCGACGACCCCGTAGGTGCACAGCCCGTGCAGGATCGGCCGGGGGAATCCTGCCGCCGCCGCGAACTCGGGATCGACGTGCAGCGGGTTGCGATCCCCGCACAGCCGGTACCACAGCGCCTGGTCCGGCCAGGTTGGGCTCAGCAGCACGGCGTCCGGCCCGCGCTCGGGCA
>JAOPVE010000311.1 GCA_025963185.1 Actinomycetes bacterium
GGCCGGTCCTGACCGGCCGGAGTTACCGCACTTCGCGAAGGGGCGAACGGCCGGCGGGCGGCGGGTCAGTGGCGGGTGAGCGAGGCGGCGCCGATGGCGCGGTCGGCTGTGCAGCCAGGGGGAACGGCCGCGGCGGGGCCCTGCACCGTGATCCGGTCGCCGGGTTTCAGCGCCACGTGCACGGATCCGGTGACCGCCCAGCGGCCGTCCGGCGCGGCGACCACCAGGCAACGGCCGGTGGAGACCACGGATCCGGTGACGGTCAGCCGCGGCCGGACCAGGTCCCGGGGCATCTCCGGATCCCCCGGCGAGCGCACAGCCCCGCCGGGCGAAGGCGCACCGCCGGGCGACGACGGAGCGCCCGGAGCGGACGGGGCTGTGGCCGGGGCGCTCGGGGACGCCGGGGTGGCGGACGGAGCGGGCGCCGAGGAAGGCGGGGCGCCGGATCCGCCGGGCCCGCAGGCTCCGAGCAGCGCGGCCGCAACGAGCAGGGGAGTCACCGTCGTCATCGCGCGAGGCATGCCGATTCGACGGCTGGGCGGCCCGGACAGTTCCCTTAAAGGTGGGATCGAACTCAGTTGACGCCTTTCACTTCCGTCCGTCCCTGATTACCACAAGGATGGGCGCGTCCGCGGGCGCTCCTCGCGCCCGGTCACGTCCCGAGGAGTGAAGCGTGGAAAGACTCCGGCGCCGCAGTCTGCTGTGCCTCAGCATGTTATCGATCACCGCCCTTGGCCTCGCGGGAACCGAGGCCACCGCCGCCCCGGCCCACCACCCCCGGCCCTGGGCGTATGGGCACCAGCTCGACGTCGGGAAGAAGCACGCCGCGCTCGTCCGCTCCGGCCAGGGCAAGACCCTCGCCGAGGACGACGGCGGTGACGAGGCCGGCACGGTCATGGAGCGGGCCGACCAGTGGGCCGAGGCCCGCACCTCCCCGGGCATCGTCAGCCCCGGCGCGTACAGCGCCGCGTGGGCCGCGCTCAACGCCCTCCCCCACACCGGCGGGACGTGGACGCACGAGACCAAGCTCCCGTACAACTCGGACGACGGCCGTTACCGCGACATCAACTCGAACTCCTCGGGTGGCGCGGGCAAGGTCACGGGCCGGGTCACCGGGATCGCCGCGGACAAGGGCGGCTACGTCTACGCCGGTGGCGCGGACGGCGGCGTCTTCCGCTCGGCCACCGGTGGCGGGCACTGGACCCCGATCGCGGACAAACTGCCGACCCTGTCCACCGGTGACCTGCAGCTCGATCCGAAGGGACGGCTCTGGTACGCGACCGGCGAGGCCAACACGGGCGCGACCTCGTTCGTCGGCACGGGCGTGTACGTGCTCGCCGATCCGCGGCACGGGCAGTTCCAGCCGTCCGGGCGCGTGGGCGGCACCGAGCTGGAGTCCACGACGATCAACGCCCTGCGCTTCGCCGGGGACCGGGTCTGGGCCGCCACGAACCGCGGCGCGTTCAGCCACTCGACGACGACGCTGACCGGCCCGTGGACCTCCGAGTACGTGCCGAATCCGGCGTTCCTGCCCGGCGGCGCCTCGGCGAGCGACCCCAACGCCCCGTACAAGAACATCGTCAGCGACATCGCGATCGACCCGAAGGACGCCTCGAAGGTCCTGGTCGCGGCGGGCTGGCGCAGCGGGGACACCTACAACGGCTTCTTCGCCAAGGACGCCACCGGCGCCTGGCAGCGGGTCACCACCCTGGGCGACCTGCCGACCGACGCGGCGAACGTGGGCAACGTGACCTTCGCGCGCTCCGCGGACGGATCGCGCTACTACGCCATCGACCAGTCCCCGGACATGCTGGTCAACAACCCGGACAGCGCGCTCAAGGGGATCTACGTCTCCAAGTCCGGATCGCCGTTCGGCCCCTGGACGCTCATCGCCGACTACACCAAGCTGCGCGACTCCGGATCGGCGCTCACCGGCGACGGCTACCAGCCCGGAATCCAGGCCTGGTACAACCAGTTCCTCCAGGTCGACCCCGCGAACCCGGACCACGTGTACGCCGGGCTGGAGGAGGTCTTCGAGACCAAGAACGGCGGCGCGAGCTGGGTCGTGCCCGGCCCGTACTGGAACTTCGGCTTCCCCTGCTGGAACATCAACCCGCGCAAGCCCACGGGTGACTGCTTCCCGACCACCCACGCCGACCAGCACACCGCGGCCGTGGGCAGCTACCAGGGCAAGACCTTCGTGGTCGTCGGCGACGACGGCGGCGTGTTCCGGCGTCCGCTCAACGGCGCGGTCGACTCGGGCGGCCACGCCAAGGACTGGACCTCGCTCAACGACGGCACCATGGACACGCTCCAGTTCTACTCGGTCGGCGTCGGCAAGGACCCCAAGGGCGGCGTCTCGATCACCGGCGGCCTCCAGGACAACGGGCAGTCGCTCAAGCGCAGCGGCGACAAGGTGATGGGATCCCCGTTCGGCGGCGACGGCGGCGACACGCTCGTCGATCCGGCCAACGGCTGCAACATCGCCGGCGAGTACGTCTACCTGGCGATCGCCGTGACGCAGAACTGCGCGACGAACAACGGGTCCTGGGTGGACGATCCGTCGAAGGCGACCACGTTCAGCATCGCCCCGCCGGACAGCGCCACCAATGAGGCCCGGTTCATCGCCCCGTTCCTGGCCGACAAGAAGGACATCAACACGTGGGTGGCCGGTGGCCGGCACGTGTGGATCCAGCACAACGGCTTCAAGATCCGCAGTGGCTCGGAGTGGACCTCGCTGTTCGACCTGGGCGCCGGGCACACCGCCACGGCGGTCGGCATCGTCGGGAACACCGTGTACGCGGCGTGGTGCGGTCCGTGCAACAACCAGGGCTTCACTCGCGGCATCGCGGTCGGCAACGCGGACGGCACGGGCTGGCACCAGCTCGCGCTGCCGGTCGACGGCACGGTCCCGAACCGGTACCTGTCGGGCCTGGAGGTCGACAAGGCCGATCCGCAGCACGTGTTCGTCGCGGTCAACGGCTTCTCCCGCCGCTGGACCGAGGGACCGGGCGCGGGCATCGGCCACGTCTTCGAATCCCACGACGGCGGCACGACCTGGACGGACATCTCGGCGAACATGCCCGACGTGCCCGCGGACTGGGTCACCCAGACGGCGAGCGGCGGCCTGGTGGTCGCCACCGACCTCGCAGCGCTCTACCGCGCGCCGCACGCCACCAAGTGGACCGTGCTCGGCGGGAACCTGCCCACCACCACGGTGATGCAGACCCGGCTTGGCCCGGACGGCAAGCTGTACGCGGCCACCCACGGCCGCGGCCAGTGGTCAATGCCGGCGGGCCGGCTCTAGCAACACAACCGGCGGGCCGGCTCTAGCAGCACAACCGGCGGGCCGGCGGTGAGCAACCGCCGGCCCGCCGCGCTTATCCGGCGGTCCGGCGCTGCGCCACGGCGGCCCGGACCGCCGGGGCCACCGCCGCGGCGATCACCGCGTACCCGGCGCTGGACGGGTGGAACCGGTCGGCGGAGAACAAGGCCGGATCCCGGGCGAACGCGGCGGACGCGATGCCGTCCGGATCGGCGATCCGCCCGCCGGCGGCACGAACCGCGGCGGCCTGGGCCTCCCGCAGCCGGGCGCTGCCGAGCTGGACGATCCCGCGCAGCGCCGGCGGGACGTGCGGGATCACGCTGAGGTCCGGAGCGGGGGCCACGATGGTCTCCGTACCCGCCGCCCGTAGCTCGCGGACCGCCGTGCCGAGGTCCGCAGCGGCCTGGGCGGGCGGAACCAGGCGGGTGAGGTCGTTGGCGCCGATGACGATGACCGCGAGGTCCGGGTGCCAGGCGCGGGCGCTACGCACCTGGGCGGCCAGCCCGGAACTGCGGGCGCCGGGCACGGCGAAGACTCGCGGGGTCGCGGCCACTCCGGCGGCGGCGAGATCGGCGGCCAGCAGGTGGGCGAGGTTGTCTTGCGAGCGGGCGGCGCCGATCCCGTAGGCGATCGAGTCACCGAGGATCGCGAGGCGAAGTGTCATCGCCCGGTCCAACGTCCGCGGCCGCAGTTCTGATCCCGGCCACACGTTCTCCAGCCGGCCGGTGCCCGACACCGACCACGCGCCAGCCCGTACCGGTACCTCCCGCGGGGACCGAAGTACGTGTCGTGTCCCGCTCCGCCGGTTTTGTGACTCGCCCGGCCTACATTGGCACCTGTTACCGGCGCCCATGCCAGTAGCGGCCGCAGTGGAACGCTCGTCGGGGGCTTCGCATGGTCGAGCTGGTCGTGTTGGCGCTGTTCGCGGCCGTGTTCGGCCGTGCGCTGGCCGAGTACGCGCGCACCCGGGATCGGCTTCAGCGCGACGTCGCGCTGATCTTCTCGGCGCTGACCGCGCTGTTCGTGCTGTCGGTCGCCGCCCGGGCCATGGGACGGCCGCCGCCGCTGGTGAGCGAGGTCGCGGCGGCGTGGGTGCTCGGCCAGCCCTACCTGATGCTGCGGCTCGCGGCACAGTTCCGCCCGGTGCCGCGGTGGGTCCTGTGGGGAGCCGGGCTGGGCTGGGCCGCGACCGCGGTGGCGATCGTCACGGCCGGGCAGCGGCTTCCGCCGGCCGCCGGGCTGGCGGTCGTCGCGGTGTTCGCGCTCAACGAGGGCACCGTCGCGATGTACTTCCTGGTCGAGGCGCGACGGCGGACCGGCTCCTCGCGGATGCGGCTGCGCTTCGCCGCCGCGGCCACCGCGCTGTTCGCCGCGGTCGTGCTGGTGGCGGGCACCTCGCGCAGCACCCCGGGCCAGGAGCCGGCCGCCTGGGGCCTCGCGCTCGCGTCCGCAGTGGGGTACGTGCTCGCGTTCATGCCGCCCCGCTGGGCGCGTGAGCTGTGGGCGGCCCAGGCCGGGTACACGCTCACCCGGCGGCTGCTGAGCACGCCGCCCGGCGAGAGCCCGCGGGCGATCTGGCAGCAGTACGTGAACACGGTCCGCGAGGCCGCCGCCGCCGACGTGGCGCTCGTCGTCATCGCCGGTCCGCACGGGACTCTGGTGGAGTCGACCGGCCAGCCCGGCGCGTTCGCGGGCGAGTACACCGCCGAGGACGTGGCCGAACTGCTCGCCGCCGGACGGACGATCGACGTGCGAAGCACCAGGAACGCACCCGTACCGGCGCTGGCCGCCAAGCTGGCCGGGCGGGCCGCGCCGGTCCGGTA
>JAOPVE010000354.1 GCA_025963185.1 Actinomycetes bacterium
CGGCCGGCGGCGGCTCGGTCGCCATCGCTCCCACCGGGCTGGCCGCCACCTCGGCGACGCCGACCAGCGTGCCGGCGGCCAGGAGCACGAGGGCCACGGTGAGGGTCCGCCAGAACCGCCGGGTGTGCGGGGGAAGCTGGGGAGCCCGGGTGGCCCGCCAGGCCGCCGCCGTGGTGATCAGGGCGGCGATCGGCGAGGGCAGGCACAGCAGCACGAGCGGACCGTGGCTGGCGTGCAGGTTCACGGCGAACCAGCCGATCGCGACGAGGGCGACCGCCGCGGACACCAGCGCGAGGGCGGGGACACGGCGCGACGGCGAGGCGGCGCGGACTGCGCTGATCCAGCTCACCCCGGCCCCCTCCTGCGTGCGCCCTCTGCGTCCGGCAACGCCCCGATCGGCCCCCGGCCAGGCGATTCAAGAAGAACCGGGCACCTACGGGTGGCCCGGCACCGCCCACCGTGCGTCCGCCGGGCGGCTTCCGGATCCGGACTCGCGTCCCGCTGCCGGTGGACTGAGAGCTTTGTCCGGGTAGGCGCCGCCTATCCGGATGCGCCCCGAGCCGGCATGATGTCTTCCGCCGGGCCGCTTCTCCCAGCGGCCGGAACCCGAGGGGAGATCCATGCTCCGTTTACAGACAGCTGGCGGGTGGGCGGCCGCGGCCGGTGCGCTCACCGCGGCGGCGGTGGCCGCCGCGGGCCTGCCCAGCGCGGCCCAGGCGGCTCCGGACGCCGAGGCACTGGCCCGCAACCTGGTCAAGGCCGCCGACGTGCGTGACGTCAACCGGCACCTGACCGCCCTCCAGCGGATCGCCGACACGAACGGCGGCACCCGCGCGGCCAGCACGCCGGGCCACGAGCGCTCCGCCGAGTACGTCTACGGCAAGCTCAGGGACGCCGGCTACGAGGTCGTCTACCAGGAGTTCCCGTTCATCTACGAGCAGACCCTGACCCAGACGGCCAGCGAGCTCAGCCCGGCCGCCCGCACGCTGACCCCGATCGTGATGGGGTCCTCGCCGAGCACTGCCGTAGGGGGCATCACCGCCGCGCTCGCCGCGGTCCCGGAGGACGCCACCCCCGGCTGCGAGGCCAGCGACTTCGCCGGCGCGAGCTACGCGGGGAAGATCGCGCTCGTCAAGCGCGGATCCTGCACGTTCGCGGTCAAGCAGCAGAACGCGGCCGCCGCCGGGGCGATCGCGGTGCTGGTCTACAACAACGCCGACGATCCGGCGGCGGCCCTCGGGGGCACGCTCGGCGGCGCGCAGAACGCGGTGGTGCCCACGGCGGGGATCCCCCGTGGCCAGGGCGAACTGCTGGCGGCGGACGCGGCGGCAGGCCCGGTCTCGGTGACGCTCGAACTGCGGACCCTCTCGGAGCAGCGCACCACCAGCAACATCATCGCCGAGACTCCCGGCGGGCGCGCTGACAACGTAGTCATGCTCGGCGCGCACCTCGACAGCGTCACGGCCGGACCGGGGATCAACGACAACGGCACCGGCAGCGCCGGGGAGCTCGCGGTGGCCCTCGCGCTGGCCAAGCACAAGCCGAAGAACAAGGTGCGGTTCGCCTGGTGGTCCGCCGAGGAGTTCGGGCTGCTCGGATCGCAGCACTACGTCTCCGGGCTCTCGTTCGACCAGCAACTCGACATCGCGCTGTACGTCAACTTCGACATGATCGGATCCCCGAACTACGGCCGGTTCGTGTTCGACGGCGACGACAGCGACCACACCGGATCCGGCCCGGGCCCGTACGGATCCGGCGCGATCGAGCAGGTGTTCGCCTCGTACTTCGACGCCCAGTCGCTGCCCCACGAGGGCACGGACTTCACCGGACGGTCCGACTACGGGCCGTTCATCGCGGTGGGGATCCCCGGCGGCGGGCTGTTCACCGGGGCCGAGGGCATCAAGACGGCGGACCAGGCCGCGAAGTACGGCGGCACGGCGGGTGCCCCGTACGACGCCTGTTACCACCAGGCGTGCGACAACCTGGGCAACGTCGACCGGACGATCCTGGCGCAGAACCTGCAGGCGATGGCGTGGGCCACGGGCATCTTCGCCACGAGCACGGCGGCGGTGAACGGCAGCGCCCTGGCCGCGGCCCAGCGCCGGGCCGCCGCGACGGCGCGCCGCCAGCTAGCGCCCACGATCGCGCCCGCTGTCGCCAGGCCGGACTACCGGAACCTGCCGAGCGCGTGAGGGCAGTCCCGTCCGGGCGGCACCGCACTGCCGCCCGGACGGGATGCCGTCAGATGGCCTTGGCGATCGCGATCGACGCCGAGAGCCGCTGGCCGGCCTCGTAGAACATGTACTGCACGTCGCCGTCGGAGACGAACGACGGGGCGGCCACCCGGCCGCTGTCGGGCGGTCCGGACATGGGGTCGAAGAAGTGCCCGAGCTGGACCGCCTTGTCGAACCCGTTGCCGACCTCGGTGATGTACATGTGCCCGTAGTTGCCGTGGTAGATCACGTACGCGGTGCCGTTGCGCCGCATGAGCTGGGGCCCGGAGATGTCGACCTGGTTGATCCACTCGGGGCGCAGCAGCGGGGTCGTGCTGAACGACCAGTTCGTGAGGTCGTTCGACCAGCCGTAGTGGATCTTGCGGGTGCCGCTCGTGACGACCATGAACAGCATCACGTAGCGGTTGCCCTTGCCGGTGATCGTGTGCTCGAACACCCGCGCGTAGGACGTCTCCGTGGATCCGGGGATGTTGGCGGTGCTCAGAACGCGGGACGCGTAGGCCCAGCTGATGCCGTCCGCCGAGGTCGCCATGCGGGTCGCGCTGTTCTCGCCGTGGAAGTACAGGTGGTACCGCTTGGTGCTGTCGTTCCAGATCACGTGCGGCGAGGACACGTGGCTGACGCTGTAGTACGGCGACCACACGTTCTTCACGATCGGGTTGTTCGGGTACTCGGTGAACGGCCCGGACAGGCTGTTGCAGTAGGCGAGGCAGATGCCGCCGGGGGCCTCGTGCGGGGCGTAGTAGAGGTAGTAGCGGGCCCTCGCGCCGGTCAGCTTGCCCGAGGTGTCCTTGATGCAGGGGAAGATCAGCTCGTTGCTGGGGTTGTAGCGCAGCTTCGACTTGTCGAACGGCATCCCGAAGTACTGGTACGACGGGAACCCGGCGGGTCCGGCGAACGCGGGGGCGGCCAGCCCCAGCGTGCCTCCGCCGAGCGCGACCGCGCCGCCGAGGGCTGCTCCGCCGCGCAGAACGGCGCGGCGGCTGACCGGTGATCCGGAGCGGGGGTCTTCGGGGAACGGCTGGCCGCTGTCGAGGTCGCTGTGGGGACGACTCGGGTCCATGGCGGAGCCTCCAGGTGAGGGCGTGGGGGCGCGGGTGGGGGTCCGGCCGGTGCGCTTCCGCATCGCGTAACCATGCGTTCATGCTGCCGACGCGGTTGTTTAATGGTAGTCGCGTCGATTGGAACGCCACAGCGTCCGGCCAGTCAATGGGCTAATACGGATTATCGGCGACGCAGTCGCGTAACGGATGTGTTGCGGACTCTTGACGGGTCCGGCCAGCCGGTCTCAAGCTGATGCCTCATCCCCACGGTAATAGGTATTAGCGGCCAAGGAGGGCAACTCCTCGTGACCGGACCCCGCAAACGCGTGACGCAGCAAGACATCGCCCGCATGACCGGCGTGAGCCAGGCGACGGTCTCGCTCGTCCTCAACGGACGGGACACCGACGGCGTCCGGATCGCGCCCGAGACCCGCGACCGCGTGCTGCGCGTGATCGAGGAGACCGGCTACGTCGCCGACCCGATCGCGCGGCGGCTCCTGAGCCAGCAGAACCGGATCATCGGGGTGTTCACCTACGAGGCCGTGTTCCCCGCCGAGGGCAGCGACTTCTACCGGCCCTTCCTGATGGGCATCGAGCAGCAGGCCGAACGCGCGGGCTGCGACCTGCTCCTGCTGACCAGCGCCCCGGTCACCGACGGGCGGCGGCACATCTTCCACAAGGAGAGCCGGATCCGCCTCGCCGACGGGCTGATCCTGCTCGGGCGCTCGCTCGATCCGGACGACCTCTCCCGGCTCGTCACCGAGGGTCCGCCGTTCGTGTCGGTCGGGCGGCGCGACGACGCCGGCGGGCCGGTCCCCTACGTCGGCGCGGACTACCCCACCGCGGTCACCGCCCTGGTACGCAGGGCCGCGGACCTGGGCCACCGCCGGATCGGCTACGTCGGCCTGGGCGCCGGCCCGGAGTCGTACGCGGACCGCATGGCCGGGTTCCGCACCGCCAGCCGCGACGCCGGACTGACCGCCGTACACGAGAACCCGGCCGGGCGCGGCCCGCGCGAAGTGCTTGACGCACTGCTCGGCGCCGGGATCACCGCGGTGTTCGCCGAGGAGCACGCCGACGCCGCCGCGCTCGCCACCGCCGCCGAGGAGCGCGGCCTGACGCTGCCGGGCGACCTGTCGATCGTGACGATGGTCCAGCCGCCGCGCGAGACCGGCGTGGGCGACCGCGAGTTCACCGGGTTCGCGATCCCCCGCCAGCAGATGGGCGCCGAGGCGCTCCAGGTGCTGTCCGCCCTGGTCGTCGGCGCGTCCGAGCCGAGGCCCCAGCGCCTCCTGCCCTGCGAGCCGGTCGAGCACGGCACGCTTGCCGCCCCCACCGCACAACCGAAGGGACTCTGAGCGTGCCCGAGATGGAGACCGAGCTGCTGATCGTCGGCGGCGGGCTGGGCGGGATCGCCGCGGCCCTCGCCGCGCTGCGCACCGGCCGCCGGGTGGTGCTCACCGAGGAATACGACTGGCTCGGCGGCCAGCTGACCAGCCAGTCCGTACCGCCGGACGAGCACAGCTGGGTCGAGCAATTCGGCGTCACGGCCAGCTACCGGGCACTCCGCGAGGGGATCCGCGACTACTACCGCCGGCACTACCCGCTGACCAGCGCGGCGAGGGCGTGGAAGGAACTCAACCCCGGCGCCGGATCCGTCAGCCGGCTCTGCCACGAGCCCCGGGTCGCGGTCGCCGTCATCGAGGCCATGCTCGCCCCCTACCGCGGCGGCGGGCGGCTGCGCGTGCTCCAGCCCTACCGGCCGGTGTCCGCTGCCACCGACGGCGACCGGGTCAGCGCGGTCACCCTCGCCCACCGCGACGGCGGCGAGTTAGTCACCGTCTCCGCGGCGTACGTGCTCGACGCCACCGAGACCGGCGAGCTGCTGCCGCTGACCGGCACCGAGTACGTCACCGGCTTCGAGTCCCAGGACGACACCGGCGAGCCGAGCGCGCCCGCCGAGGCACAGCCCGCCAACATGCAGGCCGTCTCGGTGTGCTTCGCGATCGACCATGTCGACGGCGACCACACGATCGACCGCCCGGCCCGCTACGAGTTCTGGCGCGCCTACCAGCCGGAGTTCTGGGGCGGGCCGATCCTGTCCTTCCGCGCCCCCAACCCGCGGAACCTCGCGATCGGCCAGCGCACGTTCACCCCGAACCCCGGCGACGACCCGTTCGCCGTCGTGTCGGACCAGCGCCTGAGCCCCGGCGACACCGACCTGTGGACCTTCCGCCGGATCGCCGCCAGGGCGCTGTTCACCGAGGGCTCGTACGACAGCGACATCTGCCTGGTCAACTGGCCGATGATCGACTACTTCGAGTCCCCGGTGATCGACGTGCCGGATCCGGAGGCCCACATCGCCGCGGCCCGCGAGCTGAGCCTGTCGGCGTTCTACTGGCTGCAGACCGAGGCGCCCCGCCCCGACGGCGGCACCGGCTTCCCCGGCCTCCGCCTGCGCGGGGACGTCACGGGCAGCGCCGACGGGCTCGCCCAGGCGCCCTACATCCGGGAGTCCCGGCGGATCCGGGCGGAGTACACGATCACCGAACAGGACCTGTCGATGACCGTGCGCGGGGACAAGGGCGCCGTCCACTACCTCGACTCGGCCGGCGTCGGCATGTACCGCATCGACCTGCACCCCTCCACCGGGGGCGACAACTACATCGACGTGGCCTCGTGCCCGTTCGAGATCCCGCTCGGCGCGCTGATACCCCAGCGCGTGGAGAACCTGCTGGCCGCCGGGAAGAACCTCGGCACCACCCACATCACCAACGGCTGCTACCGGCTGCACCCCGTCGAGTGGAACACCGGGGAGGCGGCGGGAGCACTCGCGTCGTTCTGCCTCGGACACGGCACCAGCCCACGGGCGGTGCGCGACGATCCGGCGCTGCTCGAAGAGTTCCAGTCCCACCTGATCCGGCACGGCGTCGAGCTCCGCTGGCCCGACGTCGCCGGCTACTGACCCCCGCTGCACGCTGAAGGAGAGAACGATGAGGCAATCCCGTGTCCTCCGGTTCGCCGCCGTGGCGACCGCTGGGCTGCTCGGCCTGACCGCCTGCGGGGGTGGCGGCGACAAGGAGGACTCCGGTCCGGTGTCGCTGCGCATGACGGTCTGGTCCTCGGCCGCCCCGCACCTCGCGCTGTTCAAGTCCATCGCGGACGAGTACAAGAAGACCCACAAGAACGTCACGGACATCACGTTCGACCCGATCCCGTTCGACAGCTACACCACCACGCTGACGACGCAGATCGCGGGCGGCAAGGCGCCCGACCTCGCGTGGATCCTCGAGGGATCGGCGCCCGACTTCGTCTCCTCCGGCGCGCTCGTGCCCCTCGACGACACCATCGCCAAGACCAGCGGCTACGACGCCGCCGACATCACCCCGGCCGCCACGAAGCTGTGGAAGGACGGCGGCAAGCTCTACGCCTACCCGTTCTCCACCTCGCCGTTCGGCGTCTTCGTCAACACCGACCTGCTCAAGAAGGCCGGCCAGCCCGCGCCCGCCGACCTGATCAAGTCGGGCAAGTGGACCTGGGATCAGGCCTTCGCCGAGGGATCGCAGGTCAACGCCAAGACCGGCAAGGCGGGCATCGTGATCCGCGACTTCGACTACAAGCTGTGGGAGAACCTGTCCACCATCTGGACCGGCTGGGGCGCGCAGGCCTGGAGCGCCGACGGGAAGACCTGCGGCTTCGACAAGCCGGAGATGGTCGACGCCATGACCCGGCTGAACAAGGCCATCTTCACCGAGAAGGCACTCCCCGGGCCCGGTACCGGCGCCGACTTCTTCGCCGGTGAGTCCGCGATGACCGTCGCCCAGATCTCGCGCGCCGCGCTGCTGAAGGACGCCAAGTTCGGCTGGGACCTCGTCCCGCTGCCGGCCGGTCCCAAGGGCAGCTACTCGGTGATCGGCCAGGCCGGGCTCGGGGTCTTCAAGCAGAGCAAGCACTCCGCGGCCGCCGCCGACTTCCTCGCCTATTTCACCAACCCGGAGAACTCGGCCAAGCTCGCCCAGTTCTTCCCGCCGGCCCGCAAGAGCCAGCTCAACGTCGACACGCTCGCCAAGAGCAACCCACTGCTCAAGCCCGCACAGCTCCAGAGCGTGGTGATCGACGGGATCCCGCAGGGTGTGGTGAAGCCGGCCCACTCCGGATCCGCCGAGCTGAGCCAGTCGGTCCGGTCGGCGCTGGATCCGCTGTGGAAGCCCGGGGCGGACGTCAAGGCCGTGCTCACCTCCGTCTGCTCCGCGATCGCGCCGCAGCTGTCCAAGTAAGCAGGATCCATGAGTCACCGCACCGAATCGCCGGTGGGCGCGCCCGCGCCCACCGGCACCACCCCGGCGCCGCCGCCGCGCCGGGGTCCGGGCTTCTGGACGATCCGCCGCCGCGACCAGCTCGCCGGGTACCTGTTCGTGGCGCCGCAGCTCGCGGGCACGATCGTGTTCGTCCTGGTCCCGCTCGCGCTGGTGTTCTGGTACAGCCTGCACGAGTGGAACGTCCTGTCCGGCACGTTCACCTTCACGGGCACCGACAACTACCGGGCGCTGGCGGAGGATCCGAAGCTGCCCGGGGTGCTGCGGGCCACCGCGTTCTTCTCGATCGGGCTCGTGGTCACGAACCTGGCGCTCGCGCTGCTGCTCGCGGTCCTGCTCAACCAGAAGCTGCGCGGGACGGTGCTGTTCCGCACCCTGTTCTTCTCCCCCGTGGTCGTCTCGCTGGTGGCCTGGACGATCGTGTGGGGCGTCCTGCTCCAGGACAACGGCGGGATCAACGGCCTGCTGCGGACCGCCGGCGTGCACGGCCCGAACTGGCTGCGCGGCGACGTCACGGCGATGGCCTCGGTGATCGCCGTCCAGCTCGTGAAGAACGTCGGCCTGAACATGGTGCTGTTCCTCGCCGCGCTCCAGGGCGTGCCGCACGACCTCTACGAAGCGGCCCGCCTCGACGGGGCCGGGCGCTGGCGGCAGTTCCGCTCGGTCACGCTGCCGATGATCAGCCCGACCGTGCTGCTGACCTCGATCATCACCGTCGTCGGATCGCTCCAGGTGTTCGCGCAGATCGCCGTGCTGACCCAGGGCGGCCCGGGGACCTCCACGACCGTCCTCCTCTACTACCTGTACCAGCAGGCGTTCCCGTTCCACCACTTCGGCTACGGCGCCACCATCTCGGTGCTGTTGTTCGCGATCGTGCTGGTCCTGACCGTCGTGCAGTGGCAGCTGCGCCGGAAGTGGGTGTTCCATGAGCAGTCCTGAGACCGTCCCGCCGCTGCGCAAGGACCGGCTCGGCGGGCTTCCGCTCCGCCTCAAGCTGACCGTGTACGGGGTCCTGATGGTGCTCGCCGTGCCGTTCATCTTCCCGACGTGGTGGATGATCACCTCGTCGTTCAAGCCGGGCAACACGGTGTTCTCCTACCCGCCCCAGCTGTGGCCCTCGGACGCCACCCTCGCCGGTTACCGCCAGGCCTTCACACTCCAGCCGTTCGCGCAGCAGTACTTCAACAGCATGTACATCGCGATCCTCGTCACGATCGGCACGCTCGCGGTGTCCTCGCTGGCCGGGTACGGGTTCGCGCGGATCCGGTTCCGGGGGCAGAACGCGCTCTTCCTGGTGGTGCTCACCGGCCTGCTGATCCCCAGCGAGGTCACGATCGTGCCGCTGTACCGGATGTTCGCGAGCTGGGACATGGTCGACACGCATTGGCCGCTGATCCTCGTGCCGACGTTCGGGGCGCCGAGCGTGCTCGCGACGTTCATCATGCGGCAGTTCTTCATCACGCTGCCCGGCGAACTGGAGGACGCGGGGCGCGTCGACGGGCTCGGCCGGTTCGCGCTGTTCTGGCGGATCGCACTCCCGCTCTCCCGCCCGGCCCTCGGCGCGGTCGCGATCTTCACGTTCCTGCACAGCTGGAACCTGTACCTGGAACCGATCGTCTACCTGAGCACCCGCTCGAAGTTCACGCTCCCGCAGGCGCTCACCCAGTTCACCGACGCCTACGGCGGGCCGCTGTGGAACGTCCAGCTCTCGGCGGCCTCACTCACGGTGATCCCCGTGCTGGTCCTGTTCGTGATCGCCCAGCGCCAATTCATCGAGGGCCTAGCCCACACGGGCCTCAAGGGCTGAGGTACCCCTCACGCGCCGCCCCCTGCTTCGCGAAGTGCGGTAATTGCGGCCGGTCCCGACCGGCCCGGGTTACCGCACTTCGAGGACGGGGCGTTGCCAGCCGATGCCCACCCCAGAACCACGGCCTGCCAGCGGACCCCGCGCCACCCACTTCTCCGCGAAGTGCGGTAATTGCGGCCGGTCCCGACCGGCCGGGGTTACCGCACTTCCGGAGGGGGTGTTGCCAGCCGATGCCCAGGCGGGGACCAGGGTGCTGCCAGCTCGCGAGCCGACCTTGGTTACAGCGGGGCCACCGGGGCGCCGCGAGGGAGGCGAGCATGACGAACGATCCACCACAGCCGCGCTGGCGGCGCTACGCCGCTGGGGCCGGGCTGGCAGCGGCCGGGCTGATCGCCGGCGGGATCCTGATGAGTGCGGTCGGCGCGAACGCGCAGGCCACGGGCACGGCCGCGGCAACCGGATCCGGCGGGTACGCCGCACCCGGCGCCCAGGGGACCCGTGACGAGTCCAAGCCCCAGCGCAGCGACGAGAAGCTGCTGACCGGCACGACCCTCGACAAGGTGAAGGCCGCCGCGCTGGCCAAGTATCCCGGCGCGACGATCCAGCGGGCCGAGACCGACTCGGACGGCGTCTACGAGGCGCACCTGGTCACCTCGGCCGGCAAGCGGGTCACCGCCGAGATCGGCAAGGACTTCACGGTCACCGGCGAGGAGTCGATGGGTGTTCGCGGCGGCCAGCGTGGGCCGGGCGGCCCGCCTCCGGGAGGTGGTGAGTAGTACCTGGGCGGCGGCCGGGCGGGGACAGTCCCGCCCGGCCGCTGTGGCGCGGTCCGGCGTGGCGCAAGGGTGGTTGCCCGGCGTGTCGGGCGGTCCCGAAAATCGCGGGCTATCGTCGTTATCTCACGTGTCGGATGCGGGAGAGGACCACGGGTGGATCAGCGGCTCGATCCCGACGGCGGGTTACCAGTCCGGCGGCCACGGCGATTCGGCCCGAAATCAGCACTCGCCGCGGCCCTGTCCGTGATCGCACTCGCGTCGGCGTGCGCGATCCCGCAGTACCAGCCGCAGGCCCAGCAGACCACGCCGGCGCAGCCGCAGAGCCGCCAGGTGGTCGTCCCCCGCACGCCAGTCCAGTCGCCGCTGCCGACGGGCATGGCCCAGGACGAGAACTTCGCGGTCCAGGCCACGAACACGTTCTGGACCCGCCACTTCGCCGAGCAGTTCGGCGGCAACTACAGCCCGCCGCAGATCGCCGGCGGCTACCTCGGCACCCAGGGACCGCCGTGCGGCGGCCAGCCGTCCGTGCCGTTCAACGCCTTCTATTGCCAGCCCGGTGACTTCATCGCGTGGGACGAGAACCTCATGTCCGCCGGCTACAAGCAGATCGGCGACTCGTGGGTGTACCTGATCATCTCCCACGAGTGGGGGCACGCGATCCAGGCGCGGGTCGACCGCTCGCTCGTCTCCGTCGCCGCCGAGTTGCAGGCCGACTGTCTCGCCGGTGCGACCCTGCAGGGCGCGCGCCGGGACGGCACGGTCCGCTTCGAGGCCGGCGACGCGCAGGAGTTGTCGCGCACCCTCAGCGCGGTGGCCGACAACTTCGCCTGGACCAAGGAGAGCGACCACGGCAACGCCCGGCAGCGGATCCAGGCGTTCAACGCAGGCGCCCGCACCGGAGCCCAGGCCTGCATCCCCCGCGCCCACTGACCCCCTCACCACCGCATCCCCGCGCCGCGCCTCCGCGCCTCGCCCCCCTTTAACGGGACTGTTCGGGTATTCGTCACCAAACCGGACGCCCGACACCGCAAGAACCCCGACAGTTGCGGCGTCGCCCGGGGCCCGTTGCGGTGTCAGCCAGGCGCCGGATCGCCGTGCAGTGCCCGGACGAAGACCTCCAGGTGTGCCCGCCAGGCGGCGAGCAGGAGCGGGACGTCCGTTCCGGGCGGCACCTCGTGGGTCAGGGTGAGTTCGGTGCCGCCCTCGTGGCCGGCCAGTTCCCAGCGCACCACTCCCCCGCGCTCGGCGGGGTATTCGAGCAGGTGCGGATCGTCGGCCTTGCTGACCGGTCCGGCCGTGACGTGGGGGTTGGACCGGAGGCGATCGTCCTCGGTGAGTGTCCGCCAGACCACGGCAGCGGGCCGGACGAGGTCGCGCACGAACCGGATCCGCCCGTCCGCCACCTCACCCTCGGCCAGGCCGAACGAGCTGAGGTAGCCGAGGTCGAGGTCGAGCCAGCCCGGGGTGTCCTCGGGCGGCCCGCCGAGCCAGCGAGCCAGGGCGGCGAGGCAGACGTCCCACCCGGCGGCCTGGCGCGGGGCTCCCACCGCGCCGGACCACGGCCGCCCGCCGCCGAGCGTCTGGCTCATCCGTAGCAGCGCGCCATCGCCATCGGGCGAGACCTCCAGCCGGAACTCGTCCGCGCCCCAGGTGAAGGCGAACAGCGACGGCGGGTCGTACGCGGTGATCCGCCCGGTGTCCGGCGCAAGCTCGCCGCCGGGAAACGTGAACGTGATCTCGTCCCCCGCCCGCACGGGAACGCCGGCCCGTCCGGGAACGCTCGCCGCCGCGGGACGGCTGGCCGAGGCGGGAAAGCCGATCTGCGCGGGGAACCAGTGCGCGAGCTCCGCCGGATCGGTGATGGCCCGCCACACCTTCGCGGGAGGGTGGGCGAGCCGCCGGGCGAACCGCAGGACCGGTCGCGGCGCATCGGTGTCGAGGGTTGCACCGCCAGCGGCAGGCGCGGGCTCGGTGTTCATGGAACAGGCCCTTCCGGGTTGTCAGCCAGCGCAGGATCGTCCGGCATCGCGTCGAGGTGGCGTTCGAGTGCGTCGAGGTGGGAGTTCCAGAGCGCCCGGTACGGGGCGAGCCAGGCGTCGATTTCGGCGAGCGGCTCGGCGCGCACCCGGTAGAGCCGCCGCTGCGCGTCCTGCCGGACGTCGACCAGCCCGGCTCCGCGCAGGATCCTGAGGTGCTTGGACACCGCAGGCTGGCTGACCCGCAGTTGCCCGGCCAGGGATCCGACGGGGAGCTCGCCGTCCCGCAGCAGGTCGAGGATCTGCCTGCGGCGCGGATCCGCGAGCACGCTGAACACCATGACTCGTATATAACTTGTTTGGCATATAACTCGTCAAGAACGTTCGGCGCTCCGGGGTCGATTCGCCCCCGGGTGGGTAGGAGAAACCCGGAACGCGACAATGCTGTGGAACCACACGACAGGCTGGCCGCGGGCCACGACACTGTCGGTGCACGAGCGGCCGCTGAGGGGTAGACGATGCTGGGCAGGATGCACGACGGATCCGCACGCAAGGTCGAGCGCACGAGCCCGGCGCCCGCGGGCTGCCCGGTACACGAGGGCGCCGGCGGCGTCTGGCACGTCCAGGGCTACCCCTCGTCCAGGGCCGCCCTGCGCAGCGCGGGCACCCGCCAGGCCGGGTTCGGGGCCGACAACGCCAGGAAATTACCGCGCAAGATGCGCGTGCCGGTGCTGTGGCGCGACGGTCCGGACCACCGCGAACACCGGCGGCAAACCGCCCGCTTCTTCACCCCGCGGCGGGTCGACGAGAAGTACCGCGAACTCATGCACAGCTTCGCGGACGAGCAGGTCGCCCGGCTCCTCGCGGGCGACGAGACCGACGTGTCCCGCCTGTCGTTCGACCTCGCCGTCGCGGTCGCCGGGCAGGTGGTCGGGCTGACCAACAGCGATCGTCACGGCATGGCGAGCCGGCTCGACCGGTTCTTCCGGGAGTTCAGCGTCAAGCCCGGCTTCGGCAGCCCGGAGGCGATCTACCGGCTCATGTACTCGAACACATCGCTGGCGCTGTTCTACTTCGCGGACGTCCGGCCGGCGATCCGGGCCCGCAAGCGCGAGCGCCAGGACGACCTGATCTCCCACCTGATCGACGACGGCGCGAGCCACGGCGACATCTTCGGCGAGTGCCTGACGTTCGCGGCCGCCGGCATGATCACCACCCGCGAGTTCATCACGATCGCGGCGTGGCACCTGTTCACCGATCCGGGGCTGCGGGAGGCGTACACGGGCGGGGACCGGGTGGGGAGGCTGGCGATCCTGCACGAGATTCTGCGGCTGGAGCCCGTCGTCGGGAACCTGGCCCGGTGGGCCGACGAGGACATCGAGGTCCCGGCGGGGGACGGAACGGCCACGATCCCCCGGGGCGCCCGGATCGACATCGCCATCGCCACGGCCAATCTGGATCCGGTCGCGGTGGGACCGGACGGTACCCAGGTCTGCCCGGCCCGGTCGCTGGCCGACGGGGTCGCGGACTCCGTGCTGGCGTTCGGCGACGGGCCGCACAAGTGCCCGGGAGCCCACATCGCGATCCAGGAGAGTGAGATCTTCCTGACCAAGCTGTTCGCCGTGCCCGGGCTGCGGATGGTGCGGGCGCCGCGAACGCGGATCCGGGCCGAGATTTCGTCGTACGAACTGCAGAAGCTGATCGTCGCGGCCGGCTGAGCGATCGGCCGGCCGCCGGGAACACTGGTGGACCGTCAGGCCGCGAGGCCGATCTCGCGCAGGTGCCGGTGCTCGGCGGCCGCCCTGGCGAGCGCGTGCACGGTCTCGGGACCGGCGATGCCGTCGGTCCGCAGGCCGGACCGCGCCTGGAAGCGCCGGACCGCGCTGTCGAGCTCACCGGATCCGGCGCGGATCCCGACCTCGCCGAGCATCGCGGCGACTACCTCTGGATCCGCAGCGGGGTTTGCCGCCTCGGACCAGCCGACCGTGCCCGCGACCGCCGTCGCCACTGCGTTGAGAACCCTGATCATCGACATCGCCGGTGCCTCCTCGTTGGTGATGACTCCAGCATCGGCGAGCACGCGGTGGCGAACATCGGCCCGCCGGCCGCGTTCGGGCGCAC
>JAOPVE010000360.1 GCA_025963185.1 Actinomycetes bacterium
CCACACCATGCCGTTCCTGGACCCGCACTGGTTCGTGCCCGCGCTCGGCGTCTTCGAGGTCGTCCTCGGGATCGCCCTGATGACCGCCCGGAGCCTGCGCATCGTCGTCCCCGTGCTGGTCGCGCACTTGTCCGGGACCTTCCTGGTGCTGGTCACCCAGCCGGAGCTCGCGTTCCAGCACGGCGACCCGCTGCTGTTGTCCACCATCGGCGAATTCGTGGTCAAGAACGTGGTCCTGATCGCCGCCGCGATGGTCCTCGGCTCCCGCATTCCCACCCGAACCGGGCCTCCCGCGCCGCGCCGTTAGGGGGCTACAGCGCGTCGACGAGGGCGCGCAGTTCGGCCACCTCGCGGACTCGCTCGGCGTGGGTCGGCCCCATCGGCGAGATCAGCAGCGTGGTGACCCCGGCGGCGGCGAACGCGGCGAGGCGCTCCTTGACGTGCCCGGCCGGGCCGACCAGCGCGGTGTCGCGCACCAGGTCGCCGGGGACCGCCGCGGCCGCCTCGGCTTTGCGGCCGCCGAGATAGAGGTCCTGGATCAGGGCGGCCTCGGCGGCGTACCCATACCGGCGGGCAACGTCGTTCGAGAAGTTCCGGCCGCGCGCGCCCATGCCTCCGATGTAGAGGGCGAGCATGGCCCGGTGCACGTCCTCCAGGGGACCGGGCGTCTCGGTGATCGCGAACGGGGCGGACACCACCACGTCCAGCGGACCCAGCGCCGGGTCGCGCCGGGCCAGGCCCTCGGCCAGCGCGGATCCCCACACCAGGCTCGCCTTCTCCGGGTGGAAGAACAGCGGCTGCCAGCCCTCGGCGATCTCGGCCGCCATCGCCACGTTCTTCGGGCCGACCGCGGCGAGCACGATCGGGATCCGCGGGCGCACCGGGTGGGTGATGATCTTGAGCGGCTTGCCCAGGCCGGTGCCCTCGCCGGGGGGCAGCGGGATCCGGTAGTGCTTGCCCGGGAAGACGACCGTCTCGCGGCGCCACACCTGCCGGCAGATCTCCACCAGTTCGCGGGTGCGGCCGAGCGGCGCGTCGTAGCTGACGCCGTGGAACCCCTCGATGACCTGCGGCCCGGACGCGCCGATGCCCAGGGTGAAGCGGCCGCCCGAGACGTAGTCCAGGCCCGCCGCGGTCATGGCGGTCAGCGTGGGAGTGCGGGTGTAGAGCTGCATGATCCCCGACGCGATCTGCATGCGGGTGGTCCGCGCCGCGACGAAGCCGAGCTGGCTGACCGCGTCGAAGCCGTACGCCTCCGGCACCGCGACGATGTCGATGCCCGCGGCCTCGTAGTCCACGAGTTCGCCGACGGTCTCGGCGAAGCCGCCGCTGTAGCTCATCATCATGCCGAGTCGCACCGGGCGGACCTCACTTCTACTCTCCTGGCGAAACTTCTCTCCTGGCGAACTGCGGTACCCCCGGCCGGTCAGGACCGGCCGCAGGTACCGCAGTTCGCGAGTGGCGGCGCTAGGCGGGGCTGTCGTGGATGACGACCTGGCGGATCACGTCGCCGCGCCCGAGCGCGTTCATCCCGTCGTCGAGGTCATCGAGCCGCAGCCGGTGGGTGATCATGCCCTCAAGGTCGAGCCGGCCGGCCCGCCACAGGTCGAGCAGGCGGGGGTAGTCGCGGGGGACGTTGGCGGATCCGTACATCGAGGACAGGATCCGCTTGCCCTCGAACAGCAGCTCGAACGGGCTGAACTCGATCTGGTGGTCCGCCCGTCCGGCCCCGACGACGACCACGGCTCCGCCGCGGCGGGCGGCGACCCACGCGGCCCGCAGAGTCTGGGGCAGGGCGACCACGTCGAAGGCGTAGTCGAAGCCCTCGCCGGCGGTGACCTCGGTGGAGACGTCGCTGAGCTGGTCCGGGGTGCACGCGTGGGTAGCGCCGAACCGCAGGGCGGTCTCGTGCTTGGACTCCACGGTGTCCACGGCGACGATCGTGCTGGCGCCGGCGATCCGCGCACCCTGGATCGCCGAGATGCCGACTCCCCCACAGCCGATCACCAGGACGGTGTCGCCGGGCCGGACCTGCGCGGTGTTGATGACCGCCCCGACGCCGGTCATCACCCCGCAGCCGACGAGCGCGGCGACCTCGTACGGCACGTCGTCGCCGATCTTCACCGCGCTGACGCGCCCGATCACGATCTCCTCGGCGAAGGCACCGACCCCCGTCATGCCGAACACCGGCGTGTCGCCCATGAGGAACCGCGGCTGGACGTACCCCATCATCACCAGCGCGATGCACAGGTGGGGCTCGCCCCGGACGCACGACGAGCAGGATCCGCAGGCGGGCAGCCAGTTCGCGATCACCCGGTCGCCGGGCGCCAGGTCGTCCACGCCTTCGCCCACGGCGATCACGTCGCCGGCCGCCTCGTGGCCGAGGACCGCGGGCACCGGCTGTGGCAGATAGCCGTTGCGCGCCGACAGGTCGGAGTGACAGATGCCGGCGGCCCTGACCCGGACCCGCACCTCACCCGGCCCCGGCCCGATCGCCGTCACGTCGTCGCGGATCTCAAGCTTCTCGTCGCCGATCGAGTGGAGTATCGCGGCCCGCACCATGCCACCTCCAGAATTGGAACTTGTTCTACTTTAGGGCGCGGCGCGCCGCCCGAGCAAGCGATTGGGCAAGCGAGGAGCAATAATGGCGCGGGTGACCACGAAAAAGGCCGCCACGACGCTGCCATCCGAGCGCCGCGCCCACCTGGTGGTGCTGGCCGGAGAACTGTTCGCCGAGAAGGGATTCCGGGCCACCACGGTACGGGAGATCGCGGACGCCGCGGGCATTCTCTCCGGCAGCCTCTACCACCACTTCGACTCGAAGGAGTCGATCGGCGACGAGATCCTCTCGGGCTTTCTCAACGACGTGCTCACCGGGTACCGGGCGGCCGTAGCGGGCCACGGCGACCCTCGTGCGGCCATCGAGGAGATCGTGCGGTCGAGCGCGAGCACGCTCGCTCGGCACCGGGCGGCGCTGACGATGCTCCAGCGCGACTGGAGCTACTTCAGCGGCCAGCCGCGCTTCGACTACCTGCGCAAGGCCATGCGCGAGATCGAGCGGATCTGGATCACGCAGCTCGAACGCGGCAAGGAGGCCGGGCTCTTCCGCGCAGACCTAGACGCGAAGCTCACCTACCGGCTGCTGCGCGACATCCTGTGGATCCCGACGTCCTGGCCGCAGGGATCCGGGGCGGGCTGGACCACGGCCCAGGTCGTGGACGGCCTCCTCCGGCTGATCTTCGACGGCATCACGACTCCGGGTGCGCAGGCCACCGCGGGTGCGCAAGCCGCCGCCGCGGCCAGGCCCGCCAAACCCCGGGCCGCCCCCGCGAAGGCAAACCCGGCGAAGACCGCCCGCCGCGCACCGAAAACGGCCTGACTCCCGCGATCTGAAACCTGTTACTGTTCCCAAGCAAGCGTTTGGCCGGCCCGTCCGGCCTGCGAGAGCCTGGGGGTGCCCGTGGGCCAGCTCGAGGGCAAGGTGGCGGTCATCACCGGTGCCGCCCGGGGCATGGGCAAGTCGCACGCCCGGTACTTCGTCGCCGAGGGCGCACGGGTCATCATCGGGGACGTGCTCGACGACCTCGGCGAGGCCGTCGCGGCCAAGCTCGGACCGCGATCCTGCCGCTACGTCCACCAGGACGTGACCAGCGAGAACGACTGGGCCCGCGCCGTGGCGACCGCCGTGACCGAGTTCGGCCGCCTCGACGTCCTGGTGAACAACGCCGGGATCCTCAGGCACGCCCGGATCGCCGACATGCCGCTCGGCGAGTTCCGCGCGGTCCTCGACGTCAACGTGACCGGCTGCTGGCTCGGGATCAAGCACGTCATCGCGCCGATGACCGAGGCGGGCGGCGGATCCATCGTCAACATCTCCTCCATCGAGGGCTTCACCGGAGCGGCCGGGCTGTCGGCGTACAGCGCGAGCAAGTTCGCGATCCGGGGGGTGACCAAGGCGGCCGCGCAGGAACTGGGGCAGTTCGGGATCCGGGTCAACTCGGTCCACCCGGGCGGGGTGATGACCCCGATGGCGATGACGATGGCCGAGAGCTTCGCCGAGGCGGACTCGCTGGCGTTCCTCAAGACCATGCCGCTCCCCCGCCTCGCCGGGCCGATCGAGATCTCCCACCTGGTGGCGTTCCTCGCCTCCGACCAGTCCTCGTACTCGACCGGCGCGGAGTTCGTCGCGGACGGCGGCCTGCTCAGCGGACCGGGCTACTGACTGCACCAGCTACTGATTCCAGCTACTGATTTTCAGCTACTGACTGCGAGGAGAGCCCACGATGGAGGATCCGCTTCGCCTCGACGGTGCCGTCGCGGTGGTGACCGGCGCGGGCAACGGGCTCGGACGGGCCGAGGCGCTCGCGCTGGCGGGCGCCGGGGCCCGGCTCGTGCTCAACGACCTGCCCGGGGACGCCGTGCACGCGGTCGCCGACGAGATCACCGGCGCGGGCGGCGAGGCCGTGGTGAGCGCGGGGGACGTGGGCGACTGGGCGGCCGGAGCGGCGATCCTGAAGACCGCCCTGGACACCTACGGCGCACTGAACGTGCTGGTCAACAACGCCGGCGTGCTCCGCGACCGGATGATCTTCAGCATGTCGGCCGAGGAGTGGGACCTCGTCATGCGGGTCCACCTGCGCGGGCACTTCGTGACCACCCGGTTCGCCACGGCGTACTGGCGCGAGCGCAGCAAGTCCCTCGGCGAGCCGGTGTACGCGCGGATCGTGAACACGTCCTCGGAGGCCTTCCTGCTCGGATCCGCCGGCCAGCCGAACTACGCCGCCGCGAAGGCCGGCATCGTCGCGCTCACCGTGGCGACGGCCCGCAGCTGCGCCCGCTACGGGGTGCGCGCCAACGCGATCTGCCCCCGAGCCCGCACCGCGATGACCGAGGGACTCATGGGCGCGGCCCCGGACGGCGACGGCGATCCGCTCTCGCCCACGCACGTGTCGCCGCTGGTCACCTACCTCGCCAGTCCGGCCTCGGCGCGGATCAACGGGGAGGTGTTCGTCGTCCACGGCGATGTGGCCGCGGTGCTGGATCCCCCGTCGATCCGGGCGAGCTTCCGCGCCGCGGACGGAAGCTGGTCGGTGGACGCACTGCACGACGCGCTCGGGCCGCTCTTTCCCGACGATCCGCCG
>JAOPVE010000372.1 GCA_025963185.1 Actinomycetes bacterium
GCCCGATTTGCGGCGTTCACGACCTGGTGCGGGTGATGATGGCGCCATGGCGATGTGAGATTCGCAACCCGGCCTTGCCCGGGTTACTCGCCGGTAATACCGTCAGTTGTTACTGGCCGGTAATAGATGCGCGTCACACCAGGAGGCACCTCGGATGGGTCACTACAAGAGCAACCTCCGCGACCTCGAGTTCAACCTGTTCGAGGTGTTCGGCGCGAAGGACCGGTTCGGATCCGGGCCGTTCGCCGAACTCGACGCCGACACCGCGCGCGCGATGCTCCGCGAGCTGGAGCGGCTCGCCGTCGGGCCGCTCTCCGACTCGTTCGCCGAGTCGGACCGCAACCCGCCGGTCTACGACCCTGCCACGTACTCGGTGACCATGCCCGAGTCGTTCAAGAAGTCGTTCCAGGCGCTCATGCAGTCGGGCGGGTTCACGCTCGACCTGCCCGAGGAGCTGGGCGGAATCCGGGCGCCGCGCGAGCTGGTCTGGTCGCTCTCCGAACTCGCCCTCGGCGCCAACCCGGCCGTGCACATGTACGCGGGCGGGCCGTCGTTCGGCGCCACGTTCTGGCGGCTCGGCACGGACGAGCAGAAGAAGTGGGCCGAGATCATCGTCGCGAAGCAGTGGGGCGCCACGATGGTGCTCACCGAGCCCGACGCCGGATCCGACGTAGGCGCCGGCCGCACCAAGGCCCTCGCCCAGCCCGACGGATCGTGGCACATCGAGGGCGTGAAGCGGTTCATCACCTCGGCCGAGCACGACATGGCCGACAACATCATCCACTACGTGCTCGCGCGTCCCTCCGGCGTCGAGGGCGCTGGCGGGCCGGGCACCAAGGGCCTCTCGCTGTTCATGGTCCCCAAGTTCCTGTTCGACTTCTCCACCGGCGAGCTGGGCGAGCGCAACGGCGCGTACGTCACGAACGTCGAGCACAAGATGGGGCTCAAGGCGTCCACGACCTGCGAGCTGACCTTCGGCGAGAAGCACCCGGCCAAGGGCTGGCTCGTCGGCGAGGTGCACAACGGCATCGCGCAGATGTTCCAGATCATCGAGTACGCCCGGATGATGGTCGGCACCAAGGCGATCGCCACGCTGTCCACCGGCTACCTCAACGCTCTGGAGTACGCGAAGAGCCGGGTCCAGGGCGCGGACCTCACCCAGGCGATGGACAAGACCGCCCCGCGCGTCACTATCACCCACCACCCGGACGTGCGGCGCAGCCTGCTGCGGCAGAAGTCCTACGCCGAGGGCCTACGGGCGCTGGTGCACTACGCGGCGTCGATCCAGGACCAGGTGATCGAGGCCCGGCACCGCGGCGATGAGGAAGCGGCCGACACCTTCGAGCGGCTCAACGACCTGCTGTTGCCCCTGGTCAAGGGCTGCGGATCCGAACGCGCCTACGAACTGCTCGGCTCCGAGTCGCTCCAGACCTTCGGCGGATCGGGCTTCCTCCAGGACTACCCGCTGGAGCAGTACATCCGCGACTCGAAGATCGACACCCTCTACGAGGGCACCACCGCGATCCAGGGCCAGGATCTGTTCTTCCGCAAGATCGTCAAGGACCAGGGCCGCTCGCTGGCATCGGTCGCCACCGAGATCACCGCGTTCATCGACAGCGAGGCGGGCAACGGGCGGCTCAAGGAGGAACGGGCGCTGCTGCGGACCGCGCTCGAAGACGTCCAGGCGATGGTCGGATCCATGGTCGGCAACCTCATGGCCTCGCAGGAGGACGTGCGGAACGTCTACAAGGTCGGCCTGAACACGACCCGGCTGCTGCTGAGCCTGGGTGACCTGGTCGTGGGCTGGCTGCTGCTGCGCCAGGCCCAGGTGGCGATCGCCGCGCTGGACGGCGGCGCCGGATCCGACGAGAACTTCTACCTCGGCAAGGTCGCCGCGGCCCGCTTCTTCGCCAGCCAGGTGCTCCCGGAACTGACCTCGCGGCGCAAGATCCTGGAGACGACGACGCTGGAGATCATGGACGTGCCCGAAGAGGCATTCTGACGCGTTTCACCTGCACATACGCCGGGTCACCCACACGGGTGGCCCGGCGTTCGCGTCGGGCCATGTCATACCCATGGTTGAGAGATTTGCGCGCGGGGTACCGGTTGACTGGGATTGACCCATCAACTTCAGCAGGAGGCAGAAGTGGACATCGGTGCGAGCCTGTTCCTCCTCGGTCTCGGCGCGGTGTTCGCCTTCGCCGTGACCCTGGACCTGCCGGGCATCAACATCCACGCGGTGGGCTGGATCCTCATGCTCATGGGTGCGATCGGACTGCTCGTCACGTTCATGTACTGGCGTCCCCGCCGTGCGGCCGCGGCAACCAGTGTGGTGGAGGAGCGGCGGGTGTACGCGGACGATCCGCACCAGCCGCCGCCGCCCCTGTAAGAGACTTGCGACAGCGCCCGCCCGGGATCCTGGCGGGCGCTGTCGTCATTCGTCCATGCCCCGCAGCACCAGGCCGAGCCGGGTCTGCCCCGACGGATCCACCCGGATCGGCACGCCCCAGTCCTGCCTGATCAGGTGGCATGCCTGGTTCTCGCCCTCGTCGTCGCACGAGGCGGCCTGAGCCACCACCTGGAGCACGCCCTCGGTGGCCGTGCCGATTTCGAGGATCCGGGTCAGCTCGGTGCCCGCGCCGGATCCGTCCGCGAGCAACTCGGGCGGATCCGCCGTGACAGTGAGCCGGGCCGGCGGTCCGTACCGGTCGTCCAGCTTCTGGCCGGGACCGGGCTCGAAGACGATCCGCAGCTCCAGCTTCCCGGGCGCGACCAGCGTGCGCGGCCTGGCCGTGCGGTGCCGCGTCCCGGCGACCTGCCGCATCGTGCCCGGCGCCACCGGACGGCTGACCCGGTGGGCCGCCGACTCCACCACCACGAGCTGACCGTCGAGCACCACGGCGCCCGACGGCTCGGCCACCCCGTCGGCGAGCGTGCTGACCAGGCCGGACACCGGGTCATACCGGCGGATCGCGTTGTTGTAGGTGTCGCACACCGCCACGGATCCGTCGGGCAGCACGCACACCCCCAGCGGGTGCTGGAACAGCGCCTGGTCCGCCGGACCGTCGACGTGCCCGAAGTCGAACAGCCCCTGGCCCACCGCGGTGTGCATCTCGCCGCCCTCGACGTACCGCAGGGCCGAGGTCTCGGAGTCGGCGATCCACAGCCGGTCGCCGTCCGCGTCGAGGCCCGAGGGCTGGGCCATCCACACCTCGGCCAGCGGACCGTCCTTGAGCGACTCGACGGTCGTCCCGGCCCACGGTCCCAGCTCGCCGCTCACCGGATCGAACCGCCACAGCTGATGGATCCCGGCCATCGCGACGATCAGCGCGCCGCCGTACCAGGCCAGATCCCACGGCGAGGACAGGTCATGGGCCAGCGGATCGGCACTGGAGACGTCCGCGCGCCACTGGCGCCCCGATCCGGCGACCGTCGTCACGGTGCCGTCGCCGAGCCGGACCCCGCGGAGCAGGTGGTTGACCGTGTCCGCGACGACGACGTCATACCCGACCGCGCTCCGGATCTCGGCCGGCAGCACGGCGATCCCCTGCGGCTCGGAGAAGCGGGCCTGCGCTGGTCCGCCGTCGCTGGTGCCGCGCGTGCCCTCGCCGATCCGCCGGACCAGGGTCTCGCCGTCCGGCGCCAGCTCGGCCAGCGAGTGGTTCGCCGAGTCGCTGACCAGCAGGTTCCCGTTCGGCAGCACAGCGATCTTGCCGGGGAACCGCAGCAGGGTCCCGGCGGGCGGCGGCGGGACGTACGGGCCCTCGCCCCCGCTCGCGAGGGTGCCCTTCGCGCGGTGTTCCTCGATGAGGCTGCCGACGAGCTGGTCCAGCCCGGCCGCGTGCCCCTCGCCCGCCATCGACGCCACGAGGTACCCCTCCGGATCCACCACGGCGATCGTCGGCCACGCCTTCGCCGCGTACTGACCCCACGTGACCAGCTCCGGATCGTCCAGCACCGGGTGCTCGACCCCGTACCGCTCGACCGCCGCGACGACCGCAGCGTGCTCCCGCTCGTGCTCGAACTTCGGCGAGTGCACCCCGATGACGACGAGCTGATCACCGTACTTGCGCTCCAGCGGCCGCAGCTCGTCGAGGACGTGCAGGCAGTTGACGCAGCAGAAGGTCCAGAAGTCGAGGAGCACGATCCGGCCGCGCAGGCCGGCCAGCGACAGCTCCCGCCCGCCGGTGTTCAGCCACCCACCGGATCCGCGAAGCTCTGGAGCCCTGACCCGCACACGCGTCGGCACATCACTCATCCCTCCAGTCTGCCGGGCCTTTGCTGGCCCCTGAAACCGCAACCCCGCCGCAACCTGGCGAGCACGTGACCGGAACGGCCGCCGATCCCACCCGTTCGGCTCCTAGCTGGGGATCGCGCGGCGGCGCCGCTCAGCCTCGGCGGTGAGGTGCCGATCAAGTCCATTTGGTGAATGAACTCCGCAGATTCGCGTACGCCCTAATCGAGGTGCCCCGGCGTGACCACGGCAGGCCCAGGGAAGCACCGCAGCTCAGGCGACTTCGCCGCGCTGCAGGTCCTGGGCGTCCCGGGACGGCTCGCCGGGCTCGTGCTGGCCGCGCTCACCGGTGTCCGCTGGACCCGGCGGCGGGTCGCTGCGGTTCTGCTGGCTGTGCTTTGCGGGGTCGGGGTGGGTGCGGCGGCGTGGGCGTATTGGGGTGCGCCGATTTCTGGTGGTGGTGATGGGGCGGCGGTGGCGGCGTCGGTGAGTCAGGGGGCGACGCCGTCGGCGAGCCAGACCGCGCCGCAGACGGTGACGGTGTCCTGGGGTGCGAGTTCGCTGGATAACGGGCAGGCCGCTGGCGGGTATGTGGTGAAGCGCTACGACGCGAACACCGCCGCGGTGCAGACGATCCTGTCGAACTGCACGGGCACGGTCGCCGCGGTGACGTGCGTGGAGGGTTCGGTTCCGGACGGGCAGTGGAAGTACACGGTGACGCCGGTGATCGGGGCGTACTGGCAGGGGGCGGAGAGTGCGAAGAGCGGCACGGTGGTGGTGGGGGCTTCGACGCTGACGCTGGCCAGGACGCTGTTCGGGGTGTCGCTGCCGCAGTCCACGACGGGCAC
>JAOPVE010000375.1 GCA_025963185.1 Actinomycetes bacterium
GCCGGGCCGACGTTTTGCCTGGTCAGAGGCTGGCGGAGGATACGAGATTCGAACTCGTGAGGGGTTGCCCCCAACACGCTTTCCAAGCGTGCGCCCTAGGCCACTAGGCGAATCCTCCGCCGGACAGAGTACCGGACGGGCGGGGGCGGTCCGTCCTTGCCCCGCGCGGTGAAACCACAGGACGTATGAACTGGCCGAAGCGGTTCTCAACCGCCCCTTAAATTAACCTCAGCGACTTCCGCCACACACGTTACCGCCGTTAGCGTCGCCCTCGATCCCAGGCAGACGACCCCACGCTGCCTGCACGTGAAGGGCGACCATGAACTTGAGACTTCGGCCCGTGCTCCTCGGTGCCGCCGTGATGGCGACCGCCACGCTCGCTGCCGGTATTGCGGTGGCGAACGCGGCAGGCTCCGCTCCCACCGTGACGTTCACCAAGTCCTCGGACTGGGGGACCGGCTACGTCGGCGATTATGCCGTCCACAATGGCGGATCGGCGATCACGTCGTGGACGGTAACCTTCGACTTACCGCAGGGCACGACGGTCGGATCGTTCTGGAACGCCACGCTCACCCAGTCCGGGACGCATGTCGTCGCCAAGAACCGCGAGTACAACGGCAACCTTGGGCCGGACGGCTCGACGAACTTCGGATACACCGCCACGGGATCCGGTGCCCCCACGAACTGCCTGATCAACGGCGGATCGTGCGGCGGCGGGACCACCCCACAGCCCAGCCCCACCAAGCCCGTGCCGAGCCCGACGAAGCCGGCCCCGCAGCCCAGCCCGACGAAGTCCGCCCCGCAGCCCAGCCCGACGACGCCGAGCCCCCAGCCGCCACAGCCGGGCAACGGCAAGACGGTGTTCGGCCCGTACATCCACATGTCGGTGACCGGTCGTCCCTCGCTGAGCGACGTCGTGAAGAACACCGGCGCGAAGGCGATCAGCCTGGCGTTCCTCATCAACCAGGGCTCGTGCGACCTGAAGTGGGACGGCGTCACGGCGATCGACGCGTACAAGGGTGAGATCGACGCGGTGAAGGCGCTCGGTGCCACGCCGATCGTCTCGACCGGTGGCGCGAACGGCAGCGAGGCGGCCGTCGGCTGCCGGACGGGCAGCGCGACCGCGGCCCAGCTGGAGAAGGTCGTCGCGCTCGGAGTCCGCTACCTCGACTTCGACGTCGAGGGCGGATCCGTCGGCGACGCCACCGCGAACACCGCGCGCGGCGAGGCGATCAAGCAGCTCCAGTCCAAGTACCCGGACCTCAAGGCCTCGCTCACCCTCGCGAGCCTCCCGCCGGACAAGTGGGGCACCCCGGGTGGCCTCATGGACAAGGACCAGGCGCCCTACAAGGCAGCCGTCGCGGCCGGAGCCCGGATCGACCGGGTCAACATCATGACGATGGACTTCGGCACGTACTACGACGAGGGCAAGGGCACCACGATCATGGGCCAGAAGTCGATCGCGGCCGCCACGGACCTGCAGAAGCAGATCAAGGCGATCAGCAACGTCGACGACGCGACCGCCTGGAAGATGGTCGGCATCACCCCGATGATCGGCGTCAACGACACGACCACGGAGGTCTTCCAGCTCTCGAACGTGGACGAGCTCACCAGCTTCGCGAAGGCCCACGGGGTCGGTTTCCTGGGCATGTGGTCGGCAACCCGCGATATCGCCTGCGCGCCGGGGACGGGCCAGCCGTCGCCGGTGTGCAGCGGCGTGTCGCAGCAGCGCTACGAGTTCGGAAAGCGGTTCGCCAACGCCCAAAGCTGATGAGCGGGGCAGCGCACCACCGCGCGTTCCGGAGTCCTGGGTTCCGCACCGGGAATCCCCATCTCAGGCCTCCGGAATGCGCGGGAAACACCCCGGGCGTGTGCCCGGCTACCCGCCCCGGGTCCTCACCGTGGGCACGGTAGGCTTACGGAAGCCC
This sequence comes from Actinomycetes bacterium, assembly GCA_025963185.1. Classification (GTDB taxonomy): domain Bacteria; phylum Actinomycetota; class Actinomycetes; order Mycobacteriales; family Cryptosporangiaceae; genus RYN-140. The sequence continues at coordinate 1,929 of JAOPVE010000375.1, forward strand.
CTCGTGCGGCGTGCATCCTGTGAATCCCCCCAGGGCCGGAAGGCAGCAAGGGTAAGCGGGCTCTGGCGGGTGCACGGGGGGTCCTTTCGTTTCCGGGCCGTGGCAAGGAGGATGCCCGCGTGGCAAACCTCGCGCTCTACCGCAAGTACCGGCCTCGCACGTTCGACGAGCTCAAGGGCCAGGAGCACGTCACGGCGCCGCTGATCCAGGCGCTGAAGAACGGCAAGCTGAACCACGCGTATCTGTTCTCTGGTCCGCGTGGGTGTGGGAAGACCTCGTCGGCGCGCATCCTCGCGCGGTCCCTGAACTGCGTGAACGGCCCGACCCCCGATCCGTGCGGCGAGTGCGGGTCGTGTGTGGCGCTCGCGCCCGACGGTCCGGGGTCGCTGGACGTCATCGAGATCGACGCGGCCTCGCACGGTGGCGTGGACGACGCGCGTGACCTGCGCGAACGCGCCTTCTTCGCGCCGGTGTCGAGCCGCTTCAAGGTGTACGTGATCGACGAGGCGCACATGGTCTCGCCGGCCGGGTTCAACGCGCTGCTCAAGCTCGTGGAAGAGCCGCCCGATTTCGTCAAGTTCGTGTTCGCGACCACCGAGCCCGACAAGGTGCTCCAGACGATCCGGTCGCGCACGCATCACTATCCGTTCCGGCTCGTGCCGCCCGGGGTCCTGCGCACCCTGCTCGAAGACATCTGCGAGAAGGAGAAGGTCACGGTCGAGTCGACCGTGTTCCCGCTGGTCGTGCGCGCGGGGGGTGGGTCGGTGCGGGATTCGCTGTCGATCCTCGACCAGCTTCTGGCTGGGGCCGGCGACGAGGGCGTCACGTACGCGACGGCGGTCCGGCTACTGGGTGTCACCGACATCGCGCTGCTCGACGAGGCGTGCGACGCGCTCGCCGCCGCCGACGGGGCCGCGCTGTTCGCCACCGTCGACCGCGTGGTCGAGGCCGGGCACGAGCCGCGCCGGTTCGCCTCCGACCTGCTCGAACGCCTGCGCGACCTGCTGATCCTGGAGAAGGTGCCCGACGCCGCCGGCAAGGGCCTCATCGACGTGCCCGCCGACCAGCTCGAACGCATGGTCGGGCAGGCGCTGCGCCTCGGCGGGGCGTCCCTGTCGCGGATGGCCGACGTGGTCCACAACGGGCTCGTCGAGATGCGCGGCACCACGTCCCCGCGGCTGCTGCTCGAACTCGTCTGCGCGCGAATGCTGCTCCCCGGGGCGGACGACAGCCAGTCCGCGCTGCTCCAGCGCCTCGAACGCCTCGAACGCCGCTTCGACATCGCCGGCCAGCCCGCACCAGCCACAACGGCCAGTCCAGCCCCGGCCCGTCCCACGCCGGTCACCGCCGAACCGGTCAGGGCAGAACCGGTGAGGGCCGAACCGACGACACCGGCGCCGGTAGAAGAACAAGAGAAGATCATTCCGGCGACCGACAGCGCGCCGGAGCCCGTTCCGGCGCCGGTCGCTGGCCCCCCGGCCGCCGTCGAGACCCCGCCGGTGGCTGAGGTCAGCCGGCCGGTGCCGGCCACCCCCGAGCCGGTGAAGACGCACGCGCCGGGCGAGATCGACGCGGCCGCGGTCCGGCGGCTCTGGGGGGAGATCCTCGAGCGGGTGAAGAAGCGGCGCGTGGTGTGGTCGCTCATGCAGAACGCGACGCCGAGGTCGGTGGAGGGCACCGAGTTGGTGCTCGTGGTCCAGCACCAGGGGCTGGTGCGGCGGTTCGCGGACGATCAGGCGGTCCGGCTGCTTCAGGAGGCGCTGCACGAGGTGCTCGGGGTGCGCTGGACGATCCGCGCGGTGGCCGACGGCGGCCCCGGCGGCGGTCCGGGCGGATCCACGAGCTCCACCGGCGGATCCGCCCCGCGCCGAGCCCCCGAGCAGCAGCAGCGCCCCGAGCCACGCCCCGCGGATCCGCCCGCCGAGCGCCAGCCGCTACGGGCCGTCGAGGCGCCACCCCAGGCCGCCAGCCAGCCCGCAGCCGCGCAGGACGACGAGGAGTGGCCCGCGGTCCGGCCGGTGCTGCGCTCGGTGCCCGACGCGCCCGAGTCCGACGACGTCCCGCTGCCGCCTCCGCCGGCCGACGAGTACGGCGGTTTCGATCCGGGGGACGAGCCCGAGGACGAGCCCGCCGGCGGGGAGGCCGACGCGGCGCCGCGCCGGGATCCGGGTGCCGAGGCGATCGCGGTCCTGCAGCGCACCTTCGAGGGCGCGCGCAAGATCGGCGACGTGTAGAACAGATCCAGCCCGACCACGAGGACCGAGGAGTGCAGTCGTGAAGCCCGGTGGCCAGAACATGCAGCAGATGATGAAGCAGGCCCAGAAGATGCAGCAGCAGATGATCGCTGCGCAGGCCGAACTGGCGGCGGCCGAGGTCACCGGAAGCGCCGGGGGCAACCTCGTCACGGCGACCGTCAGCGGCACGGGCGAGCTGAAGGCCCTGGTGATCGATCCGAAGGCCGTCGATCCGGACGACACCGAGACCCTCGCCGACCTGGTCGTCGCCGCGGTCCGCGCCGCGAATGACCAGGCGCAGGCGCTCGCGTCGCAGAAGATGGGTCCGCTGGCGGGCGGCCTCGGCGGGCTGGGGATGTAGGTGTACGAAGGCGCCATTCAGGACCTGATCGACGAGCTGGGCCGCCTCCCGGGCGTCGGTCCGAAGAGCGCCCAGCGGATCGCGTTCCACATCCTCAACACCGACACGGCCGACGTTGCCCGCCTGGCTCAGGTGCTGCGGCGGGTCAAGGACGAGGTCCGCTTCTGCTCGGTCTGCTTCAACGTGGCCGAGCAGGAGCTGTGCAAGGTGTGCCGGGATCCGCGGCGCAGCGAGGACGTGATCTGCGTAGTAGAAGAGCCCAAGGACGTCGTCGCCGTCGAGCGGACCCGCGAGTTCCGGGGCAAGTACCACGTGCTCGGCGGGGCGATCAATCCGCTGGAGGGCGTCGGCCCCGACAACCTGCGGATCCGCGAGCTGATGACCCGGCTGGCCACCGGCGAGATCCAGGAGCTGATCCTGGCGACCGACCCGAACACCGAGGGCGAGGCGACGGCCACGTACCTGGCGTTGCTGGTCAAGCCGATGGGCCTGCGGGTGACCCGCCTCGCGAGTGGCCTCCCGGTCGGCGGCGACCTGGAGTACGCCGACGAGGTCACCCTGGGCCGCGCCTTCGAGGGCCGCCGCACCGTCGACATCTGACCCACCCCGTCCCCGAAGTGCGGTAACCGTGGCCGCCTATGACCGGCCGCGATTGCCGCACTTCGTCGGTGTTGATACGCCGCGTGATCCCCTAGTGGCGGGGCGTATCGAAACGCTCTGGACATATGCCGCGGGCCGTTGCAGATCCGTGATCCCTTCGGTCCCGAACGTCGCTCGGAGGCAATGTGCAACGCGGTAAGGTCCGGCCAACAGCGCGGTGTAACGCCCGTTCACGAGAGGGGCGAGACGCCGCATCGGTACGTGAGGTGGGAGAACCGTGAGGGTAGTACGCAAAGCGTTGGTGATTGCGACGTGCGCCGCGCTGGCGTCCGTCACGGCGGCCTGCGCCCAGAGCAAGCGGGGCGACGAGAGCAGCAGCGGCGGCACGCTGACCGTGGCTGGCGCGGGCGCTCCCAAGAACTTCGACCCGATCTTCAACGACGACGGCGAGAGCTGGCGTCCGTCACGGCAGATCTTCGACACGCTCGTCCAGAACAAGCCGGGCTCGACGGACCTCGCGCCCGGGCTGGCCGAGAAGTGGTCGCTCAGCGCCGACGGCAAAGAGATGACGTTCGACCTGCGCAAGGGCGTGAAGTTCCAGGACGGCACCGACTTCAACGCGGCCGCTGTCTGCTTCAACCTCGACCGCTGGTTCAACATGAAGGGCGCGGCCGCGCAGAGCCAGATGCTCTACTACGGCGACGTGTTCGGCGGCTTCGCCAAGAACGAGGGCGACGCGACGGGCACCCCGCTCTACAAGTCCTGCACCGCGAAGGACACGAACACCGCTGTCGTCGCGATGAACGAGCACCACGGCGCGTTCCCGGCGGCGTTCACGCTGGTGGCGTTCTCGATGTCGAGCCCGACGGCGCTGAAGAAGTACGACGCCGACAAGGTCACCCAGTCCGGCGACAGCTTCACCTACAGCGACTACGCCAACCTGCACCCGACGGGCACCGGCCCGTTCAAGTTCCAGAGCTACGACAAGGCCGCCGGCACCGTCACGCTGGTGCGCAACGACAACTTCTGGGGCACGAAGGCGAAGGTCGCCAAGCTCATCATCCGCACCATCGCGGACGAGAACGCCCGCAAGCAGGAGCTTGAGGCGGGCAAGGTCGACATCATCGACTTCCCGAACCCGCTCGACTGGAAGGGCCTGAAGGCCAAGGGCTTCAAGGTCGACGTCCGGGGCGTGTTCAACCTGCTCTACCTCGGCATGAACCAGAAGAACCCCAAGCTCAAGGACCTGCGGGTGCGCCAGGCCATCGCCTACGCGATCAACCGCCAGCAGCTCGTGACGAGCAAGCTCCCCGACGGCGCGATCGTCGCCAAGGAGTTCATGCCCGACACCGTGGCCGGGTACGCCGACGACGTGCAGGCCTACGACTACAACCTGGCCAAGGCCAAGGACCTGCTCAAGCAGGCCGGCGCCGAGGGCACGGAGCTGAAGTTCTACTACCCGTCCGAGGTCAGCCGCCCGTACATGCCAGACCCCAAGGGCATCTTCACGGCGATCTCGGCCGACCTGACCGCAGCCGGCTTCAAGATCACCCCCGTGGTCAAGCCGTGGAACGGTGGCTACAAGGACGACGTGCAGAAGGCCGGCAAGCAGGACATCCACCTGCTCGGCTGGACCGGCGACTTCAACCACGCCAGCAACTGGACCGGCACGTTCTTCGGCCGCGAGAAGGCCGAGTTCGGCTTCAACGAGCCCGCCCTGTTCAGCGCACTGACGGCGGCGGACGCGCAGACGGACCCGGCGTCCAGCAAGGCCGCGTACCAGCAGACGAACCGCGACATCATGAGCAAGTACCTCCCGGCCATCCCGATCTCGCACTCGCCGGCCGCCATGGCCACGAGCTCGAAGGTCGCCGGCCTGGTGACCAGCCCGCTCACGGACGAGCGGTT
>JAOPVE010000415.1 GCA_025963185.1 Actinomycetes bacterium
GCCGGCTGCGGCGTGGCCGGGCTCGCGGCCCTGCGGCACCCGTCCGCCGGATCGGTGCCCGGGCCAGCCGGCGGGGGCTCAGCCGGTGGGAGCTCAGCCGGTGGGAGGTCCGCTAGTGGGGGCTCAGCCGCCGGGAGCGTGGACGGTGATCGTGGTCCAGGCGCCGACGTGGATCCGGTCTCCGCTGGACACGCTGACCATCTCGCCCGCGGCCAGCGGATCCGTGGCGCCGTTGAGGTAGGTGCCGTTCGTGGATCCGAGGTCGGCGAGCAGCCACGATCCGGTGGTCGTCTGGGTCAGCACCGCGTGGCTGTGCGAGATCCCCGGGTCCAGCGGATCCGCGGACAGGTCGATCTCGGGGAACACGCCCCGCGACGGGCTCGCGCGCCCGATCCGCATCTGGGGGCCCGTGAGGGTGAACGAGCGGGTCTGGGTGCCCGCCGGGAAGCTGACCCCGTCCAGCTCATTGGCCTCGAAGTACGCGCGGTCGGCGGCGACCGTGGCGGTCCAGGCCCCTGCGGCAGCCGGTGCGACCGGAGTGGCCGGTGAGGTCTGCGCCGACGCCGGCGCGACGGCCGGAACCTTGCCCGTCGTGTGGTCGTAGCCGCACTCCTCGCAGAACCGGGCCGCGCCCGCCGTGGCCACGTGACAGTTCGGGCAGGTCCGCAGGCCTGCCGCGGCCGCCGCGGGTTCCGCTGCGGCGTCCGGCAACGGGGCGGTAACGGGTGGTGACGCGGTGCCCGGCTGTGACGCGGCGCCGGCCATCTTCGCGCCGCAGTAGTCGCAGAAGTCGGCGGTCTCGGACGGGTGCCCGGCCGGGCAGGTCAGCGTGCTCACTTGGCCCGCCCGACCCGGACCGTCTTCGTCGAGCGGGTGTCCAGCGCCATCTCGTCGGCCGCCGCGACCCGCTTCTTCAGCCGGACCGTCCCGGTGGCCGCGTCCTCGATGTCGACCACGGCCGCGAGCAGCCCGGCGGTCTCGGCGTTGCCGCTCTCGGCCGCGAGCCGGACCGCGCGGCCGAGCTTGAGGGTGGCCGTTCCGTCGTCGCCCGCCTTGCGCGCCTCCAGGCCCTCCTGGATCACCTGGGCCAGCTCGGCCTGCCCGGTGTAGTGGGCGACCTGCTTGTTGATCCGGGTCGACAGCGCGGCGTCGCCGGTCCAGACCGCGCGGATCAGGCTCTGCGCGTACACGGTCCCGCCCTCCACGACGGACACCCGCGCGGCCAGCATCTCGTCGCCGACCTGCCCGGCCCGGACGTCCACGCACACGTGGTAGTCCCGGCTCTCGGCCGCCCAGGATCCGGTGGGGTAAAGCCCGGCGCGGGGGCCGTCCTCGGTGCGCTTGCCCGTGAGGTCCGCCACGGTGGGCTCGACCTGCTTGACGAACCGGACGCTGGAGTTGACCGGCGTCCACACCTTGAGCCGGACGTCCGCGGCGACCTTGCCCATCGCCGCGGTCATCATGGCCTCGAAGTCGGCGGTGAGCCCGGCCGGATCCGCGACGATGTCGACCGTGCCGAGCAGCGCGGCCGCGACCTTGCGCAGCTCCGCGACGACCCAGTCGGTGCCCACCCCCCGGCAGTCGCACTGGAACGTGCCGCCGACCCGTTGGAGCACCGCCTCCAGCTCGCCGGCCTGCTCGCCGTTCTCGCCGTCGGTCAGCAGGATCGCGTGGCAGATGTCGCCCGGCCGCTGCGCGAACAGCCCGGCGGCCTCGGTGAGCCAGCTCCCGATGGCGGTGCGGCCGCGGGCCTCCAGCCGCCCGACGGCGGCCGTGGCCTGGTCGCGGGTCTGCGGCGAGGCCACCGCGAGGGTGCCCGTCTGCGGGAAGATCTGCTGCGCCTGGCCAGCACCGGCGATGATCGCGAACCGCACCCCGTCCCGGATGCAGGCGATCGCCGCCCTGGCCGCGGCCTTCGCCGCGGCGATCCGGCCGCCGGTCTCCATGGACCCGGAGCAGTCGACGATGATCACCGAGGTCGCCCCGGCCGCCACCGGACCGTCCGGAGTGGACGTCACCGTCACGATGGCGTTGACCTCGGTCCCGCCGTCGGGCAGGTACTCGTTCTGGAACGTCTCGGCGGTGTAAGGCATCGCGGATCTTCCTCTCGCTGGGCTGTCATCCACCGAGCCGCAGCGCGGCGACGGTGATGTTGTCCTGGCCGCCGGAGGCGACGGCGTACTCGGTGAGGCTGCGGGTCAGGGCGAGCATCGGCGCGGGACCGCCCGCCGCCCGCCCGGCGTGCTCCCGGACCGCCGCGGCGAACTCGGCGAGGCCGGTCAGGTAGTTCCAGAGCCCGTCGCTGCACACGACGAGCAGCCCTGGCCCGGCCGGGGTGAGGCTCGTGACGTGCGGATCGACGGTCCCGGCGTCGGCGCCGAGCCAGGCGGTGATCGCGTGGGCCCGCCGGTCCGCCCAGGCCGCGGCGGGGTCGGTCCCCTGGCGGATCGCGGCGGTCACCCACGAGTCGTCGGTGGTGAGCTGCGCGGCCTCGCCGGAGTCCGGCACCCAGTAGGCGCGGCTGTCACCGGCCCACCCACAGGTGATCACGCCGTCCCGGACCGTGGCCGCGACGATCGTGCACGCCGGGTTCGAGGTCCGGCGCCGCGGATCTCCCTCGCTCGCGAGCGCGGCCACGGCGGCAGCGGCGGCGGCGATCGCCCGCGTGACCACGTCGGGCCCGGTGTCCTGGCCGAGGATCGTGCCCGCGGTCTCCACGGCCAGCGCCGAGGCCACGTCCGGATCGAACGAGGACGACACCCCGTCGGCCACCACGACGTCCCCGCAGCGCGGGCGGGTGACCAGCCACACCGCGTCCTCGTTGCGGTGGTGGCGCAGGCCGCGATCGGTGACGGCCGCCGCGGGCAGGCCCGGGGTGCTGGCGTCGATCTCGATGTGGTCGCGTTCGCGGGTGGCGAGCATCCCGCACTCGATGCAGTACCCGTCGCCGCCGACGGCGCCCGCGGCCCCACAGGACGGGCAGGAGCGCGCTCCGCCACGATCCGCTGCGGTCTCGGTCTGGGGGTTTTCGGCGTTGGCGGGTTCGGGAGTGGGGCCGGTGAGGCGGGCTCCGCAGCCCTCGCAGTAGGCCGCGCCCTCGGTGCCGTGCTCCCCGCAGGCCGGGCACACCGAGCCGCTCTCGATCGCCGCCGGGCCGCTCTCGGGGACGGGTGTGGCCGGCATCAGAACCGGGTCCTCGGCCGGATGGCGTTCGCCCTGTCGACGAGCGCGATCCTCGCCCGGCCGCTCTCGGACCTGGCCAGCTCGCGGTAGCAGTCCTCCAGGGCGAAGCGCACGTCGCGCTCGCCCGCAGGGAGGGCGGGATCGCGGCCGGACCCGAGTACGGACCCGGGCACCGCCGACCCCGCGGCCAGCGCGGCCAGCGCGGTGTCCAGCAGCTCGGCCCGGAGCGCGGCGAGCTGCGCGGACGTCACCTCCAGCCGCTCGATCAGTCCTGCGGCGGCCACCATCGCCTCGCCGCCCGCGTGCCCGGCAGCGCTGGACCCGGTCCCGTTAGTGGTAGCCCGGTGCAGCAGCGCGCGGACGGCCGCGACCTGCGCGGTCCGGTACGCGGCCGAGGTGCCCGGCACCCGGTTGTACGCCTCGACGGCACCGGACCGGTCCCCGGCCGCGAGGCGGCAGCGCGCCAGCCCCGAGTGCGCCGTCGTGAACGCCGGATCGGCCCGGCTCACCAGGTCGTAGTACCCGGCCGCGCCCGGGTGGTCCCCGGCGAGTTCCCGGGTGAGCGCGATCGCGAGCTGCGGCGCCAGCTCGCCGGGCAGGCACGACCAGACGGCCTGGAACTGGTCCTCGGCGCGCGGGTAGTCGCCCTCGGCCAGCGCGAGGACGCCGTCGTACCAGGCGATCCGCCAGTCGTTGCCCGCCTCGGCGAGGGCTGCGGCGACGGCGGCCCGCGCCAAGGCGAACGGATCGGCACCGCCGGGCCCGGCCAGATCGGCACCGCCGGGCCCGGCCGGATCCGCACCGCCGGACCAGGCCGCGGCGGCACCTTCGTCGATCCGGGCCCGCAGCGCCCGCAGGCGCACCTCCATGCTCTGCTCCGGGGCCTTGGCCAGCAGGGTCAGCACCTCGCCCGGATCGGTCACGGTGAGGGAGGCCAGGAACGCCGCCGACGGATCCGCGAGATCGGTCAGCGGCGCGGGCAGGTGGCGCCACTGTGGAGCGTCGGTGCGCGTCTCGGCCCGCAGCTCCCCGGTGAACAGCGCGGACGGCGCGGGGGCCGGGCTGCCACCGGCGGCGAGGACCTGCCGGAGCACCCCGACGAGCTGGTCGGCCATCTCCGCGGCCGACGTGAACCGCGCCCCCGGATCGATGTGGGTGGCCTTCTCCAGCAGCCGGTAGAACGACTCGTGCTCGCGGTAGAGCGGCACCTCCGACCGATCGGGCAGGCTCGCCGCGAACGTGCTCTGGTAGCCGCGGAAGTCGGTGGCGAGCACGGCCAGGGTCCGGCCGATCGTGTAGAGGTCCGACGGTATGGACGGCCCCACCTCGGCGATCTCGGGTGCCTGGAAACCCACGGTGCCGTAGAACGCGGCGTTGTCGTCGCCGATCCGGACCACGCCACCGAGGTCGATGAGCTTGACCTGCCCGTCGGTCTGGATCACGTTGTCGGGCTTGAAGTCGCAGAACAGCAGTCCGCGCTCGTGCAGGTAGCCGAACGCCGGCATGATCTCCAGCACGTACGCCAGCGCCTGGGCGAGCGGCAGCGGGGACGGCTGGCCGTTGTTGGCTTCCCGCCGATCCTTCAGGATGTCTTTGAGGGACGGGCCGCCGACGTACTCCATGACGATGTAGCCGGCGCCGTCGTGCTCGACGAAGTTGTAGATCTTGACGATGTGCGGGTGCTCGACCTCGGCGAGGAACCGGCGCTCAGCCACGGCGGCCGCGGTGGCGTCCTCGTCGGTGGAGTTGAGCAGGCCCTTGAGCACCACCCAGCGGTCGGAGACGTTGTGGTCGGTCGCGAGGTAGATCCAGCCGAGGCCGCCGTGCGCGATGGCCCCGGCGATCTCGTACTGCCCTCCCACGAGGTCGCCCGGCGCGAGCTTCGGCGCGAAGTCGAACCGGCCGCCGCAACTGGGGCAGAAGCCCGCCGTGCGCCCGGGCTTGCCGTCCCTGCCCCGGCCCACCGGATCGCCGCAGGCCCCGCAGTACCGCCGCTCCTCCCGCACGGCCGCCACGGTCATGACGGCGCTCGCCGGATCGCGTGGGGGCAGCGGGGCGACATCGACCAGCCCCGCGCCGAGCCGCCGCCGGGATCCGGTGTGGGTGCTGCCGGTGCGCGCCGATCCGCCGGTGCGGGTGGACAGCACCGCCATGCTGCCGGTCCGGGTACTCGCGGCGGTTCCGGTCTTCGCCGATCCGGTCTTCGCCGATCCGGTCTTCGCAGCGTGTGGCGCCATTCCGCACGTGTCGCAGTAGCCGCCGTCGATCGTCCCGCCGCAGCCGGCCTGCTCGCACCTCATCGCTGTCCCCTGTCGGTCGTGGTGGCGGTGAGGCTGGCCACCGCGGTCTGGTAGCGCTCGACGGCGGTCCTGGCGGCGGCCAGGTCGCAGGGAGCGGTGTAGAGCAGCGATTTCGCCGCGTCGGCGAGGTCGGTGAGGTCCGGGCGCTCGGCGCCGCCCAGGCGGGAGGCCTTGGCCCGGTAGGCGCCGAGCCGGCCGCGCAGTTCGGCGCGCTCGGCGACGGCGGCGGCGTTG
>JAOPVE010000467.1 GCA_025963185.1 Actinomycetes bacterium
CGCCCCGCTGAGCACCTCCACCGCGGACCCCGCCGACCAGGACTCCAGCGCCGGGAACCCGCCGTACGCGGGCAGCCACCCCGGCCACGGCCGCTCCCGGGCCACCCCCTGCGGCACCCCGAGCACCCGCGCGAGCGCCCACTGGACCGCCGGCTCGGGCACCACCCCCCGGGTCTCCCAGCGGTGCGCCTTCGCCCGGTCGAGCTCGCCGAGCGGGAGCCCCTGCGCCCGCGCCGACCGGGCGACCTCGGCCAGCAGCGCGGCGTAGGACCAGCCACGCCGGTGCCGGACGTACGCCAGCGGATGCCCGATCACCGGCGCACCAGGCACCGGCGCACCAGGTACGACGGACACCGGCACCGCGGGGGAGGGCTGTGGTGCGCGCATGCGTCCCCCTCCCGCGGCGCCGGCGCCGGCGTGGGGGAACGCTACGGCGGGGGTGTGTCAATCCGGCCCCGCCACCGGAGTGCGGGCCCGGCGCCCTGACCCGGACCCGCGCCACGAGCGGATCCCGCCGGGTGCCGATCCCGCCGAAGCGCGACGCAGGGGCAGGTAAGTGCGGCGGGGGACTGGGAGTGCGGCGGGGCGGTCAGGTCAGGCTGGTGAGGTCCGGGTGGATCTCGAAGACCTGGTTCAGGCCCGTCAGCTCCAGGGGCCGCCGGACCGCACGGGTCGAGCAGACGAGCCGCAGCTTCGATCCGCGCGCGGTGGCGTGCTGCCCGGCCTCGACGAGCACGCCCAGGCCCGTGGACGCGAGGAACGTGATGCCGTCGAGGTCGGCGACGACGTCCGCGCCCGGCTCGGACAGGCAGCCCAGCAGGATCTGGCGCAGGCGGGGCGCGCCGAGCATGTCGAGCTCCCCGGTGACTGTCACGACTGAGCGGCCCGGGTAGGTGTCGGTGTCGACGGCGATCCGCATGGCGCCGTCCGCGGTCTCCTCGATGGCCGGGCCGCCCTTCTCACTCCGCGCGCCCGGCCCTCGCCGGCTTCCGCCAAGGCTATGAGCGGCGCACCGCCGGCACAACTTCCGGCGCGGGGTCCTGACGCGCGCGGCGGGGCCGTGGACCGTAGGCTTTCGCCCGTGACAATCGGAACGTATGCCCTCGGACCACGTTCGGTGCACCGGATCGGCTTCGGCGCGATGCAGCTGCCCGGCCCCGGAGTGTTCGGCCCGCCGCGAGACAGGGCCGAGGCGATCGCCGTGGTCCGGCGCGCCGTCGAGCTCGGGGCCGACCACATCGACACCGCGCAGTACTACGGCCCGGACGTGGCGAACGAGATCCTGCACGAGGCGCTCGCGCCGATCCCGGACTCGATCGCGCTGGTCAGCAAGGTCGGCGCCCAGCGGGACGACAACGGCGGCTGGATCCCGGCCCAGCGCCCCGAGCAGCTCCGCAGCGGTGTCGAGGACAACCTGCGCGCCCTGGGCGTCGGCCAGCTCGCGGCGGTGAACCTGCGGCTGCTCGACGCCGGGCACGACACCCAGCAGGTGCCGTTCGACGAGCAGCTCGACGCCATGACCGCGATGCGGGACGAGGGCCTGATCGCCGGGATCGGCCTGAGCAACATCAGCACCGAGCAGTTCGAGCACGCGGTGGCGCGCACCGAGATCGCCTGCGTGCAGAACCCGTTCAACCTCGCCGACCGCTCGTCGCTGCCCCTCGTGCGCGCCACCGCGGACCGGGGGATCGCGTTCGTCCCGTTCTTCCCCCTCGGATCGGCATTCGGCGGCCAGGACAAGCTGCTCGGGGATCCGGCGGTGGTGGGCGCAGCGGATCGGCTCGGCGCGACCCCCGCGCAGGTCGCGCTCGCCTGGGTGCTGGCGATCTCGCCGAACACGCTGCTGATCCCCGGCACGTCCTCGCGGGGCCACCTCGAGGAGAACTTCGCCGCCGGATCCGTCGAGCTGGACGCCAAGGCCCTCGCCGACCTGGGCTGATCAGCGGGTGCGGACGGTGAACCGGTCAGGCGCTCCGGCGCGCGGCGGCCTTCCTCGCCGGGGCCTTCGCGGCGGCCGTCTTCTTGGTGGCGGTGCTCTTGCTCGCGGTGCTGTTGGCGCTGCTGCTCGCCGCGGCCGTCTTCTTCGCCGGGGTGCTCTTGGCGGTGGTCTTCGCCGTGGCGGATTTGCCGGGCGCCTTCCTCGCGGTGGTCTTCGCCGGTGCGCTCTTCGCGGGGCTGCCCTTCGCGGGGGCGCTCTTCGCCGGCGTGGCCTTCTTGGCGGCGCCCGCGGATCCGCCACCCGTGCCGCCGGCCCGGGCCGCCCTCGCCTCGGCCACGCTGGCCTCCAGCGCGGCCATCAGGTCGATCACCTCGCCGGTCTTCGCCGCGGGCTCGGCGGCGCGCGCCACCTCGTGCCCCTCGGCCTTGGCCTCGACCAGCATCCGCAGCGCCTCGGCGTACTCGTCCTTGAACTCCTGCGGCTCGAAGTCCCCGACGAGAGCGTCGATGTAGGACTGCGCCATCTGGAGTTCCTGCGGCCGCAGCTCGACGTCCTCCGGCGGGGCGATCGAGGCCGTGTCCCGGATCTCGTCCGGCCACAGCATGGTCTGGAGCAGCAGCACGTCCTGGTAGGGACGCAGGACGGCGAGCGACTCCCGCTGCCGCAGCGCTACCTTCACCAGCGCCGAGCTGCCCGCCCCCGCCAGCGCGTCGCGCAGCAGCACATAGGGCTTGAGCCCCGGGCCGTCGGCCTGCAGGTAGTAGCTCTTGGAAAAATAGATCCCCGGGATCTGCTCGTCGGGCACGAACCGCATCACCTCGATCGTGCGGCTGCTCGCGATCGGCAGCGACTTGAGCTCCTCGTCGGTGATGATGACGGTCTCGCCGCCCGGCAGGTCGTAGCCCTTGGCGATCTCGCCGTAGGGCACCTCGACGCCCTCGGCTTCGCAGACCCGCTTGTAGCGGACCCGCGCGCCGTCTTTCTCGTGTACCTGGTGCAGCGGAACATCGTGTTCCTCGGTCGCCGAGTACAGCTTGATCGGGATCGTGACGAGCCCGAAGGAGACCGCGCCTTTCCATATGCTGCGCATATCCGGTGGGTTCCCTTCGTGTTCGGGTGGGCAAACGTACCTCGCGAGCACTGTTTCCGGAGGTGAAGGCGTGACCGGTACGTCTACGAGTGTCGAAGTCGGCGGCCGGCGGCTGGCACTGACGAACCTCAACAAGATCCTCTACCCGGCGCACGGTTTCACCAAGGGTGAACTGATCGATTACTACGCGCGAATCGCCCCGGTGCTGCTGCCGCACGTCCGGGACCGGCCCGCCTCGTTCCAGCGATTCCCGAACGGCGTCGACGCGACCGGGTTCTTCGCCAAGAATGCCCCGGCCGGCACCCCCGACTGGGTGAAAACCGTTCGGCTGCCCGTGCCCGGCAGCACGAAGAACCGCGAAGAGATCGACTATGTGCTGATCTGCGACCTGCCGGATCTGGTCTGGCTGGCCAACCTCGCCGCGATCGAACTGCACGTGCCGCAGTGGAAGGTAGGCCCGCGCGGCAAGGTCCACGGATCGGACCTGGTGGTGTTCGACCTCGATCCGGGTGCCCCGGCCTCGATCACCGAGTGCTGCGAGGTCGCGCTGCGGCTGCGCGAGGAACTGGCGGCCGACGGGCTCGACGCCTATCCCAAGACCTCCGGATCCAAGGGCATGCAGCTCTATGCCCCGATCAAGCCCGCGCCCGGCGAGGCCACCTCGGAGTACGCCAAGGGGCTCGCCGAGCGGCTCGAACGCGCGGATCCGGAGCTGATCGTGTCCAAGATGCGCCGGACCCTGCGGCCCGGGAAGGTCTTCATCGACTGGAGCCAGAACAACCCCGCGAAGACCACGGTGGCGCCGTACTCGGTGCGGGCCCGCGCCGAGCCGACGGTCTCCACCCCGCTGACCTGGGATGAAGTGGAGGCGGCCGAGGGCCTGCGGTTCACCACCGAGGACGTCCTGACCCGCGTGGGCGAACTCGGCGACCTCTTCGAGCCCCTCCTCGACCCCCACCGCCCCAAACTCCCCAGCTGACGGCCCAGCCCGCCCCCACCCCACCGAAGTG
>JAOPVE010000470.1 GCA_025963185.1 Actinomycetes bacterium
CGGCCGCGGTTACCGCACTTCGGGGATCCGGGCCGGAAGCCCGCTCAGAACAGGGCGGTCGTCAGGTCGCGGCGGGCCTTGACCACGACCGGATCGTCGGGCGCCGCGATCGAGAACAGCCCGAGCAGGTGCTCGCGGGCGGCGTCCCTGTCCTCGCCGGAGCTGCGGCGGACCAGGTCGATGAGGCGAGCGAACGCCTCCGGCGCCTGGCCCGAGGCGAACTCCAGGTCGGCCGCGAGAAGCTGGGCGGGCACGTCGTCGGGCGACTGCTGCGCGGCGGCCATCACGGCGTCGGGATCGATGGCGTCGAGCCGGCGGAACAGGTCGAGCTGGGCCAGTCCCGAGGTCGCCATGGGCTCGCCGGGCTGATCCGCGAGGATCGACCGGAAGCTCGCCTCGGCCGCGTCGAAGTCGCCCGCCGCCACGTGGTCCTCGGCTTCGATGAGCCGCGGATCCACCTCGGGGCCCGCCCCCTCCGGCAGTTCGCCGCCACCGGCCTGGACCACGGCGTCGAGCCACTGGCGCAACTGCGCCTCGGGGACCACCCCGGCGAACGCGTCCACCGGCTGGCCGCCCACGACGGCGATCACCATCGGGATGCTCTGCACGCGGAATGCCTGCGCGAGCCGCTGGTTGGCGTCCACGTCGATCTTCGCGAGGATCCACGCGCCGTCCGCCTCGGCGGCCAGTTTCTCCAACACCGGGCTGAGCTGCTTGCACGGGCCACACCACTCGGCCCAGAAGTCGATGACGACCGGGATCGTGAGCGAGCGTTCGAGGATCTCGGTCTGGAACGTCGCCTCGGTGACCTCGATGACGTGAGCGCTCGCCGCCGGCGCGCTGCCGTTGCCGGCCGGGCCGCTCGGCGAGGGCTGGCCCGCGGGCTGGGCGGCCGCGGGCGGAGTGGCCGGCGGCTTGCGAAGCGACGACAGATCGACGGCCCCGGCGAGCGAGGCGGCCGTCAAGCGCGGGTTCGGCTGTGACATGGCTACCAGTCTTCCACCTCCGCGCCGGGTCATGCGCACCGCTGGTGGGACTCCGTAGCCCGGTGCGGCAGGATCGCATTCATGGGGACCACGGGACGGCCACTCGCCCTGGTCACGGGCGCCGGGCGGCGGATCGGCATCGGCGCGGCGATCGCCCGCAAGCTCGCCGAGACCGGCTGGGACATCGCCTTCACCTACTGGCCCGGCTATGACGAGCGGATGCCCTGGGGGCGCGACGACGAGACCCCCGCCGAGCTGACCGCGGCGATAGAGGGCCACGGCGGACGGGCGATCGCGGTCGAGGCCGACCTGACGGATCCGTCGGCGGCTTCGAGGGTCTTCGGCGAGGCTGGGGACGTGCGCGGGCTCGTGCTCAGCCACGCGGAGTCGGTGGATTCGGGGATCCTCGACACGACCGTCGAGAGCTTCGACCGGCACTTCGCCGTGAACGCCCGGGCGAGCTGGCTGCTGATCCGCGAGTTCGCACGGCAGTTCACCGGACCGCACGGCACCGGCCGGATCGTGGCCCTGACCAGCGACCACACCACCGGGAACCTGCCCTACGGCGCGAGCAAGGGCGCCCTCGACCGGATCGTCATCGCCGCCGCCACCGAGCTGCGCGGGCAGGGCATCACCGCGAACGTGGTCAACCCCGGACCGGTCGACACCGGCTGGATCTCCCCCGCGCTGGCCGCCGAACTCGTGGCCCGGACCCCACTCGGCCGCCTCGGCCGCCCCGAGGACACCGCCAGCCTGGTCGCCTTCCTGTGCTCACCCGCGGGCGCCTGGATCAACGGCCAGCTCCTCTACAGCAACGGCGGCTTCCACTAGCGGCCCCGCCCGGCCCCCAACCGTTCCGAAGTGCGGTACCTGCGGCCGGTCCTGACCGGCCGCGGTTACCGCACTTCGCGAGAACGACCGCACGCGCGCCCGGGGTCAGAATCGTGCGGGCTCGGTGTAGACGCCCCACTCGGCGCGCAGGGCGTCGCAGATCTCGCCGAGGGTGGCCTCGGCGCGGGCCGCGTCGAGCATCGCCGGGATCATGTTGGCCCCCGATCGCGCGGCGGCGAGCATCGCGGCCAGCGCCGCCTGGACGGCTCCTGAGTCGCGCGCCTCCCGGCGGGCCGCGAGCACCCGGCGCTGCTCGGTCTCGACCTCGTGGCTGACCCGCAGAATCTCCAGCTCCTGCTCGCCGCGGGAGGGGTAGACGTTGACGCCGACCACCCGCTTCTCGCCCTTCTCGACCTGCCGCTGGTAGGTGAAGGCGGACTCGGCGATCTCGGCCATGAACCAGCCGTCCTCGATGCCGCGCAGGATCCCGCTGGTCATGTCGCCGGTGCCCATCGCGCGGATGCGCTCGAAGATCAGCTCGGCCTGGCGCTCCAGTTCGTCGGTGAGTGCCTCGACGTACCACGATCCGCCGAGCGGGTCAGCGACGTTGACCACGCCGGTCTCCTCGGCGATCACCTGCTGGGTGCGCAGCGCGATCTGGGCGGCCCGCTCGCTGGGCAGCGCGAGTACCTCGTCCAGCGCGTTGGTGTGCAGCGAGTTCGTGCCGCCGAGGACCGCGGCGAGCGCCTCGATCGCGGTCCGGACGATGTTGTTGTCCGGCTGCTGGGCGGTGAGCGAGACGCCGGCGGTCTGGGTGTGGAAGCGCAGCCACTGGGCCTTGTCCGTCTTCGCGCCGTAGACGTCGCGCAGCCAGCGGGCCCAGATCCGGCGCGCCGCGCGGAACTTGGCGATCTCCTCGAAGAAGTCGACGTGCGCGTCGAAGAAGAAGGACAGGCCGGGCGCGAACGTGTCCACGTCCAGGCCGCGGGACAGTCCCAGTTCGACGTACCCGAAGCCGTCCGCGAGGGTGAACGCGAGTTCCTGCGCGGCCGTCGATCCGGCCTCGCGGATGTGGTAGCCCGACACGCTCAGCGGCTTGTAGTCGGGGATCTCGGCGGCGCAGAACTCCATCAGGTCGCCGATCAGGCGCAGGTGCGGCTCGGGCGCGAACAGCCACTCCTTCTGCGCGATGTACTCCTTGAAGATGTCGGTCTGCAGGGTGCCGTTGAGGCCGCCGAACGGCGATCCCTGGCGCTCGGCCGCCACCAGGTACATGCAGAAAATCGGGACCGCCGGACCGCTGATCGTCATCGAGGTGGTGACCTCGGCGAGCGGGATGTCCCGGAACAGCACGTCCATGTCGATGGCCGAGTCGATCGCCACACCGCAGTGCCCGACCTCGCCGAGCGCCCGCGGATCGTCCGAGTCCCGCCCCATGAGCGTCGGCATGTCGAACGCGACCGACAGCCCGTGGCCGCCCTCGGCGAGGATCATCTTGTAGCGCTCGTTGGTCTGCGCGGCGTTCCCGAACCCGGCGAACTGCCGGATCGTCCACGGCCGCCCGCGGTACCCGGTGGCGTAGAGGCCGCGGGTGAAGGGGAACTCGCCGGGCCAGCCGATCCGGTCCATGCGCTCGTCGGGCCCCTCCGGACCGTAGACCGGCGCGACCTCGACGCCCGAGAGCGTCGTGAAGTCGGCGTCCCGGCGTGGGGCCGCGGCGAACCGTGCCTGCCACCGGTCTCGTCCCGCGGCGATCTGTTCGGCGTCCACGCTGACCCCTCCCCGTGCTGACCCGCCGGGCTGACCCCTGGGGGCTCACCGCCCGGCGAAATAGTAGGACGTCCTAGTAACTAGGTTACGTCGAAATCCCCCGCGGCGAGGCGTACCTGGCGCAGACCGCCGAACAACTCGCCGAGCTGGCCCTCCGACAGGCCGTCCAGGCCGAAGCCGATCGCCATCAGGTCCGCGGTGGCCGCCTCCGCCAGTTCCCGGCCGCGAGGGGTGAGCGCGGCGAGTACGCCCCGGCCGTCCGCGGGGTTGGGGCGGCGCTCGGCGAGTCCGGCCGCGACCAGGCGATCCATGATGTTCGTGACGCTCGTGGGGTGGACCATCAGCCGCTCCCCCATCAGCTTGAGCGGCAGCTCGCCCGAGCGCGCGAACGCGAGCAGTACCAGCGCCTCGTAGCGGGCGAACGTCAGCCCGTGCGGCCGCAGAACGGCGTCGAATCGTGCCAGCAGGATCTGCTGCACGCGCATCACCGAGGTCGCCACCCGCATGGCACCCGCCTCGCCGAAGCGCCGCTGCCAGATCTCGCCTGCCCGCTCGATCGGGTCGAACGGCAGCCCCAGCGGGTCGGTCCCGGACGGTACGGCCATGCCGAAACCGTACCCAACAGGCCCGGACCCGCCGATCTTCCCCGACGAGCGCCCGCAAACGTGGCAAACTGCGCTGACCCGGTGACACGACCACCCGTCCGGGGCGTCCGCGCTGGTCAGGCCCGTCACGATCGGAGCCCGGCCACGGGGCCGCCGCGGAGCGAAACCCGCGAGGACCGATGCCCGACCGATCCGTGCAGCACGCCGCCGAACTGGCGGGCTTCCTGCGGCTGCCGGACCACCCGTCGGCGCCCCGCGAGGCCCGGGCTCACCTGCGGAGATGCCTGCTCGGAGTCGGCGCGAGCCAGCAGACCGGCGACGTCGTACTGCTGCTCACCAGCGAGGTCGTCACCAACGCGCTACGGCACGCGCCGCCACCGCGCGAACTGCGGATCCGTGAACTCGGCGGCGTACTCCGGGTCGAGGTCAGCGACTCGCACCCGCTGCCCCCGCGCCGCCGCGAGCCCGACGCGGAGTCTCCCGGCGGCCGCGGGCTGTGGCTGCTCGACGCGCTGGCGATCCGCTGGGGCCACCTTCGCGACGGGGAGGGCAAGGTCGTCTGGTTCGAGGTCGGGTACGAGTAGAAGCACTTGTTAGCGGTTCATGGCACGGCTCGCCGGAGGCGGCCGGCCAGAACCGCTAACAAGCCCCGGGTACGGCGGCCAGCTGGGGCTCGGCGTCCAGCCCACAGGTAGCTACTCACGGCGGCCAGCGGGAGCCCGGCGTCCAGCCCCGGATGGCGGCCCGCGGCGCGGGGGCTACAGGCTCGCGAGCAGCTCGTCAGCCGCACGGTACGGGTCGAGGGTGCCGGTCGCCACCCGGGCGGCGAGGGCGTCGAGGGCCGTACCGCCGCGCAGGTCGCCGATCCGCTCGCGCAGCGCGGCCAGGGCGATCGCCTCGATCTCGGCCGCCGCGCGGCGCTCCCGGCGGCGGGCCAGTTCGCCGTGCTCGGTCATCCACGCGCGGTGCTTGTCGACCGCGGCAAGGACGTCCCGGGTGCCCTCGCCGCGGGAGGCCACCGTCTTGACGATCGGTGGGCGCCAGGCGCCGGGCTCGGAGTGCCGCCCGCCGAGGCCGAGCATGTTCCGCAGGTCCCGGACCGTGGCGTCGGCCCCGTCGCGGTCCGCCTTGTTCACCACGAAGACGTCGGCGACCTCGAGGATCCCGGCCTTGGCCGCCTGGATCCCGTCGCCCATGCCGGGCGCGAGCAGCACGATCGTGGTGTCGGCGAGCGAGGCCACCTCGACCTCGGCCTGCCCCACCCCGACGGTCTCGACGAGGATCACCTCGCATCCGGCCCCGTCGAGGACCCGCAGGGCCTGCGGCGCGGCCCACGAGAGCCCGCCGAGGTGACCCCGCGAGGCCATGGACCGGATGAACACCCCCGGATCCGTCGCGTGCTCCTGCATCCGGACCCGGTCGCCGAGTAGCGCCCCGCCGGAGAACGGCGACGACGGATCGACGGCCAGCACCCCGACCCGCAGCCCGTCCTCCCGGTACGCCCGGACGAGGGCGGTCGTGGTGGTGGACTTGCCGACTCCGGGCGATCCGGTGAGGCCGACGATGCGGGCGGATCCGGTGTGCGGGGCGAGCGCCTCGGCGACCTCGCGGAGGGCGGGACTGGCGTTCTCGACGTGGCTGATGAGCCGCGCGACGGCCCGCGGATCGCCCTCGCGCGCCCGCTCGACCAGCTCGGCGGCGGACGCCCCCCTCACTGCACGACCTCGGCTCCGAGTACGCGCGCCAGCCCGGTGCGGACCTGCGGCGCGCGCGCCGGGTCGATCCCGACGGCGAACCCGGCCGGGATTCCGAGCGTGGTGGATGCGAGCGCGGTGAGCCGGAACTCGACGGAGTCGGCGTTGACCCGCGCGGCCACCACCCCGCCGTGGGTGGTCGCGCCGGACCCGGTGACCAGCACGTACGTGTCGAGGCCGAGCAGCCGGTCGCCCTCGTCGAAGGAGTCGGCGAGCATGCAGATGAACGCCTGGTCGGTGCCCTCGGCGTGGTCGGCGAGGGCGACCATGAAGCATTCGGCCTGATCGGACTGTCCTACATAGACAGCCCGGGCCTGGAAGACCAGTGGGGCAGTGGTCAAAGGGGTCAGCCTCTCGGCGTTGCGGGGGAAGGCACGTGCAGGATCAGCGCGTCGCCCTGGCCGCCGCCACCGCACAGCGCCG
>JAOPVE010000484.1 GCA_025963185.1 Actinomycetes bacterium
CCGCGGTCGGCGCCTCGGCGGAGTCGAGTAACAGGAACTCGGTGCGGAACAGCCCGACGCCCTCGGCTCCGACGGCGACGGCCGCGGGTGCGTCGGCGGCCGAGCCGAGGTTGGCGAGGAGGGCGACGGGGCGGTCGTCGGCGGTCCGGCCTGGTCCAGTGGCGGTCTCGGCTGTCGCTGTCGTGGTGGCTGCGGCGACCAGCTCCGGGGACGGATCCGCGACGACGACTGAACGGCCCGCGTCCACCACGACCACGGATCCGTCGTGCAGGGTCAGCGCGCCAGGGCAGCCGACGATCGCGGGCAGGCCACGCGAGCGGGCGAGGATCGCGGTGTGGCTGGTCGGACCGCCCTCGGCAGTGACCAGCGCGAGGACACGGGACAGGTCGAGCAGCGCGGTGTCGGCGGGAGCGAGATCCCGGGCGACCAGCACGAACGGGACACCGGGATCCGGCACGCCGGGCACCGGGACCCCGAGGCAGCCGGCCACGACCCGCTGCCGGACGTCGTCCAGGTCGGCCACGCGCGCGGCCAGGTACTCCCCGGCCGCGGCGAGCATGGTCCGATACTCGCCGAATGCCTCGTAGACCGCGCGGGCCGCGGTGGCCCCGGCGCTGATCCGCGATTCGATGCCGGGCGCGAGCCCCGGATCCTCGGCCATGAGCGCTTGTGCTTCCAGGACCTCCTGCGCCGGACCTTCGGCGAGGGCGGCCCGGCGCCGTAGCTCGGTAGCGACGCCGGACATGGCCGACCGGGCGCTCGCGAGTTCTTCTTCGGGTGAGATCCGGCTCGGATCGGCGGCGGGCTCGGGCAGCGGATCACCCATCCGCGCCACTGGACCCGCCGCGGTGCCGTAGCCGACTCCGATGCCGGTCAGTTCACGCATTCGGCGCGGGCTCGGCGTCGAGATTGCTGGCGAGCAGGGCCGCTAGTTCGTCGAGCGCGGCGTCGGCGCCCTCGGCGGTGAGTGTGACCTCGTCGCCGTGGCGGACGTCGAGTGACATGACGGCGAGCAGGCTGCGGGCGTCGACCGGATCCTTGCCGGGCTTGGCGATCGTGACGGTAGTGCCGGTCGCCGCCGCGGCTCGCACGAACATCGCGGCCGGACGGGCGTGCAGGCCCACCGGGGAAGCGACGGTCACTCGGCGTTCGGTCATTGCGGCCTCCTCGTCGTTCCCTCCGGCGCGCGCGTGCAGCCGGAGGCGGGTGATTCCGCCGCGGGCCGGCCGGGTCACCGGCGCGCGGGATGGTGCGGCCCCGCCCGGCGCGGCGGTCAGCCGCGCCGGACGTGGTTGGTGCAGGTCAGTTCCAGACGAACAGCGGTGCGCCGAGCCCGATCGGACCGTGCGCGAGTTCGGCCACCGAGCCGTCGAGGGCATCGAGCGCGACGACGGGGCAGACGGGCGAGAGCCCGCGTGCCTCGACGTCGGCCGGATTCCATTCGACGATCGGCTGGCCGGCGACGACGGAGTCACCCTCGGCCGCGAGCAGCCTGAAGCCCTCGCCGTCGAGGTGGACCGTGTCGATTCCGAGGTGGACGAGCACGCCGCGGCCGCCGTCGGCGACGATCACGAGCGCGTGGGGCTTGAGTTTCGCGATGGTGCCCGAGACAGGGGCGACCACCGTGGACAGGACACGTTCGGGATCGATCGCGAGGCCGGGACCGACCATCGCGGTCGCGAACACGGGATCGGGCACCTCGGAGAGCCCGACCGCCATGCCGCTGAGCGGAGCCGTGACCTGGACTGCCACTACAGCAGGTCCTCGATGTCACTCGCCAGGGTGTCGGCCTCGGGGCCGACGATGACCTGGACGACGTTGCCGGACTTGAGGACGCCGTGGGCGCCCGCGGCCTTGAGGGCCGACTCGCTGACGAGTCCGCCGTTGGCGACCTCGGTCCGTAAGCGGGTGATGCAGGGCTCGATCTCGATGATGTTGTCGACGCCGCCCAGCCCCGCGACGATCTGCTCCGCCTTACTGGCCATTCCAGGACTCCTTCTCGCACCGCGCGCCGTACGCGCTATCGTCTGGTTTCCCCACAACTGACACCGGTCCGGGGCGGCGGTTTGGCCTGGTGCGGGCAGGATGTAGCCCCGTTACGGAACCTCAACCGGCCGACCCTTGACAGCAGTGAACACTAACTGGTCTAGTCCGGTCTAGTCGTGAGCTGAATCACGCAGAGAGTGTCCGTCTTCGGGAACTTTTCTGAAAGAGGCCGGGAACATGATGTCCCTCGATCCGCGGAGCCCGGTGCCTAAGCACCAGCAGCTGCGCGAGATCCTGATCGATCTGATCGAGGGAGAAATGCAGCCCGAGCAGGCGATTCCGTCCGAACGGGAACTCTCCGAACGTTACGGCGTCGCGCGGATGACCGTCCGGCAGGCCGTCGACGCACTCGTGATCGAAGGCCGGCTGTTCAAGGTCGCCGGGCGCGGGACGTTCGTCGCTAAACCCAAGCTCGACCTGCAGATACGGCTCACGTCGTATACCGAGGAAATGGCGCGGCGAGGGATGGTTCCCTCGTCGCGCACGCTTGTGTTCGAGCGGATTCCCGCCCGGGGGTCCATCGCGCGCGGGCTGGAAGTCGAGCCGGGCGAACCGCTGATCCGCTTCAAGCGCCTGCGGTACGCCGACGGTGTACCGATGGCCGTCGAGCAGACCTACGTCGTCGACTCCCGGGTCCCGGGCTTCGCCGACATGGAGCCGCCCGCCTCGCTGTACAGCACCCTCGCCGAGAAGTTCGGGCTCGAACCGAACTGGGGCGAGGACTCGATCGAGGCCATCGCGGCCGATCCCGACATCGCTGCACTCCTCGAGATTCCGGTCGGGGGGCCGGTTCTCCACATAGAACGGCACGCATATACGGGGGAAACCCTCCTGGATTACTCGGTCATGCACTTTCGCGCAGACCGGTACAAGCTCTGGGTCCCGCTTGCCCGCCCCTCCGCAAGAATCACCAACCCCCGCCACTGAGGAGGAAAACGCATGACCGCAATGACCGCTACGGGCGCGGACACGAGAGGGCCAAACCAGGCCTTAGCCGTGCTCCAGCGCATCGGGCGCAGCCTCATGATGCCGATCGCGGTACTTCCGGCCGCCGGTCTGCTGTTACGTCTCGGCCAGTACGACTTCTTTGACTGGATCGGCCTGAAGGGCACGGTCGCCCACAACATCGCCGATGTCATGGCCGGCGCGGGCGGGGCA
>JAOPVE010000495.1 GCA_025963185.1 Actinomycetes bacterium
TCGGGATGCGGGCTCGGACGCCCGCATTCCGACGGGGAGTACCGCGAGCACAGCCGTAGAGTCGCCGGCGCGGTTCTCGCGTCCGGCGACTCCGAGGAGCGGTGAGGCCAGCCGGACGAGCTTTACGACAACGGCTGTGTCACCTAGCGTGGCGACACGGTGGCCGAGGTGCCCAGCACGCGACCGTTCGCGTCGAGCGCCCGCACGGCGACGTACCGATCGGCCGGCACGTTGTCGATCTGCGTCTCGAACCCGCTCACCGGGGCCGCCGTGACCGCCCGCAGGTCGCTCGCCGAGGATCCCACCAGAACCCGCCACGAGCTCACCTTGGTGGCGCCGTTCCAGCTCACGTCGACGGTGGTGGTCGCGCTCCCCTTGGTGGCGGCAACCCGAGGGACCGTCGCCGGCGCCCCGGTCCACGGGAACCGGTAGGCGCGGTAGCTCGAGTTCCCGCCCACGAACCGCCCATCGAAGATCATCTGGCCGCCGGGATCGAACTCGCTGAAGTACGGCTGCTGGCCCCACCCGAGGAACCGATCACCACCCGGCAGGAGCTGGACGTTGCCCTCGTAGGTGGCGAGCAGCGACGGGGAATGGCGGTACTCGGCGACCACCGCGGCCGTTCCCCGGCCCGGATCCAGCGACAGCGTCATCGCGCGGGAGACGCTGTGCACGGTGGGCGGCCCCGCCCCGTCGTCGAACACCGTGACCGTCCCGTCGCCCTCCGAGCGCACCCGGACGTCGTGCTGGAAGGCGAAGGCCGCGCCGGCGCTCAACTTGAAGCTCGATCGCCGGCCGCCCAGCACCCACAGCACCCGGCCGGTGGCTCGGTCGAGCTTGTAGGCCGCCCAGGTGTTGCGCGCCGAGACGACCAGGTCGCCGCTGCGCTCGAGCTGGATCGAGTTGATGTGGAAGTAGTCGAACGGCTGCCCCGGAGCGGGCGCCGGCTCGTGGCTGTCGCTGACCGGAACGTGATCAAGGCTGTCCCATTGGAAGAGGACGAGCCCGGTCGCGATGTCGATCTCCTGCACCACCGAGTCGAGCACGATCGTCCGCTGGGATCCCCCCTTCGACGGGACGTTCCAGTACATCGGGTGATACGCGGTGATCAGCGCCGCGCCTTGGCCGATCAGCTCGAATTCGTGCAGGTCAGCCGACAGCCCATTGGCGGCGCGGACGACCGCGAGCTGCCGGTACGCGCTGTCGTAGATGACGTCCTCGCCCATGCCGACGCCGGCGCCCACGTGGCCCTCCCACCAGGTCAGCACCGGCTGCCCTCGGTAGCTCTGCACCCGGAGATCACTGGCCACGCGACCCTGGGGCAGCGGTTTGAACCACACCAGCGCACCGTCCGGCCGGAGGATCATCGGGCCGCTCTGCAGCGGGCCCTGTTGCGGCGTGAGGAAGATGTCGCCCGGCGCCGTCGCCGATGACACCCGGGTGAGCTCGACCGAGGGCGGCTGCAGATCCGGCCGCGAGCGGAACGTGAGCACGTCGCCAGGCAGTCGGGAGGCCTGCGGCGCAGCCTGGGCGGGGATCGCCCCCGCCGGCGTCCCGACGTGGAAGGAGAACGTTCCGGACGCGCCTCCCTGCACCTGCAGGCCGGTGCTCACCGTGACCCGCTCGCCGGGGCGGAACGGCTGCGCGGGCAGGAAGCTGGCCCCGTTCCCGTCGGAGTCCCCCTCCACCCGGCCGCGGTGAGTGCCGGTGCGCGAACCGACGACGGTGACCGGGCCGAGGCCGGCCGGCGATACGCCCCGGAAGGCGATCTGAGTCTGCGGTGTGGCCACCCGGCTTCCCGGGATCGGAAACACGCTCACCGCCGGCGGACTCACTCGGGTCGCCTGCGCCCGCGACGGCGCCGCTCCCCCGCCCACGCCGCAGCCCGAGACGGCGATCACCGCCAGGACGGTTCCGAGCCAGACGAGGGCGGTCCAGGAGGAGCGCGAATGAGACGAGCGGGCGGGCATGGGCGGCTGGATTCCTCGGCGGTTCAGGCTAGGTTCTCCGTAATCCGTCCGCCTCCCCCTTTCGCGGCTGCCGCGAACCGCGCGCCGCGGCCAAAACCTCGTTCGCGATCTCGCTGGCCGCGTTCGGCTTGGCCATCGCCGCCGAGGCTCGGGACATGGCGGTCAGTCGCCCTGGATCGGCCAGCAGGCCGCCGACCTCCTGCGCCAGCCGGGCCGGGGTCAGCTCGTCGTCGGCGAGGACCACGGCCGCGCCGGCCCGCTCCATGTAGCGGGCGTTGGCGCTCTGGTGGTCGGCGGTGGCGTGGGGATAGGGGATCAGCACGGCGGGGCGGCCGTGGGCGGCGATCTCGAACAGCGACCCGCCGGAGCGCGCGACCACGAGGTCGCTGGCGGCGAGCGCGTCGCCGAACTCTGAGATGAATCCGCGCAGGTCGTAGTGCGGGCCCGGGGACTGGAGGTCCGGCAGATCACGCTCGCCGGCCGCGTGCAGGACGCGGAAGCGCGCGCCCGCGAACGCCTCGACCGCGGCTCGGTTGATCGACCGCGCGCCCTGCGAGCCGCCGAAGATCAGCACGCAGGTCTCATCCGGGCGGATCCCGAACCGCGCCCGGGCGCGGTTTCGGTCGGTCACGGGCGGCGGCACCGGCCGGCCGGTCACCCGGGAGCGCCGCCCCTCGCGGCCCTCGAGCGGGAAGGCGATGCACACCCGGGCGGCGAACGGCGCCAGGCATCGGTTGGTCAGGCCCATGTGGCTGTCGGCCTCCATCAGCACAAGCGGGATCC
>JAOPVE010000496.1 GCA_025963185.1 Actinomycetes bacterium
AGTGAAGGGCCGCTGCGAGAGGACCGAAGGTGGCCAGCCGCCATCCGTCGCGCGGCCGCGCACGGCCGCCCAGTGTGATCGCTCTGCCACCCAGGGGTGGTGGCGCACTGGCGCCCAATGCGGTCGCTCAGCCACCAAGGGATGGTGGCGCACTGGCACCCAGATGTGGGGGCGCATTCGGGCCCAGAGGTGGCGGCCCACTGGCGCACAGGGGTGTGGCACTGCCTCGCGGCGGTCGCTCGTTTCCGCCCGGAAGCTCGACTCGCGCGGGGCCAGAGGCGCGGGTCGGCGAGCCGGGAGCGCGGGATGATCCTGCTTTCGGATCCCCGAGTCGCCGCCGTGCCAGCCGACGACTGCGGCGAAGAGCTGACCGACCTGCGCCAGATCGGGGACCTGTTCGCCAACGACAGCAACGGCGGTCACTCCTGCACCTCCACGCTGGTGCGCAAGGAACTCGCCACTCGGCTGCTCGACGCCCAGTCGCGCCTCCCAGACGGGATCCGGCTCCTCGTCGCCGAGGGTTACCGGGATCTCGCCAGGCAGGGGGCGATCTTCGAGGAGTACGAGGCCTTGCTGCGGCACGCTCACCCGGACTGGCCGGGTGCGCGCGTGCTGACCGAGACCAGCAAGTTCGTCGCACCCATCGGCGTCGCCCCGCATAGCACCGGGGGCGCCGTGGACCTGACGCTCTGCGCCCCCGACGGAGCCGAACTGGACATGGGCACACCGCTGGACGCCACCCCGGAGGCGAGCGGCGACGCCTGCTTCACCGCCGCCGAGCGCATCTCCGCGCGGGCACGCGAGAATCGCCAGCTGCTTTCCGGGGTGCTCGCCGGAGTCGGCCTGGTCAACTACCCGACCGAGTGGTGGCACTGGTCGTATGGCGACCGCTACTGGGCGCTCCTGACCGGCGCGCCCGCCGCGATCTACGGACCTGTCACGCTCCCGTGAAGCGCCCTCGGAGCTCCCGGCTTGATCGGGCCGGGCATGAAGCAGGCGCCCGGGATACTGCCCCCGTCGCGATCTCACGCATCTTTCGCCACGCGCAGCCCGGCCGCCAGTTCCGCGGTCCCCGGCCGCGCCGTACGTTGGCATCGGCGGCGACTGGTGGCAGCCGTCACCCAGTAACCACCCCGCAGCCCAGCCTGATGTCGCATCGGGGTGGGAGGTCACCACCGGACCGTGCGCGGCTACGGCGCGGTCCCGCCAGGCTCTTCTACCGGGTCGCTCGTGCGGCCGGCCAGCCGCTCGTAGCGCTGGCGGGCTGCCTGCGCGCTGCCCAGGCCGAGGCCGTAGGCGATGTCCTGCCAGGTCATCCCGCGGCCCCGGGCGATCCGCAGCAGCCCGACCTCGACCTCGTCCAGCTCCGCGCGCGCGTGCGGAATCAGGGTGAGAGCCGCCGCTAGGTCGCTCTCGTCGGTCTCCGGCTCCTCCGGCCCGGCTTGGGCGCTGCCGCCAGCCAGCAGGACGACCAGGCGGATCGCCTCGTGGGGTGACAGCACCATCGGGTGCACCTGGCGCGAGCGCTGTTCGGGACTTACGGCATGGCGTCCGGCGATGTGGAACAACGCGGTCGGCGCGCGGGCCGATCGTGCTTCTTCGGGGTCGGTCCGGCGGAATTCGTTCATGCCTGCCACTGTCATCGTTCAATGCTTTGTTGTCAACATTACATTCATCACGCACGCACTCCACTGCTCCCCCGCGAGGGGTCCAGGCATCACGCCGGCGCGGCGAGCACGCATGATGGCAGCCAGTGCCCACCTGGCTAGACGCGGTCAACCGCCGGGCCAAGGGCGTTCCGGTGGAGGCTTGCGGTAGACCGGCGGCCGCGGAGCCAACCCTCGCGAGCCACCACAGCATCCCGGGAATCGCCATCATGCCCCGCACCCCCCTCGCCGCCACTAACCCCGTACGCGATCGACCAAGTGGCCGTCGATGCGGACTACCTTGACACTGTCATTCAACACTGTCAAGGTAGTCCGCATGGACGGTGTGTGGACTCTCGGCGAGCTCTCCGAGCGCGTGGCCGGCGCGTTGGCCGATGACTATGAGGGCCAGGCCAGCGGGCGCGTTCGGGACGTACCCGACCCGCGCACGATCCGCTGGTACACCACGACAGGTCTCGTCGACCGGCCCGCGGGCACGCGTGGCCGTACCGCGCTGTATGGCCGGCGGCACATGCTCCAGTTGCTGGCGATCAAGCGGCTCCAGGCGGCCGGCCATTCGCTAGCCGAGATCCAGCAACACATCCTTGGCGCCAGTGACCGAAGGCTCGCCGCACTCGCGCGCGGCGCCGACCTCCACCCCGTTGCCGACGCGGCCGCGCCGTTCCCGGTCGTCCGCACGCGCTTCTGGGCGGGCAGTGAGGAATTGGACGAGGCGCCTGTTGACCGCTTGCCCGATCCGCTGCCGGGGATTGGCCGGGTCTATGGAGTCGCGCTGGCCGACGGCGTCACCCTGCTGCTCCCCCAGCCGCCCGCCGACGCCGACCTCCCGGCAATCGCCGCCGCAGCCCAGCCACTGCTCGACACGCTCCGCGAACTTGAGCTCGTGGACACCCCCGCGAAGGGATCGTCATGACCCGTCACCTCGGCTTGCTCCACCCCGACGAGATCGCACCCGACGATCATGGGCAGACGAGCGGCGTCGGTACGCTGCACACGGAGCGAGGCAATCTGCCCTTGGAGGCGCTCTCGATCCGGGCCTCCGTGACGGGCCTGACGAGCAGCACGGAGCTGACCCAGGTCTTCCACAACGTGCACAGCGAGCCTCTTGAGGCTACCTACGTGTTTCCGCTGCCCAGCAGGTCGGCCGTGACCGGCATGCGCATGGAGGCCGACGGCCGCACGGTAGCGGCGGTACTCAAGGAGCGCGGAGCGGCCAGAACGGAGTACGACGACGCGCTCCGGGCAGGCCAGCGGGCCTCCATCGCCGAGGAGGAGCGGCCGGGGGTGTTCACGATGCGCGTCGGGAACATGGTTCCCGGTGAGCGCGTGACTGTGCGGCTACAACTCGCGGGCCAACTGTCCTACGAGGACGGCGCCGCCACATACGTGTTCCCGCTGGTGGTCGCGCCCCGCTACATACCCGGGCCGCCGCTCCCCAGCGAGCCCGTCGGTGACGGCACGGCACTCGATACCACCGACGTGCCCGACGCGTCTCGCATCACGCCGCCCGTGCTGTTGCCAGGCTTTCCCCAAGCCGTAGCGCTGTCGATCGAGGCGAGCATCGATCCCGCCGGGCTGCCCCTGGCTGCCGTGCGGTCCAGCCTGCATGCCGTGACCGTCGACGGCGGCGGACCGGCCGACGGCGATCCGGTGCGAGGCCCGGTGCGTGTACGCATCCAGCCCGGAGAGCGGGTGGACCGCGACTTCGTGCTCCGGCTGGACATGCAGCCGGGGGATGCGGTCGGCACCAGCCTCGCCGTCGCGCCCGACGGCACGTTCGCGCTGACCCTCCTCCCACCGGCCGGCGCCGCACCCGGGCGCCCGCGCGACGTGGTGCTGGTGCTCGACCGCTCCGGCAGCATGGAGGGCTGGAAGATCGTCGCCGCCCGGCGCGCCGCCGCCGCGATCGCGGGCACTCTCACCGCCGCCGACCGGCTCGCCGTGATCGCCTTCGACCACTCCGTCGAGCGGCCGCCGGGTCTCGGTGACGGCCTGGTGGCGGCGACCGACCGGGTACGCGCCGCCGCCTCCGCCTACCTTCGCGAGCTTCCAGCCCGGGGCGGCACGGAGATGCTCGATCCGCTGGTGACCGCCGCGGGCCTGCTTGGCGATTCGGAACGTGACCGAGTGCTGGTCCTGATCACCGACGGCCAGGTAGGCAACGAGGACCAGGTGCTGCGCGAGATCCTCCCCCGCCTCGACGGCGTCCGGGTGTACACGATCGGCATCGACAGCGCGGTCAACGAGGGGTTCCTGCGCCGCCTTGCCATCGCCACAGGGGGCCGGTGCGAGCTCGCGGAGTCCGCCGATCGTCTCGACGAGGCGATCGACGGGG
Source organism: Actinomycetes bacterium (assembly GCA_025963185.1). Lineage (GTDB taxonomy): Bacteria > Actinomycetota > Actinomycetes > Mycobacteriales > Cryptosporangiaceae > RYN-140. The sequence continues at coordinate 4,003 of JAOPVE010000496.1, forward strand.
TACACCGGCGGATCGCCGGCCCCCTCGTGACGGACCTCGCGCTGGCCGCAGGCGGCCTCACCGACCTCACGCCGGCGCGGCTGCCCAGCCTCTTCCCCGGCGCGGCGGCGGTCATCGCAGGGCGCCTGACCCCCGGCAGCCGTGCGATCACGGTGTCCGGCCGAGCGGCAGGCGGCGGCGCCTGGAGCGAGACGGTGACTGCGACCCCGTCCAGCGACTCGGGCATCGTGGCCTGCTGGGCGCGAGGGCGGGTCCGCGATCTGGAGGACGAGTACGTCGTCGCCGAAGCCGGCGACCGAGGCCGTCTCTCGGAGCTCGAGGCGAACCTGCTGAACGTATCCCTCGAGCATGGAGTCCTGTGCCGGTTCACGGCGTTCGTCGCCGTCGACGAGCGCGTGGTGACTGACGGCGGATCGCACCGTAGGGTGACCCAGCCCGTCGAGCTTCCGCAGGGCTGGCAGTTTGCGCCGCCACCTTCCGCTGCCGCGGGGTCCGGCGGCGGGGGCGGCGGTTTCATGGCAACCCGCAGCCTGTCCAGTATGGGCAGGCCATCCTTCATGCCCGCGTCAGCGCCGCCTGCCCCCGAGCAGCCCGGCACGCCATTCGCCGCCGCGGCTCCCGCCAGTTCCGCGCCTGGCGGTCTCGTGCCCGGGTCCCTCACGGCCGGCTCGGGACATTCCGGCGGGCCGCTCGCTCGCCTCAAGCGGAGCACGCGCGGCGGCAGCCCGGGTCCGGGCCGCCGTACCGACCAGCCCCGGCCGCTCGGGGGTGGGTCCAGCCCCGCGAACGCAGTCGCCGCACTAGCCGAGCGTTTCCTGCGGCGCATGCGGGCGGCGGCTGGGGCGTCCCTCGCTGACCGGCGCGCCGTGCTGCACGAGCTTGCCGAGGCGACCGCCCAGCTTGCGGCCACCCCCGACGGCTGGGCCCTGCAGCGGCTCGCGCGCGAACTGGCGGAGCTGCCGGCCGCCCCGGCCGAGTTCGAGCGCCGGTGGCTTCTGGTACTCGACTCACTCGAGGGAGTCCTCGATCCGGCGGCCGCGGGCCCACCGTCGCCGTTCTGGCGCAGGTAGCCCGGCCCGGCGTGGGTGATCGAGGTCTGTCATGACGGATCGACGCGTGATCGGGAAGGGGTCAGGAGCTGAGCTGACTCGTCAGAGCGCTCGCAGCCGCCGCACGGGAGGTGACGTCAAGCTTCGTGAAGATGTTGCGGACGTGCGTCTCGACGGTGCGCACGCCGAGGAACAGCCGATCCGCGATCTCCTGGTTCGTCGCCCCCGTACACAGCAGGGTGGCGACTTCCAGCTCGCGGGCCGAAAGCCCGAACGGCGTAGCGCCACGGCGAACGCCTGGGGCCGCGATCCTCAAGCCCAGCCGGCGCTGCTCGCGAACGACGCGGGCGTGCAGATCCTTGGCACCGAACTCGGCGAAGCGGTCCGCGGCCTCCCTCAGCAGGGCGAGCGCCTGTGGCTTGTCACCAGCGCGCCCGAGAGCGATCCCCGCGAGCAGCCGTGCCTGCGCCGCGTCGAAGTTCTGGCGGGCCGCATCGAGCAGCCCCGCCGACGAGAGCGCGGTCTCGGCGGCCGCGGCGGGGTCGGTGGCGCTCAGGGCGTGGGCCCGTGCGAGCTTGACGAGCCCGAGGTCCGAGCCGCGTTGCGGATGGGCGACCTCGGCCGCGAGGTCGGCCCACGCCGCGGCCGCCGCGGTATTCCCGTGCGAGGCTTCGATCCGGGCGAGCAGGTGGGAGCAGGCGAGCTTGTTGATCCGGTCGACGTAGGGCAGTTCGGATCCGCCCGAAGCATCGAAGAGCTCCGCGATCCCGCCCTCCTCGTCGCCCGCGTTGATCATCGAGACCGCGAGGGCGTGGCGGGCGATCATCCGGCTCCACCCGTGGTTGTCCCCCGCCGCCTCGATCGACTGCCGTGCCGCGCGGATCGCCAGGTCGTGCTCGCCGAGCCGGGTGGCGATCCAGGCCTGCATCGTCAGCGCGAGGGATACGCCTTCGTCGCTGGCGAGCAGGCGGGCCAGTTCCGCCGCGTCCTCAGAGCGCTCAAGGCCTTCGGCCAGTTCACCCAGCGCTCCGTGCGCGCGCGCCTGCCCTGCCAGCAGGGACGGCAGCACGTAGCTGTAACCGTTCTGACGGGCGACGCGCACCGCCCGGCTGAAGTGCCGCAGCGCGTCCACGGGCCGGCCGCCGAACAGCTCGGTCCAGGCGAGCCAGCCCACGACGTGTACGCCTTCACCGAACTGGGCGTCGCTCATCTCGTCGAGCAGTGGTCCCGGGTGGGCGCTGTCGCCGTCCTCGTCGGGATCGCCCCCGGCGAAGATGGTGATCGCCCGGCGCGCCGCGACCACGAACGGCCTGATCTCCTCGCCCCGCTCCGCGCCCAGCCCCGACAGCATCTCTTCCGCGTGGGTGAAGTCGCCGCGCATGAGGCCATGGGTGGCGATCTGGAAGCGGATCCGCACCGCGTGCAGGCCGGCCGGGTCCGGCTGGCGCTCAAGCTCGGCGAGCAACTGGCTGCGCGCCTCCTCGTGGTTGCCCAGGAAGCGTTCGAGCAGCGCACACGCCATGACCGCGTCCGCGCGCTCGTCGTGCGCGTCCGGCGGCAGAAGCTGCAGCAGCTCGCGGAACGCCTCCCTGCCCTCGGCCGCCCGGCCGCCGGTGCCCAGGCAGTGCGCCAGGTCGCCGACCAACTGTGTCCGGGTCGGCACGTCCGCGGGCACGTCGCCGAACGCCGCTCCGCTCACACTGTCGGGCAGCAGCCGCAACGCCGCCTGGAGCCAGTGCGCGGCGGCATCCGGCGACTGGCCGGCGACCGAACGGGCGGTTCCGGCGAGGATCCGCACGGCCCGCAGGTCACCGAACCGGGCCGACCGCTCCACGTGGTGCGCGAGCGCCACCGCGGGCGCGCCGATCCGCTCGAGGTGCCCCGCCGCACGCACATGCGCGCCGAGCCGCCACCCCGCCGCCGCCGAGCTGTAGACGACGTGCCGGACGAGGGGGTGCCGGAACCGGAACTCGCCGGGCTGGCCGCCCGGACGCACTACGTCACGGGCGGCCAGTTCGTCCAACGCGGCCAGCACCGTGGCTGGCGGCAGGTCGCTCGCGGCTTCGGCCAGCCCTGGATCGAACGTGTAGCCGGCCACAGCCGCGGCCTGCGCGACGAGCCTGGTCTCGGCGGACAGCGCCCCGATCTCCGCGCCCAGAGCCGCGTGGACAGTGGCGGGTACCTGCCCGAACTCCGGATCGCCCGACCCGGCCGAGCGCGGCCCCGGAGGTGCGCTGGCGAGCGCCTCGGCGTAGAAGGGGTTGCCGCCGCTGGCCTCGTAGACGCGCTCCGCGTGGCGGCGGCTCGCGGCGGGACCCAGCAGCTCGCCGACCTCGATCGCGGTGAGCGGGGGAAGGTCGAGGCGGATCGCGTCGGCCGCCGGCACGTCCGCGATCGCCGCGGCCAGCCGGGCGGGAGCCTGCGCCGGCCGGTAGGCGAGCGCCACGAGGACGGCCCCGCGTGGAGGGTGCCGCAGCAAGTGGCCTGCGAGCTCGGTCGACGTCGTGTCGGCCCAGTGCAGGTCGTCGAGGATCAGCGCGACGCCCGACGGCTCGGCAAGGATCTCCAGCACCTGCCGTACGGCCCGGAACAGCCGGTAGCGGGCGAGTCCGTCCTCGGGCGGAGGCGGCGGCGGCCCGGGGTGCCGGAGCCCTGGGAACACTGCCGTGAGCAGCTCGGCGTGGCCCGGATCGAGGGCGGCGAGAAGCCGGTCGCGGTGGGTCTCGAGGTGGTCGTCCAGCGCGTCGAGCACCACGCCGAGCGGCATCTCGCTTTCGAACTCGCTCGCGCGCCCGGCCAGGACCGTCAAGCCACTGTGCCGCGCCAGTGTCGCGGTCTCGCTGAGCAGCCGGGTCTTGCCGATCCCCGGCTCGCCAGAAACCGTGAGCAGCCGGAACTCGCCTGTCCGCAGGTCCGCGATTGCGGTCCGCACCGCGCTCACCTCGGCCTGCCGGCCCACGAGCCGCCCGTCGCCGGACGTCGTCTCGCTATTCACACTCACCCCTGCTCGACCCCGCAACGCCGCCCAGCCCCCGATCGCTCCGTCAAGTTAGTGCACCAAAGGGCACCTGCACGGGCAGGTGCCGGCCACTGGCCGCAGGCGGCCACGGTCGGGTGCGGTGTGCGGTCCCCGCAGATCGGCGTATTTGGGCATGGGTCGGGCGCGCCGCTGCGCCTAAGTACGGGATTTCCCGGATACCCGTACCCCTCGCGGTGAAGGAGGCTCGTCCCACCCCGCCGTTCGACCCGCCGCCGCCCCGCCGTTCGACCCGGTCGGCCCTTCGACCGGCCGCCAACCCCGCCGCCAACCCCCACATGTGGGTACGAGTAAGCCCGCCGACCCGACGTGAGGACCTCCGACGTGACCTCCGCGCCGTACGCCCAGCTCGCTCTGACCCCTCCGGGGCGGCTCGCGACGTCCGGACCCGCGGGCAAGCACGACCTCCGTACGCGCCTGGCTGCCCACGGCGTGCCCGTGCCCCGATCGTGGACCGCCGATGAGCCCGAGCGGATCCGCCCAGCGCTCGTGCGCAGTGGGTACCCCGCCGTAGTCAAGCCCGACGGGCTCGGGGGCGGCCGCGGCGTGTACCTGGTGACGAGCGCGCAGCAGGTACCTGGCTGGCTGGCGATGCTCGGGCAGTACCAGTACCGCGGTCCGGTGCTCGCCGAGGAGTACGTCGGTGGTCCGCAGCTGACTGTCTTGACCAGCAGTGACAGCGGTCGGCACAGTGTGACCGCGGTTATCGCGACCGAGCTCAGCCTGCCGCCACTGTTCGTCGAGATGGGCCACGTCTACTCGACGGCCGTGCCCGCGGAGACCGCGACTGCCGGCGCCCAGGGCGGGCCAGCGGCGAACGGGAGTCCGGCTTTCGCTAGTCCGGATGTACACCGTCCCGCGAGTGGCGCCGGCCCGCAGGCTCGTGCCCGCGAAGCCGCGGGCGCCGTCGCACTCGCCGCGCTCGACGCATGTGGACACGCCACCGGGCCGGCTCAGGTCTCCGTACGGATCGCCGACTCTGGGCCGGTCGTCATGGGGCTGCATCGGGGCGCGTCGGCCGATCCGGTGGTGCGCCTGCCCCGGCACGCCGCGGCCGCCGCCGGACAGCCAGGCACCACGACGGCCGCGGCCGTTTCCTCGACCGCTGCTACCTCGCACTTCTGGCTGCCGGCGGGCGACGTCGAGGCGGTCGGCGCGCTCGATCCGATTCGGGCGCTGCCCTGGGTCGCGGAGCTGGCGTTTGGGTTCGGACCCGGCGACCGGCTGCCGCAGATCACTGACGCGCGCACCCGGCATGGTCATGTGACGGTGACTGCGGCCCATCCGGCCGAGGCCGCCGAGCGGATCGCCACCGTCAAGACCATGCTCGCGGTGACCGTGCGCCCCCGCCTCCCGCTCGGCGCGGTCCCGCGCCCTCGCTCGCCCCGCCGCAGCGTGACCGTCGCCCCGCACTCCGACCGAGCGCCCTGAGACCGTCTCAACACCACCCAACCCGAGGGCAGCACCCCAGGCCACCAACGCCGGCGCGGCACACGGGGCCCGCGCTGCCGGAAACTCGGCGCTTCTGCGCCGCGACCCGCGCAGGGCGCGCCACCACCCCTCCTCCGAAGTGTGTGCCGTCAGACCGTCTATCACCGACCGCAAGTACCGCACTTCCGTGAACGCCCAGCAGCCGCACGACGCGCGAGCGGGTGAACACGTCCGCCCGGCGGCACATGCCGGTCCGGCTGGTGCACACCCGCCGACCATCGTGACTCCATCCGGGCTAGGCCGGACACACGCTGCGTCCGGCGAGGCGCGTCCGGTGAGGCTGGCCATCACGGCCACAAGATTCCGGCACTTCCCCACGCGCCGAACAGCCGCATGGCGGCGACCCGGGGGTGAGCGCGTCTGCCGGCATTGCGCACCTCGAGCCTGGCGGCCGGGCACAACCCATTCCCCCGAAGTGTGTGCCGTTAGACCGGCTACCACCGGCACAAGTCTCCGCACATCGGCGAGCGCCGACCGGCGCACGCATGGCAGCGGCCCAAAAGGTGAACTCCTCGGCCCCGCAGCGCAGGCGTTCCCGCCGGCGCAGGCGTTCCGGTCAGCGCAGATCTGGTCGCCGTCGTGACTCTGCATCGAGCGCCACCGGGGCGCGCCCCGTCCCCGGAAGTGTGTGCCGTTAGACCGGCTACCACCGGCACAAGGTCCCGCAGTTCGGCGAACCCGGGACGGCCACGCCGGGAGGCACCCGCCAGCGCGGCAGCGGCCCGCCGATCCACCGGCACCAGGCAGCCCGGCGGCGCCCCCGGTGGGCCCGCCGGCATCGACGTCACCCGCACCACGTAGACCGCGCACCGCGGGGTCCGAAGTGTGTGCCGTGAGACCGGCGATGACCGGCGCAGGGTTCCGCGGTTCCGTGGAGGGGCAGCGTCGTGGGTGGGTGGGTAACACGTCAGCCTGCTCCGAAGCAGACGAAGCTGCTCTGCGGCTCGGTCTCGGTGGCGGCGGCCAGCGCCCGGGCCGGGAGGGCGCCGGAGCCCGCCGCGTGGCGGTGGTAGGCGGTCATGACGCGCAGCGCGACGTCGTCCGCGACGCGGCCGACGCTGGCGAGGACCGTGGCGGATCCGGCGGACAGCAGGGCCGACACCATCCCCAGGGCCTCGTCGCCGGGCCGGACGTCGGTGAGGCCCAGATCGCACGAGGACAGCACGACGGTCTGCGGCGCGGTGTGCGGCGCGACGGCGAGGCGCTGCAGGTCGTAGCCCATGAGCGGTCCGCCGGACAGGTGCAGCGCGGAGAACAGCGCGTTGTCCGGTTCGTGGGTGCCGTGCGCGGCGACGTGGGCGATCCGGGCGCCGTCGAGGGCGGCGAGGACCGCCGCGGGAGTGGCCGCCGATCCGGTGAGCACGACGGCGTCACCAGTCCCAGCGGCGATAGCGCGGATCTCGGACTCGGCCTGCCGCAGCCCCGGCCCGGCGGCGAGCACCGCCGGACCGGTCGCCTCCGGGCGGGATCTCGCGGCGAGCCAGACCGTCGCGGACGGGCTGACGGCCACCGGCCTCCCGGCGCAGGCCGCGAGCAGCCGCCACGGGATCGCGAGCAGCTCCCCCGTGGGCACGGCGACGAGTTCCCGCTCGCCGATCCGCGACAGCAGTGGGTCGAGCACGAAGCCGGACAGCGCGGCGGCGTCGCGGCGGGCCGCTTCGGTGGCGGCGGCGAGCATGCGCGGCGGGAGGGCCCGCCCTGCGGTGGCGTCGATGTCGGCACGGAGCCGCCGCAGCGCCTCGGCGGCGGCCCCATACGCGCCGAGCGGAAGTACGGCCGCCGACCGGGACGTGACGACGAGCGCGTGCAACCGCGGGCCGTCGCGCAGGTAGCTCACCAGCGCGCGATCCCCCAACGCGGCCCTGACCTGGGCGAACGAGGCGACCGGGGCGGACCGTCCCGGCCCGGCCGCGAACCAGGCGTGCTCGCGGATCGTGCGTTCGAGTGCGGTGCACCGCGCCCGCAGCGCCGCGGACGCCTGGCCTGCCAGCTCGGCGTCCCTGGCGGCGAGCCGGGCGTGCCGCAGTTCCTCCAGCGCGGCGGCGGCCCGCGGATCCTCGGGTGGCCGGACCGGCGGCAACAGCATCGCCTGCGCCCTCGCCCGCTCGGCCCACCCGAACACCACCGCCGGGGATCCGCCGGGTAGCGCGGCCGCGAGCCCCGCGCTCGCGAGGGCCTGGCCGTGCACGGCGCAGCCGGTCTGGAGGTCCGCCGCGCCGAGCTGGCTGGTGTGCCGCCGCAGTTCGGCGAGCCCGGACCGGAGTTCGCGGGCCCGCTCGGGCGGCCCGGCGGCGAGTTCGGCCCGGACCTCCCGCCACAGCAGCCGCACCTCCAGC
>JAOPVE010000504.1 GCA_025963185.1 Actinomycetes bacterium
GACCGCGAGGCCCAGGACGGTCCGCGGCCACCGCCGCCGGACCGCGATCAGCCCGCACGTCACGGCGGCGGCCACGACGTCGAGGGCGGTCACGTCCCGGGCCGGGTGCGGGCCATGCTCGTGACCAGCGCCGATCTGCACCAGGTACGACACCGCGAGCACCACCCCGAGGGCCACGTCGGCGGCCTGCGGGTGCCGTGCCACCAGGCGCGCCACCCGCAGCGGCCACGCACCCGGATCGGTCATGCCGACGACGCTACGGCCTCCGGTGCCCCGAACGCGTCATCCGGCGACGGTACGCACCGGGCCACCCCGGCTACCACGAGCGTGGTACGAACACGCTGGTCCCGACCGAGCAGCCGGGACCAGCGCGCCGGTCAGACGGTCAGGGTCCAGCTCGTGATGGTGCCCGTGTAGGCGACCGCCGTGCCGACGAGCTTCCAGACTCCGTCCGCCTTCTTCGCCGAGAGGTCCAGCGGGTAGAGGGCGTCCAGGTCCGCGGTGTAGGGGCCGGTGAACTCCTCCTTCAGCGGGTACGACGTACCGTCCGGACCGACGAGCCGCAGCCCGACGTAGTGCTGCTGGGGGTGCTTGAGGTGCACCTCGACGCTCGCGTTCCGCAGCCCCTTCCGGCCGCAGCCGCTGATCGTGACGGCACTACCGGGATCGCCCGTGACCGGGAACGCCGAGCCGGCCTGGTTCGCCGCGTGGCAGCCGTCCGTCCGGGACGTCACAGTGAGGGTGATCGCCGCGGCGCCGTAGCCCAGGGCCCACGGGCCGTTTCCGAAGACACGGAACCGGTAGGTGCCCGGCGGGAGGGTCGCCGGCGGCGTGACGGTCATCGTCGTCGATCCGCCGTCCGAGCTGGCGAATGGCGGATCGAAGGTCACGGTCGTGCCGGGCGGCAGATCCTCCCCCGTGGCGAACGTGACGAGGCTGGCCGGTCCGTCGGTGACCTTCGCGCTGAGCACCGTGCTGACCGGCTGCCCCGCGGCGACCGTGAGCGCCGGGCTGCTCGCCGAGATCGTGAACTGCGGCGGCCGGACCGTCAATGAGCAGGTCAGCGTGTGGGTGTCCTCGCTGCCCGCCGCCGTCAGGGTCCAGGTGTAGTAGCCGGGCTCGGCCCAGTCCGCGGCCGTGACGGTCATCCACACCGGGCTCTGCCAGAACGGCGAGACGTCGGCGCGGTCGAACGCGACAGACACGCCCCCCGGGAGACCGCTCGGAGACAGGTGCACCCACTGGCTGATCGCCGACTTCCGCTCGAACGTGAAGCCGCCGAGGCCGGTGCTGCCGCCGCGCACGGGCGACGATCCGCAGCCGCCGTTGATCTCGAAGTCGCGGGGCGCCGAGCCGATGAACAGCAGCTTGTCCGGCGATCCGGGGCCCGGACCGATGACCTTGCCGGTCAGCGCGCCAGCGACCAGCTCGTCATGGACCTGCGCCGGGGTGTAGTCCGGATGATCGGCAAGCACCATCGCGGCCGCCCCTGCCACGTGCGGCGACGCCATCGACGTGCCGCTGTCGTACTTCGTGCCCGTGTTGGCCGGGCTGAACGGGCTGTCGATCCAGTCCGAGACGATGTCGACGCCCGGCGCGAACAGGTCCACGCAGGTGCCGTAGTCCGAGAAGCTGGCCCGGTGGTCGTCACGGTCGGTGGCGCCGACCGTGAGCACGTCCGGCACCCGGGCCGGGGACGCCGTGCACGCGTCGGCGTTGTCGTTCCCGGCCGCGACGGCGACGGTGATCCCCGCCGCGACCAGCGCCTGGACCCCGGCGTCCACCCCGTCGTTCGCGTCATAGCGCAGGCTCAGGTTCACCACGGCAGGCTTCACCGCGTTCGCCGCGACCCAGTCCAGTCCCGCGATGAGCTGGGCGGCCGTGCCCGAGCCTGTGCAGTCGACCACGCGGAGCCCGACGATCTGTGCCTCCTTCGCCACGCCGTACTTGGTACCGGCGATCGTCCCGGCGACGTGCGTGCCGTGGCCGTGGCAGTCGGTCGAGTCGGCGTCGTTGCTGACGATGTCCGGTCCGCTGGTGGCCCGCCCGCCGAAGTCCTGGTGGCCGAACAGCACGCCGGTGTCCAGCACGTACGCGTGCACTCCGGCCCCGCTGCTCGCCGGGACGTAGGAATAGTTGCCGGGGACGGCGTGGTCGTCGATCCGGTCCAGTCCCCACGCGTCGGTCCGGTACGCCGGATCCGCCGCCAGCGACACGATGCTGTTCGGCGCGACATACGCCACCGCGGGATCGTGGGCCAGGCGCTTCGCGTCCGCCGCGCTCATCGTCGCCTCGAACCCGTGGACGGCGTGCTCGAAGCGGTGGCCGATCCGGCCGTGGTAGCGGGTCCCGAGGTCCGTGGTGCGGGCGCGAACGTCCGCGAGGCCGAACGCCCGCCCGTTCGTGCTCGCCTTGAGGCCGACCACGTAACTGTCCTTGACCGCCCGGGGTGCGGCGGGCGCGTGCCTCACCGCGCCCCCGGCGTGGGGCGTGGCCAGCGCCGGGCCACCGGCGAGCACTGTGGCCGCGAGCGCTGTGCCAGCAAGCACGGCGGTCCACCCGCGGCGGATTCCTAACGTCTGCGTCATCACACACTCGGCCTCTCCGACGGATCGCCGCCAGAGTGGACCACCCTCGGCGCGGTCCTGCGGCCCGGCCAGCGACGCTACGGCCGCTCCCCCTCCCGCCCCATCAGGGATCTCCCCACTCCCCCACCTCACCCACACACTTCCGGGCGAGCGCGCCGGCACTCGTTCCGAAGTGCGGTAATCCCGGCCGGTCCTGACCGGCCGCGGTTACCGCACTTCGCGAGCTGAGCCGAGCGCGGGCTCGGTGGGGACGGTCATCCGAGCGAGGCAGCCGGCGAACCAGCCCGTTGCGGTGTGGGGTCAAGCCGTCCTCCGTCGTGCGCCACGGCGCGCTGGGCGTGCGAGCTCGGGCGCCGGCGGGTGGCGCTGCTGGCCGGGTGAGGGGCCAGCAGCGCCGTCGCGGTTACGCGTAGACCTCCAGCTCGTAGATCCGGGCGACTGTGCCGGCGGTCTGGTCACC
>JAOPVE010000527.1 GCA_025963185.1 Actinomycetes bacterium
GCGAGGGTGGCCGCACGGTCGGCGCCGGCCGCGTCACCAAGATCATCAAGTAAGTCCGCTCGCTGCGGCGGCCGGGTCGCGAGACCCGGCCGCCGCACCGCGAGGCCAGCGGTCCCCCGCTGGTCGCCCCAAGTCAGCAGCGTCACCGAACAAGAAGGACACCGAAGCCACCATGGCGGGACAGAAGATCCGCATCCGGCTCAAGGCCTACGACCACGAGGTCATCGACAGCTCGGCGCGCAAGATCGTCGACACGGTGACCCGTACCGGCGCGTCTGTCGCAGGTCCGGTGCCGCTGCCGACCGAGAAGAACGTGTACTGCGTCATCCGCTCGCCGCACAAGTACAAGGACTCGCGCGAGCACTTCGAGATGCGCACCCACAAGCGCCTCATCGACATCCTCGACCCGACGCCGAAGACCGTCGACTCGCTCATGCGGCTCGACCTTCCGGCCGGCGTCGACATCGAGATCAAGCTGTAGCGGCGAGCGACGGACGCTAGGGAATACAAAGACATGGACAGGCAGATCAAGGGCCTCCTGGGCGAGAAGCTCGGTATGACCCAGGTCTTCGACGAGAACAACCGGATCGTTCCGGTGACCGTCGTCAAGGCCGGACCCAACGTCATCACGCAGGTCCGCACCCCTGAGGTGGACGGCTACTCGGCCGTGCAGCTCTCGTTCGGTGCGATCGACCCGCGCAAGGTCAACAAGCCGCTGGGCGGCCACTTCCGCAAGGCCGGCGTCACGCCGCGCCGGCACGTGGTCGAGCTGCGCACCTCTGACGCCGCCGAGTACACGACGGGCCAGGAACTGGCCGCGGACGTGTTCGTGCAGGGCCAGAAGGTCGACGTGGTCGGCACCAGCAAGGGCAAGGGCACCGCCGGTGTCATGAAGCGCCACGGGTTCCACGGCCTCGGCGCTGGCCACGGCGTGCAGCGCAAGCACCGCGCGCCCGGCTCCATCGGCGGCTGTGCGACGCCTGGCCGCGTGTTCAAGGGCATGAAGATGGCCGGGCGGATGGGCCACGCCCGCACCACGACGATGAACCTGGTCGTGCACCGGGTGGACGTCGAGCGCGGGCTGCTGCTGATCCGTGGCGCCATCCCCGGTCCCAAGGGCGGCCTCGTGCTGGTCCGTACCGCCGCGAAGACGAACCTTGCGAAGGGTGGTGTAGCCAAGTGAGCAGCGTCGACATTCTCGATGCCGAGGGCGCCAAGACCGGCTCCCGCGAGCTGCCCGCCGACGTCTTCGACGTTCAGGCGAACCTGCCGCTGATGCACCAGGTCGTCGTGGCCCAGCTGGCCGCCGCTCGCCAGGGCACGCACAGCACCAAGCGGCGCGGTGAGGTGTCCGGTGGTGGCGCGAAGCCCTACAAGCAGAAGGGCACCGGCCGGGCCCGGCAGGGATCGACGCGTGCGCCGCAGTTCGTCGGCGGTGGCGTCGTGCACGGCCCCAAGCCGCGCGACTACTCGCAGCGGACCCCCAAGAAGATGAAGGCAGCCGCCCTGCGTGGCGCCCTCTCCGACCGGGCCCGCAACGGGCGCGTCCACGTCCTGGAGTCGCTGTTCGCCGGCGACAAGCCCTCGACGAAGACGGCCGCCGCGACGCTCGCGAAGGTCGCCAGCTCCCGCCGGGTGCTCGTGGTCGTGCCCCGTACGGACGAGTTCGGCTGGAAGAGCATCCGCAACCTGTCCAGCGTGCACGCCATCGCGCCCGACCAGCTCAACACGTACGACGTGCTGGTCAGCGACGACATCGTGTTCACCCAGGCAGCGCTCGACGCGTTCCTCGCCGGTGCGCCGAAGGGCCGCAGCGGACGCGGCAAGGCCAGCTCGAAGGAGCTGCCCGACCTGACCACCCCGCACATCCCGGGTGAGCCGGTCCCCTCGGTTGCCCCGGCCGCCGGTGAAGGCGCTGTGGACACGGAGGACTCGGAATGACATCCATCTACAAGGACCACCGTGACGTGCTCCTCGCTCCGGTCATCTCGGAGAAGAGCTACGGCCTGCTGGACCAGAACAAGTACACGTTCATCGTGCACCCGGACTCCAACAAGACCGAGATCAAGATCGCGGTCGAGAAGGTGTTCAACGTGAAGGTCGAGCGGGTCAACACGATCAACCGCCAGGGCAAGCGCAAGCGCACCAAGGGTGGCTTCGGCAAGCGCAAAGACACCAAGCGCGCCGTCGTCAGCCTCGCCGCCGGTGACCGGATCGAGATCTTCGGAGGGCCGGTCGCCTGACGGCGGCCGGACCACTGAGAACCAGAAGCTGAGGACCGAAGAGACATGGGCATCCGCAAGTACAAGCCGACGACGCCGGGCCGGCGTGGGTCGAGCGTCTCCGATTTCGCGGAGATCACGCGCGACACACCCGAAAAGTCGCTGGTGCGCCCGCTGCATTCCAAGGGCGGCCGGAACGTGCACGGCCGCGTCACCGCCCGGCACCAGGGCGGTGGCCACAAGCGCGCCTACCGGCTGATCGACTTCCGCCGGGCGGACAAGGACGGCGTGCCGGCGAAGGTCGCGCACATCGAGTACGACCCCAACCGCACCGCGCGGATCGCGCTGCTGCACTTCCTGGACGGCGAGAAGCGGTACATCCTCTGCCCCAGCAAGACGCAGCAGGGCGACCGCATCGAGACCGGCCCGGCGGCCGACATCAAGCCCGGTAACAACCTGCCGCTGCGCAACATCCCGGTCGGTACGGTCGTTCACGCGATCGAGCTCCGGCCTGGTGGCGGCGCGAAGATCGCCCGGTCGGCTGGCGCCAGCGTCCAGCTCGTCGCCAAGGAGGGTCCATACGCGCAGCTGCGGATGCCCTCCGGC
>JAOPVE010000537.1 GCA_025963185.1 Actinomycetes bacterium
GCGCGGTCTCGATCAGGCTGGCGAGCTGGGCGCGCTCGAAGGCGATCGTCGTGCCCTCCGGGTCGTGCTCGTCGTCGGTCGCGACCGATTCGCCGGCGGCGATCAGCCCGGCGAGATCCGCGGAAAGGTCTGAGAGTTGCACGAGCACGCCGTCGCGCTGCTCGGTGAGCAGCGCGACCAGCGGTGCGCGATCGGGGCCGGCGCGGCCGTCGCCGCTGTGGCCCGAGCCGTGCGGCGGGGTCACTCGGTGCTGCCCCTGACTGAGCTGTGCGCGGCCGGGATCGTGCCGAGGCGCCCGGCCTGGTAGTCCTCGAACGCCGTCATCACCTCGGCCTTGGTGTTCATGACGAACGGGCCGTAGGCGACGACCGGCTCGCGGATCGGCTTTCCGCCGAGGATCAGCACGTCCAGGTTCGGGCTGCGGCTGTCCTGGCTGGCGTTCGCGGCGAGCGTAATCGTGTCGCCCGTGCCGTAGACCGCGAGCTGGCCGGATCCGAACGGCCGCCGGTCCGGGCCGGCGGTTCCCTGACCCGACAGCGCGTAGACCAGCGCGTTGAAGTCCGTCCGCCAGGGCAGGGTCAGTGACGCGCCGGGGCTGAGCGTGGCGTGCACTAGGGCGATCGGCGTGTGCGTCGATCCGGGTCCGGAGTGACCGGCGACTTCGCCGGCGATGATCCGCAGCAGCGCGCCGCCGTCGTCCGAGGAGAGCAGGGCGACCTTGCCGGCGCGAATGTCCTGGTAGCGGGGGTCGGTGAACTTCATCGACCGCGGCAGGTTCACCCAGAGCTGGAAGCCGTGGAAGAGCCCGCCGCTGGCGACCAGTTGCTCGGGCGGAGTCTCGATGTGCAGGATCCCGGCGCCCGCGGTCATCCACTGGGTGTCACCGTTGGTGATGAGGCCACCACCGCCGTTGGAGTCGGAGTGGGCCATCTGGCCGTCGATCATGTACGTGACGGTCTCGAAGCCGCGATGGGGGTGCCACGGGGTGCCCTTGGGCTCGCCCGGCGCGTACTCCACTTCGCCCATCTGGTCCATGTGGATGAACGGGTCGAGCGCGGTCATGCTGACCCCGGCGAACGCGCGCCGGACGGGGAAGCCCTCGCCCTCGAACCCGGCCGGGGCGGTGGTGACGGAGACGACCGGCCGATCGGCCGCGCCCGGACCGGGCAGCGGCACGCGGGGGAGGACCAGCGGGTTCTCAACGGTGACGGCAGGCATTCCAGGCTCCTTCGCGAGCGGCCTCAATGTTCTGGGGTCTTCAACGCTCGTTGCAGAAGCAACATTCCCCTGCGGATCCCTGCCTGGGCCCCGTCCGGCGCCGCTCTGGCGACTGGTTGCCTGCCCGCTCCGCGGGCTGCTCCGGTGAGGGGGTTACCGGTGCGGCCCGCGGAGCTTCTCGGGGCGGCGATGGACCGAACGTGCCGTTTTGTTCCGTGGTCTGGGGACAAGCTATCCGGGGTCCTGTTCGTGGCCCATCGGCCGAATGGCCGAATCGGGCAACCGGGATGAACGATGTGTCATCGTCCTATTTCTCAACCTCGGCGTGTCTGTCGGTGCGCGCGCCGCGTGTCGCTCAGTGTGTGCAGAGCGTGTCGCGGGTAGACGAGCTGTACCGCGGCCCCGATCGCCGCGTGTCACAAGTGGACATTGGAGGGTGGATGATTGGTCGCGGACGGCACCCGTTCACCGCACCGTTCATCGCCGCGGCGCTCGCGGCCGGCGGGTTCGCGGCCGCCGGGTGCGATCCCGCCGGGCTTCCGGTCGCGGGGGGCGTCGCAAGCCCGGCGGTATCCGCGCCACCCACGAGCACGCCACCCACGAGCACGCCACCCGCGACCCCGCCGGTGGTGCCCCGCACCGCCTCGGCGGCCAGCGCCGAACTCGCCACGATCCCGGTGCGGGCGATCGCCGGGCGGGATCCGTCCTATGAGCGCACCGCGTTCGGAGCTGCGTGGAGTGACGCCGGATCCGGTGTGGCGGATGCCCGCAACGGCTGCGACACCCGCAACGACGTGCTCAAACGCGACGCCAGGCCCGGCACGGTTCACTTCAAGCCCGGCACTCACGAGTGCAAGGTGACGGCGGGTACCTGGACCTCGCCCTACACCGGTGCGACCCTCACGCGGACGTCCACGATCGACATCGACCACATCGTCCCGCTGGGAAGGGCGTGGGCCTCGGGGGCCAAGTCCTGGACCGCCGTCCGCCGGCTGAGCTTCGCGAACGATCCGGACAACCTCGTCGCCGCGGATCGCTCGTCGAACCGGTCCAAAGGGGATCTCGGTCCCAGCGCGTGGCGGCCGCGCCGGCCCTACCAGTGCGCGTACGCGATCCGGTACGTCCACTCGGCGAAGAAGTGGTCGCTGCCGATCTCGCCGTCCGATGTGACGGCACTCCGAGACATGCTCGGTACGTGCCCAGCCAAGTGACCAGCCCGACCGGCGCACGCAAATCCCCGCCGGACGCCCATCGGCGAACTGCGGTAATCGCGGCCGGTCCTGACCGGTCGCAGTTACCGCGCTTCGGTGCTCCGCGGGCGCCCAGCCCGTCGTGCGGCGCCTCGGCGGCCAGCCGGCGCTCGGAGCGGGGGAGAGGACGGGCGGGTTGGGCCGCATTCCGACGGCGAGGCGGGAGGCTCGGGGGTTCTTTCCGGCGCGTACCTCCGGCGTCAGAGCCGGGATGGTGCCACGGTTGCCGTCGTTGGTCGTCATCAAGGGTTTCTGCGGCGACGGCCCTTGCCCGCAGGGACGCGACCAGCGGATCCACCTCGGAGTATGCATGTCCGTGCCGGTCGTCGGGCGCGGCGGGGCGCTGCCTGCTGTGAAGTGCGGTATTGCGGCCGGTCCTGGCCGGTTGCCGATAGCGCGGTTCGGTTCGTTGTTCGGCGCCGTAGCGGGTGGGCCGGCGGTCGGGCCAATGTGCATAGCCAGCTCAGGTCCCCCGAGCGGCCGGCGTCATTTCCGTGCGCCGTGGGCGCGCTCGGCCAGAGATTTGCAGGCGATCCCTAGGCGGGCGGACCCGACGCGATCCGGTCGCGGGCTGCCGCCGGACCGCCTCGCCACCATCCGAGCGCCTCGACCCACCAGGTCAGGCCCACCTCGGCGTACGGAGCGATGTGGGCGACCGCCGTGTCCGGCATGGTCTGTCCTTCGAGGACCACGTCGAACTCGCCCGCAGCCGGATCTCGGTACTCGCGCACATAGGCGACGATCTCGGCCAGCTCACCTGGCGGCATGGTCTCGCCGAGCCCGTAGTCGCGGTGGGTGGGCATCACGCCGTCCCAGCGGGCCGCGCGGCGGAAGGGAGGCTTGGCGGGCCAGCGGCCACCGATCCAGACGGGCGGGCGCGGACGCTGGACCGGGCGCAGCGCCATCCGGACCTGGTCCACCCGCACCCGGCTGCCCTCGAACGTGGTCTCCTCGCCGGACCACAGCGCGCTGACCGCGGCGAGCCCTTCGTCGAGCGCCTCGGCCCGGACCTTCGGATCTCCGTCGCCACCGAACGACGTCCATTCGGCCGGGTAGGAGCCGAGCCCCGCGCCGACGACGAGCCGGCCGCCGGAGAGCGCGTCCAGCGAGGCGGTCTCGGCCGCGAGCTCGGCGGGGTGGCGCCGCGCGACGGCGTTGATCATCGTGCCGAACCGCACCCTGGAGGTGCGCGCCGCGATCGCCGCCGTGGTGACGGCCGGGTTCGCGACGGGCCACGACGGATCCTTGTAGAGCAGGTGATCCCAGACGAACACGCCGTCCCAGCCCGCGTCCTCGGCGGCGACGGCGAGTTCGAGCAGCAGAGTGGGATCGCCGAACTCCCCGACGTTCGGCAGCCCGATCGCGTAGCGCACGCTCGCCCCTTTCCTCGTAGCCTCACGCCTCGGCGGCCAGGACCAGGGGCAGGACGGCCACGGCGCCGGCTTGCCGGAGGATCCGGGCGACGGAGGTGATGGTCCAGCGGGTGTCGGTGCGGTCGTCGACGAGAAGCACAACCGGCGGGTCCGGCACGGCAAGCGCGCCCGACACCTCGGGAGGGAGCGTGAACGCGGCATGCACGGCGGCCAGCCGCTGGGCACTGTTCGCGCGCCCGCCCTCGGGACCCGGGGTGCGGACGGCCTCACCGAGGTAGGGCATGCGGCCGGTCTCGGCGATCCGCTGAGCGAGGCTACGGACGAGCTGGGGGCGCGTGCGGGACGCGACGGACACCACCGCGGACGGGCGCCGTTCCCAGCCCCACCCGGCGAGGACCTGCACGACCCCGGCGAACACGTCCGGCGGCAGCGGACCGTCCTCGGTGGACGGATCGAGCAACGCGCGGAGCCGCGTTCCCCAGCCGAGGTCGGACAGCCGCCCGAGCGCACGCCCCGGATCGGCCTGCTCGCCCGGCGGGATCTTCCCCGTCAGCGGCACCCCGAGCGCCTTCATCGCGGTCGGCCACAGGAGCCGCGGCTCGATGACCATGCCCGGCCGGGCGAGCCGCTCGCGGGCGGCCTGGGTGGCTTCCTCGGGTACGGCCAGCGAGTACGCGCCGCCCGCGCAGTTGTCGCAGCGCCCGCACGCGCCCGCATCGGGATCGTCGAGCTGCCGCCGCAGGAACTCCATGCGGCAGCCGCGGGTGGTGATGTAGTCGCGCATCGCCTGCTGTTCGGCGGACCGGGTGCGGGTGACGCGCTCGTAGCGGTCCTGGTCGTAGTGCCACGGCTCGCCGGTGGACGTCCACCCGCCGCGCACCCGCCGGACCGCCCCGTCGACGTCGAGCACCTTGAGCATCATCTCCAGCCGGGCGCGCCGCAGGTCGACGCGGGTCTCCAGCGCCGCCGTGGACAGCGGCTTGGCCGCCTCCTCCAGTGCGGCGAGCACGGCCCTGACCTGGCCCTCGCCGGGGAAGGCAAGCGAGGCGAAGTACCGCCAGATTTCTTCGTCCTCGTGGCCGGGCAGCAGGATGACGTCGGCGCGCTCAACGCCGCGCCCGGCGCGCCCGACCTGCTGGTAATACGCGACCGGCGACTGCGGCGCACCGAGGTGGACGACGAAGCCGAGGTCGGGCTTGTCGAAGCCCATCCCGAGTGCGGATGTGGCGACCAGCGCCTTCACCTTGTTCGCGAGCAGCGCCTCCTCGGCGGCGAGCCGCTCGGCGAGGTCGGTCTGGCCCGAGTACGAGGCGACCTCGAAGCCGCGTTCGCGCAGGTAGTCGGCGGTCTCGCCGGCGGCCGCGACGGTGAGCGTGTAGATGATGCCCGAGCCGGGCAGCTCGGGCAGGCGGGCGGCGAGCCAGCCGAGCCGTTCCGCCTGGGTGGGCAGGGTGGCGACGGCGAGCCGCAGGCTCTCGCGGTCGAGGGATCCGCGCAGCACGAGCGTGTGGGCGCCGTCCGGGCCGATGCCGAGCTGCCCGGCCACGTCTTCGACCACGCGCCCGTTCGCGGTGGCGGTGGTCGCGAGCACGGGCACGCCGGGGCGGAGATCGGCGATGAGCTGGCGCAGGCGCCGGTAATCGGGCCGGACGTCGTGGCCCCAGTCGGTGATGCAGTGGGCCTCGTCGACGACCAGCAGACCCGTGCCGTCGGCGAGCTGGGGGAGCACGGTGTCGCGGAAGTCGGGGTTGTTGAGCCGCTCGGGACTGACGAGCAGGACGTCGATCTCGCCACGGCCGACCGCCGCGCGCACGTTGTCCCAGTCCTCCAGATTGGACGAGTTGATCGTCGCCGCCCGGATGCCCGCGCGCTCGGCGGCGGCGATCTGGTTGCGCATCAGCGCGAGCAGCGGCGACACGATCACCGTCGGGCCCACCTGCGAACCCGCCACTCCGGACCGCAGCAGCGCCGTAGCCACGAAGTACACCGCGGACTTTCCCCAGCCGGTGCGCTGGACCACGAGTACCCGGGCCCGGTCGGCGACGAGCGCGTGGATCGCGCGCCACTGGTCGTCGCGCAGCCGGGCGTGCGGCCCGGCGAGGTCCCGCAGGACGGCCTCGGCCTGCTCGCGCAAGGCTCCGTCGCCGTTCTCGCCAGGCACGGCGGGATCAGGGCCCGGATGCTCCCCGGTCGCCGTCATTGCTCGGCCGCCGCTGCCGCGGGCTGGGCGCTGCGGACGTAGACGACCGAGTCGCCGTTCGCCAGGCGGCCGGCCTCGGGGCCGAGCTGAATGATGCGTCCCCGGCGGACCACGGCGATCACCACGTCGTCCAGCTCTCGTGGCGACATGCCCAGCTCGTCGCGGGTCACCGACCGGACCGCCAGCACCATGCCCGCGCCGGGGGTGAGCAGGTCCTCCACCACGTCGATGATCGGCGGCGCGGTGGTCGACATGCCGAGTAGCCGGCCAGCGGTCGCCGAGGACACCACGACGTGATGGGCGCCGCTCTGCTTGAGCAGCGGGGCGTTCTCGGCCTCGCGCGCGGCGGCGATGATGCGCACCTGCCCGTTGGTGAGCTGCCGGGCGGTCAGCGTGATGAGTACCGCGGCCTCGTCGCTGTGCGCCGCGACGATCACTGCCTTGGCGCGGGCCACGTGCGCCTCGGTGAGTACCGCGGCCCGGGTGGCCGATCCTTCGATCACGGCGAAGCCGGCCGTCGCCGCTTGCCGGACCGACGCGGCGTCCCGCTCGACGATCACGATGCGGTCCTTCGCGATGCCGTCCTCGAGCAGTGCGTTGACCGCGCTGCGGCCCTTCGTGCCGTACCCGCAGACGATGACGTGGTCTTTCACGCGCTTCCTCCACCGCATCAGCCGCACGTTGTTGCGGTACTGCTCGGTCAGCACCTCCAGCGTGGTGCCGATCAGGATGATCAGGAACAGGATGCGGGCCGGGGTGACCAGCAGGATGCTGACTAGCCGCGCCGACTCGGACACCGGGGTGATGTCGCCGTAGCCGGTGGTCGAGAGCGTCACGACCGCGTAGTAGGCCGCGTCGAGCAGGCTCAGGCCGTTCCCGTCGCCGTTCACGTTCACGTCCCGGTAGCCGGACCGCCCCGTGTACACCACGGCGGCGATCAGCAGCACCAGGAACAGCGCGAAGATCAGCCTGGCGCCGATGGCACGCAGGGCGTCGGGCAGCCGCCTGGGCAGCCGCACCGGGTTGGTGGCCTCCGCAGTGGCCTGGTCCGCTCGCACCGCCTTACCGTAGCGAGAGCGGGCGTCAGTTCGCTCCGGACGCCCCCGCGCCTGTGGATATCCCTGAAGTGACACTGGGTGAGGGCAATGGAAAGGCCGCCCCACCAGCGGCGGAGCGACCTGTCCGGTGCGCCGGCCCGCCGGGTCGCCTCTCGGCGGAAGGTCGCTCGTGGCGACTTAAAATGGGACCGGGGGCCTGGATCGAACCGGCGCTGCGATCACGATAGCCCGGTATTGGCGCCCCTGTCGTGCCGTGCGTGGATCCGCACAATGCCCGGCGAACTTGGCGGGTGGTGCTTACCCTGGTCAGCGGATCCCCCTCTCAGAGGACGTCTCACCGTGACTGACCGCAACCGCATGCCACGCCCAGTGCTCGCCGCCGACATCGAGCGGCTGGCGCCGAGCGCTGCCGAGGGCGAGCCGTTCGCGCGCCTGGAACTGGCGCACGCCACGGCGGCCGCTGTCGTGGCCGCCGGGCGGGGCGACACCGAGCCGTGTGACCGCATGGTCCGCCTCGCCGAGACGGTCGGCCTCGACACACTCGCCGAGCTGTGGCGCGGGGTGTCGGGGGACACCCTGCCGGGCGCGCTGTGGACCCTGTACCTGCTGCGTACGTGGTGTACAAACCACGGCGACGAGGTCTCGCGCCTGTACCGTGCCGGGCGGGCCCTCGCGCCGGTCGACGAGGTGGTCGCGGGCGTGCACGACGACGCCGATCCCGCCGCGGTCGCGAGCCTCGCGGATGCGGTGCTCACGGGCGTCTACGACGGCGATCTGGCGGTCGCGCTCGAGCGCGGCGCGGCGTTCTTCCGCGTGGTGGCAGCGGGGCGCGACTACCTGGCCGGGGGTGGGCCCGAGGGCGCCGCCGAGGCCCGGCGGGCCAGCCGAAACCGCTCGTGCGCCGAGTCGCTCACGAGAGCCGCGAAGGGCTGGCGCGCGGGCACGCTGCGCTGACCAGCATCTTCCTGCAAAAACCGATAGCGGATCGTCGCGGCAATTCTCGTTGTGCCCTGCTTGACAACTCAAGTATCTCGTAGCAGAGATCCGGCCCGCGTGTGCGCGCTGTCCCCAAGCGAGCCGCTGTCCACAGATCCGGTCCGGGGCGGTGCCGTACCTCGCCGCCGCGCCGAGGCTCGACCGCATGACATCGCCGCAGTCGTTACCCGAGCGACCCGATCCTGAGCGACCCGCTTCTGGCCGATCCGCTTGCAGTGGATCCGCTGCTGGTAGTCCCGAGCCGGTCGCTAGGCGACCCGCCGCGCCCAGGCAGATCCGGATCGACGGGCGTGGGCGGGCGGACGGTCACGGTCTTGGACACCTCGGCAGTGGTGGGCCGGTCGACGGGCCACGGCACATCGACGGCCCACGGCACATCGACGGGCCTGGGCACGTGGTGGCCGCGCTGCCGTACCTGCTCGGGTTCCATCCGGAGGAGAGCATCGTCCTGGTCGGGTTGCGGGGGCACTCCGAGGTGGTGGTGACGATCCGCGGGGACCTTCCGGATCCGGCCGCCGAGCCCGTCGGCGGGAGGGCCATGGCGGCGCATCTGGCGCGATCCGCGGTGACCGACGGGGTGACGCATGCCGTGGTCATCGTCGTGACCAGGGCGGGCGATCCCGGAAGTTTGCCCCGCAGGCGTCTCGCCGAGCACACCGCGAGGGCGCTGCGCGGACACGGCCTGACCGTCCTCGACCAGCTCTGCGTCCGCGACGGCCGGTATTGGTCCTACACGTGCGCCGACCGGGGATGCTGCCCGCCCGAGGGCACCGTCCCGCCTCCAGTCGGCGGCGGGTCAGTCGCTGTCGGTACCGTGGCCGCGGGCCGGGTCGTGCTGCCCGGCAGGCCCGCGCTCGTGGCAACCCTGGAACCCGCACGGGCCGACCCCGATCTGGAGCGCGCGTTCGGCGGTGCCGGATCGGCCCAGGACGCGCTCGCCCGCCGGCGCGGCCTTGCCGTCGCCGCCGCGGAGGGCGTCACCGCGATCGCCGCCGAGGTGGTGCGCCGGGCCGACGGGGGTGGCGTGCTGTCGGCCGGCGCGGTCGCGAGCCACGCCGTCGCACTCGCACTCCCCGCGGTCCGCGACGGCTGCCTGCGATGGATCGGCGGTCCGCTCTCCGGCGCGGCCGAATCCCTGTGGCTCGAACTCGCCAGGCGCGCGCTGCCCGCGTACGTCGCGCCCGCAGCCACCATCCTCGGCATGTACGCCTACGCACGAGGCGACGGCGCCTTCGCGCGGGTGTGCACCGACCGGGCGCTGAAGTGCGATCCGGCGTACGCGCTCGCCGGGCTGCTCAACGATGCGCTCGACTACGGCATCAGCCCGCCGGATATCGTCCGCATGGCCAATTCGGTGGTCGCTGCGCTGGCCGGCGACGGTCCAGCCGGTGGTGGGCCGGGCTGCCAGCCGGCGAGTGGCGGCGATGGGTGATGATGACGGTCACACCACCGCGGATCGTTCCCTTGTGGATGCTCACGCGGCGGCTACTGGGAGCACGCAGCGAGCATGTGGCGATGCGGAGTGCTGGGTACGCGGACGTGCTCAGCACTGGGCGGCCGGGCGTGCTCAGCACAGGACGCGTTGAGGACTGGAAGGGGAACCGTGCCGAACCGGGGCGGATTCACGCAGCTGGCCGTCGCGATGGCCGGCCTCGTTCTGGCCGCGGGCTGCGCGGCCTCGGGTGGCAGCAGCGGGGAGTTCAAGGCGCTGCCACAGGTCACGCAGGCGGCGGGCGGGCTCGGTCAGAGCGCATCGCCGGAGCCGTCCGAATCGGCTGGCGCCGGATCGCCCGGGGCACCGGGGACCGCCGCCTCGCCGGGTGGGCCTGCGGGGGATCCCTTACCGATCCGCAGCATCGCTCCGGCCGCGGCGGCGGGCGGGATATGCACCAAGCTCGACTTCGCCGGTGTGAAGAAGGCGATCGGCACGGAGTTCGCCGTTGCCGCCGCCACCGGGACGCCCGGGCGCGAGCAGGTGTGCGTGCTCCAGCAGTCCGGTGGCGATTCCGACCTGACGCTGTCGACCGCGCCCACCACGATCGACGCCGAGTCGTTCAAGCTGGACTACCAGCCCAGTACTGGGAAGGCCCTGGCGGGGCTCGGCCTCGCCGCGTACAGCCAGCTCGCACCGGGGGGCGCGGGAGCTGGCCCGTCCGCCGAGGTCGGCTGGCTGACGAAGAACGCGCTCGTCACGCTGACGTACGGCACTCCGCCCGGCACCAGCCCGTCGGCGGCGAGCGCCGCGCTGCCCGGCTTGATCCAGCTTGCCCACGCCACCGCCGCTCGCTGACTGCCCCGGGTTGTCACTACCGCACGGCAGCGCCACTGGGTACCTGCGCGTGCTCCCCGGGATCGGGCTGGCTGGTGGACCGGCTCTCAGTTCGCCGAGACGAACACGAGCTGCGCCATCGAGCGGGGGATCCGTACCGTCGCGTTGCCCCGGGTGAGTGCCACCTCGGAGCTGGACCGGCTGATCGTCACCAGGGCACCGGGCTCGACCCCGGCCTCGTGCAGCAGGTGGATGAGCTCGTGCTCCTTCTGGAGCTGCTCGCTGATCCGCCGGACCACGACCGGGCCGTTCGCCGGGGCCGTCGCGAGGGACATCACGGACATCTCGATCCCCGGGCCAGCGGCGGAGTCCAGCTCGGACAGGCCAGGGATCTGGTTGCCGTACGGCGAGACGCTCGGGCGGCCGAGCAGCTCGTAGACCTTGCGCTCGACCTCGTCGCTCATCACGTGCTCCCAGCGGCAGGCCTCGTCGTGCGCGGCCTCGTACTCCAGGCCGATGACGTTCACCAGCAGCAGCTCGGCGAGGCGGTGCTTGCGCATCACGGCGACGGCCCGGTGGCGGCCCGTGGCGGTCAGTTCGAGGTGCCGGTCGCCTTGCACGGTGACGAGGTCGTCGCGCTCCATCCGCGCCACGGTCTGGCTGACGGTGGGGCCGCTCTGGTGCAGTCGCTCGGCGATCCGGGCCCGCAGTGGCGTGACACCCTCTTCTTCGAGTTCGAGGATCGTGCGCAGGTACATCTCGGTGGTGTCGATCAGATCGCTCACGGTGCGGCCTCCCAGCGGGAATGCTACCTGGAAGGGCAGCCTTTCCCTCAATCGCCGAGTAGCCCTGGGCCCGGTGTGCAGTCCCCGTCGCCCGCGCTGCGGCGGTCCCTTCGGCCACCGGCGAGGAGCGCAGCTCGGTCGTCCGGGCGCGGTCCAGTGCGCTGCTGCTGCCGGCCCGTCCCGCCGGCCGGATCGCGTCCGGTACCCGGATCAGGTCTGCCAGCGGGATCGGGTCTGGAACGCGGATCGGGCCGGAAAGTGCCGTCGGCGAAGAATGTCCGGTCAGGGCGAGAGAGTGACGGGGATCCGGACGGCGTTGAGGCGCGCGCCATCCCTCGCCGAGACCTCGAACACCTCGACGATCCCGGGCTGCGGGCCGCTCACCTGATACGGCAGCGCGACCGAGTACATCCCGCGTGCCCCGCTCCCGGCCGTGGCGCTGGTGAACCGGGTCGCGATCTCCGATCCGTCGGTGGTGAGGATCCGCACGCTCACGGTCGACTCGTACACGGCCGCGGTGCCGCTGATCAGCACGGGGCTGCTGACGGCCGCGCCGACCGCGGGTGCCGTGACGACGATCGGCGGGAGCAGCGCCGCGTAGGCGGATCGGGTGAGCCGCGGCGTCCGCACCGATCCGCCCGCCCGGAACACCACCGAGGACACGGTCGGGTACTGGGTGAGGGTGAAGACGACCTGCGCCTGGCGCATCCGCACGGCCTGCGGGCTTCCGGCGTAGAACGAGGCGGGCGGATCGACCGTAGCGACGCCACCGGCCAGCGAGAGACCGAACTGCGATCCGGGCGCGATCGCGGTGCGGACCCCGGCCCGAGCCTCGGCCGCGGTCATCCCGTCGGCGAGCGCGCCGAGCGCCAGCCGCCCGGTGGTGATCTCGGTGGGCCGCTCCCTGGCCGCGGCGAAGAGCCGGCTGCCCCGGGCGAGCCACACCTCGAATCGCAGCAGGCGGGGCCGGGATCTCGGCGATGCCGTGGGCCCGGTCCGCGCGACGGCTGCCTGTCCCGCGGCGGCGGTCCCAGGTGTGGGGGCGGGGGTCGCTCTGGCCGGGGTGACGAGCCCGGCGTCGGGCGCGGGGCCCAGCGATCCGGAACTCGGCGGGGCGCACGCCGCCACGCTCGCCAGCACAGCGGCTGCCGCCAGCGCGGGCATCACGAGCCTACGGAGAAGCCGTGGCGATGAGGAAGAGCCAGTCACCGGATCGCCTCCGTCCGTGGTTCGCCGTCGCGCCGCGGCCGCAGCGCGGGATTGCTCACCGGGAGGGCGAGCTGGAACTCCGTGCCGATCCCCACCTCGCTGCGCACGTGCAGCTCGCCGCCCAGCAGGCTGGTGTGCGCCCGGGCGATCGCCAGTCCAAGGCCCGTCCCGTCTGCGTGCGCCGGATCCGCCTTGTAGAACCGGCTGAACAGATGCGGGATGTGCTCGGGCGCGATCCCCGGACCCCGGTCGGAGACCAGCACGCGGATCGAGTCGCCCGCGCGCTCCAGCGTCACGCGCACCTCCGCGCCCCCATGCTCGAGGGCGTTGCCGATCAGGGTTTCGAGGATCCGGCCGGCCCGCTGCGGATCGGTCCACAGCTCGACGTCCTCAGGTCCGGCCGCGCCGCGGCTCAGCACCAGCACCTGCACGCCGAGCCAGCCGTGGGCCGCGACCACCTCGCGGACCAGCGCTTCGAGCCGCACCGGCACCTCGCGGACGAGCTCCCCACCCGCGTCGAGGCGCGCGATCTCCGCCAGCCCTCCGGCGAGGGCCCGCAGGCGGCTCACGTCCGTGGCGAGCTGCTGGACCGGCCGCCGGACCCGTTCGGGCAGGCTGTCGAGATGGCCGTCCAGGGCAGCGGCGGACGAGGCCAGCTCGCTCACCGGATCCAGGAGCTCGTGCGCGACACCAGCGGCGAACCGGCGCTCGCGGTCCCGGGCCTCGCCGAGGGCAGCGGTCCGCTCCCGCAGCGCGGTGGCGAGCTGGTGGAACGTGGCGACCCACGATCCGAACTCGTCGCTGGGACCGGTGGCCGGCGGGCTGCCGAGCAGGTCCTCCGCCACCGACCGCGCCGTGGCACCCGCCCGCGCGACCGGATCGAGGATCCGCCGGGCCAATACGTGCCCGATCATCGCCGCGAGCAGCACCACGGCCGCCCAGCTGGCGAGGATGACGTTGCGGAGCTGGCCGAGATCCGCCCGGACCGTGTCCTCGGCCGCGACCGTGTAGAGCTGCGCGGACGTCCCCGGTACCCGGCCACCGACGAGCAGCAGCGCGCGCCCGGCGTCGCTCACCCGTGCGTACCCGAGCCCACCTGCCGCCGCCGTGGCGCGCAGCCGAGCGGGGATCGCCGGGTCGTAATCGGGATCCGAGGCGGCGCGCTCCGTCCCGGACACGAGCACCACGTGGTGACCGGTGCTCTCGAAGCTCGCGAGCAGGTCCTCGCGCTTGGCCGGAACGGGCACAAACTGGCGGGAGAGCAGCAACTGGAAGCGAGCATCCTGCGCGGCGCGGTCGAGCGAGTCCTGCAGCCGGGCGTTGCGCACGAGCACGTACGAGCTGGCGCCCAGCACGGCCGCCGCGGTGGCGGCGACCAGCACGAAGGCGACCGTGAGGCGGCGCCGGAGGTGGCCGGTGCGCAGCGGCTTGAG
>JAOPVE010000539.1 GCA_025963185.1 Actinomycetes bacterium
CGGCGAGGTGGGCCGTTCAGGCTGGTCAGGCCGCCGGATCGGCCGCTCCCGGGGCGGCCGTCGGCTGGAATGCGCTCTCCGCTCTTCACTTTCCGTGGTTGCTGAGTGACCTTGGAGTGACTGATCGACGAGAGGACCCCGATGAATCACTCCTGGCTGCCCCGGGCCGCGACGACGGCGCTGGCGGGCTTGCTCGTCGCCGGCGTCGGCGCACTCGCGCCCATGGCACCGGCTCAGGCCGCGGTGAAGAAGGTGTCACTCCCGTGGTTCCTCGCGGGTATCGGCTGGCACGACACGGCGTCCACGGCGACCGGCACCACGATCTCGGCCGCCGTCGACGCCCTGGGCGGATCCACGCTGACCTCCGCCGGGTACGACGGCAAGGGCATCGGGATCGCCATGATCGACACCGGGGTAGCCCCGGTCGCGGGCCTGACCGGCGGGAACGTCGTCAACGGCCCGGACCTGTCGTTCGAGAGCCAGGACCCGGCCACCCGCTATCTCGACCGCGACGGCCACGGCACCCACCTCGCCGGGATCATGGTCGGCCGCCGCGCTGGCGACTTCGGCGGCGGTGCCGCGCCCGGGGCCAAGCTCACCTCGATCAAGGTCGGATCCGCCACCGGGGCCGTCGACGTCGGCCAGGTCATCGCCGGGATCGACTGGGCTGTCGCGCACCGCAGTGACGATCCGTCGGCCAAGATCCGGATCATCGAGCTGGCCTACGGCACCGACGGTGTGCAGAGCCCGCAGCTCGATCCGCTGGCCCACGCGGTCGAGAGCGCGTGGCGGGCGGGCATCGTCGTGGTCGCCGCCGGCGGCAACAGCGGGGGCGCGACGCGACTGCTCAACCCGGCCACGGATCCGTACGTCATCGCCGTCGGAGCCCTGGACACCATGGGCACCACAACACTCGGCGACGACGAGATCGCCGACTTCAGCAGCCGCGGCGACTCCAGCCGCAAGCTCGACCTGGTCGTGCCCGGCCGCAGCCTGCTCTCGCTGCGGGCGCCGGGCTGTGTCGCCGACACCGCGTTCCCGGCCGCCCGCGTGGGCAGCAACGAGTTCAAGGGCAGCGGCAGCTCGCAGGCCACCGCGCTCGCGGCGGGTGCGGTCGCGCTGCTACTCGACGCGCGCCCGACGCTGACCCCCGACCAGGTCAAGCGGCTGCTGATGCGCAACGCCCGGCCGATCACCAGCACCGGCGCGGCGGACACCGGTATCAAGGCCATGGACCTGCGCGCGGCCCGCGCCGACACCGGCTCGACGACGGCGCAGACCTGGCCGAAGTCCACTGGGCTGGGCACGCTCGAGGGTGCCCGCGGGACGGTCCACGTCTCGGACGGCACGACCGAGCTGCGCGGCGAGTCCGACATCTTCGGGCCGCTGAGCACGACGAACTGGGCCGCGGCGGCCACCAACACCTGGGCCTGGAACACGAGCGGCCAGTGGATGGGCCGGACCATGACGGGCAGCGGCTACGCGGCCGGCGCGAGCGGCGTCTCGTCGTGGTCCGGGCGGGCGTGGTCGGGCCGGGCCTGGTCCGGGCGCGCGTGGTCGGAGTCCGCGTGGGCATCGGTCGCCTGGAACGGCGCGGGCTGGAGCGGCTCCGGCTGGAACTAGTACTTCCGCTCCTCCGCTCCTTCCGCGAAGTGCGGTAACCGCGGCCGGTCCCCACCGGCCATGGTTACCGCACTTCGTCGTTCGGGGGCACCGACACCTGTGCGCGCACACCCACCGAACAAGGCCGGTCACGGCCGGTGATCGCCCGCCGGCCGTTCACCGGCGGTTCGAAATCTGTCCGTAATTTCGGTTTCCGATAACCCCTTCTTTCGGCCGTTTCTGCCGCTAACGTCCGCGCCACGAGATTCGTGGATCGCGACCGAGCCGCCACCCCGGCGCCCGGCCGGGGCAGGCACCGCCGGGTGCCGTGACTGATCGGAGACCGCGATGCCGCACACCGCGTACGGAAGTCCCGCCGGGAGACGGTGGCGCGCCCTGGTAGTGGCGGCGGCGGTCGGGGGTGTGGCGGCGATCGCCCTGACGCCCGGCACCGCGCTGGCCGCCGATCCGTCGTACCGGACCCTGACCAGCACCAGCAATCCGGACTGGATGCGCGCGCTGCCCGACTCCCGCAGCCTCGCGTCGATCTCGATCCCGGGGACGCACGAGACGATGGCGATCCACGGCGGATCGCTGACCGAGACGCAGGAGAACTACGGCGACAGCGGGGCGACGCTCGCGACCCAGCTCAACGCCGGGATCCGGATGATCGACATCCGTGCGCGGATCAGCGACGGCAACACCCTCGTGATCCACCACGGCGCCGTGTACCAGAACGCGAACTTCGACGACGTGCTGAACGCCCTGGGCGCGTTCCTCGACCGCCACCCCAGTGAGTCCGTCGTGATGCGCCTCAAGCAGGAGTGCACCGGCGAGTTCGGATCCTGCACCGACGCCAGCGGCCAGTCCAGCTTCCAGGATGTCTTCGACTCCTACCGCGACCACAACGCGGCCGCCGTCAAGCACTTCTGGCAGAAGTCCACGGATCGCACCGCGTGGGCTCCGACTCCGGCCCTCGGGGCGATCCGCGGAAAGATCGTTCTCGCCGTGATGAACGGCCCGCACGGAGGCCCGATCGGCAACTACGGGCTGGCCCAGTTCGCGGACTGGCACGACGGCACGTCCACCTACATCCAGGACTACTACTCGGTGGCGAACACCGGCGCGATCGCCACCAAGCGCGACCAGGTGCGCCGGCACCTCGACGACACCAACTCGGGCGACCAGAGCAAGATGTACGTCAACTTCGGCAGCGGATCGAGCCTGTTCGCCCAGCCATACCAGGTCGCCGGCGGCGGGGGCGGTGTGCAGGGCGTCAACCCGTTCCTGCTGATCTACCTCAACCAGGGCACCGACGTGCACGCCGAGGTCCACCGCACCGGGATGATGATGCTCGACTACCCCGGCGGCGGCCTGATCAGCAAGATCATCTCGTTCAACTAGCCGTGCACGCGCGAGGCCCGGCCTGTCACAGGCCGGGCCCAGCGTTCGTGCTTTCTGCGGATCTTCTCAGTGGCGGAACGTGAACCAGTTGACGTTCGCATAGGCGTTCGGCTGCCCACTGGTGAAGGTCATGTAGACGGTCTGCTTGCCGGTGACGTTCGCGGCGTTGCCCGGAATCGACCGCCAGGACTGCCAGCCGCCGGTGTTGCCGACCGCGATGGTGCCGATCGGGGTGGCGGTGCGGCTGCCGACGCGAATCTCGACCAGGCCGCTCGTCCCCGCACCGGCGCCCGACGACACCCGGGCGACGAAGTCCCGGACCCCGCCGGTGCCGAAGTCCACGTTGTTGTACTGCACCCAGTCACCGTTGTTGACCGCGCCGATGTTCTGGCCGTTCTCGGTGCTGGTCTCCTTGATGACCCCGGATCCGGCGTCGTAGGACTCGGACTCGATCGTGGCGTACGCGCTGCGCGATCCGCCCGGGGGGTTGCTCGGCGGCGGGCTGCTCGGCGGGATGCTGGGCGGCGGGCTGCTCGGCGGGATCGACGGCGGCGGCGAGCTGGGCGGCGGGGACGTCGGCGGGGTCCCACCGGACTGGTAGACCGCCACGTAGTCGACGAGCATCGGCACACCGGACTGCGTCGCCGCGGTCGGCAGGGCAGCGCCGAACGCCGCCGGGAAGTCCCCTCCCATCGCCACGTTCAGGATGATGAACATGCCGTGGTGGGTGGCGTTGTTCCAGGTCGTCGCGTCGACCTGGCTCGCGCTCACGCTGTGGATCTGCACGCCGTCGAGGTACCAGCGCAGCTGCTCGGGGGAGACGCTGCGGTCGTACTCGACCGCGTACTTGTGGAAGCCGGTCTGGCACCCAGCGCAGGCCTTCTCACCGCTGCCGAGGCCGTTGAACTCGTTGCACGGTCCGCCCGGCGCGACGCCGCAGTGCAGCGTGGCGAACTCGGAGCTGCGGCCGTTGACGTCCTCCATGACGTCCCACTCGCCGATGCCGGGCCAGTTGGTGGCTCCGGCGGGGCGGGCGGCTGCACCCATGGTCCAGAACGCGGGCCAGTAGCCCGCCGCTGCGGCGCCGCTGACGTTGGGCTGCTGCAGCGATCCCTCGATGCGGACCTTCCCGCCGGCGGGGGCGGCGAAGTCGGTGCGCTGGGTCTCGACGCGGCCGGAGGTCCAGTTACCGGCTCCGTCGCGGATCGGCTTGATCGCCAGGTGGCCCTGGCCGTCCTGGTACACGTTGTTCGTGCTGTCGGTCGCGGTCTCGACCTCGTGGGTACCCCAGTTGGCGGCTCCCCCGGGGTAGCTCGTGCCGAGGTCGTAGGTCCAGTCCGCGCGGTTGAGCCCGGTGCCGGCGGTGCCGTTGAAGTCGTCGCTGAACACGAGGCTCATGCCGCTCGGCGGCGGCGGAACCGCGGCGTCGGCCCCGCGCTGGGTGGCTGCCCAGGTGACGGCGACGAGGGCGGAGGCTAAGAGTGCTACGAGGATTCGAGCCGAGTTCGACCGGCTCAATCTGGACAGAGACGCGACCATGGGGCCTACTTCCCAGTGCGGTGGGGACGCGATCGGAAACGAGAGGCCCCCGGCGCGATGCCGTGAGAGCGCTCTCTCGGGTTGTTTAACGACAGGTTTCCGATGTGTCAATAACGATTAACGAATTGACACCCGAATGCGCATCGGTATGCACCAGTTCCTCCACACTCTCCCTACCCACAACAGACCACCACCCCCACCAGCCCGTTCCACACCCGCCGCCCCGCGGACTCGTCTCCCGTAACCAGGGGCTGCCTCCACTCCGGACACACCGACCAACCGAAGCGCGTGCCGCTAGACCGGCCATAGGCGGCACAACGGCACACACTTCGGTTGGCGGTCGGCTCGTGCAGCGGCGCGGCTGGGGATCCTCGCTGACACAGGCGTGCCCCCGGACCGGGAAGTGCGGTAACTGAGGCCGGTCGGGACCGGCCACAGTTACCGCACTTCGTCAGGGGGTGGTTAGCGGAAGTGGGTGAACCTTTGCTGGGGGCCGGTGGTCTTCTGGTGGGGGGCC
>JAOPVE010000009.1 GCA_025963185.1 Actinomycetes bacterium
AGGCGCTCCAGCTCCGCGGCGTCGACGCCGAGGCGGCCCAGGATCTCCGCGGTGTCCCGGCCGAGCCGCGGCCCGGTGCTGCGGATCTTGCCCGGGGTCTCGGACAACCTGAATGGCACATTCTGGAAACGGATCTCGCCGAGCTCCTCGTCGTCCATCCGGACGATGCTGCCGAGCGCCGCGTACTGGGGGTCCGCGAGCACGTCCGCGGCGGTGTAGATCGGCGCGACCGCGGCCTCGGCCTTCTCGAACGCCTCGACCACCTCATCCCGGTCCCGCTCCGCGATCCAGGCGCCGACCGCCGCGTCGAGCTCCTCGACGTGCTCGGCCCGCGACGCGCCGGTGGCGAACCACGGTTCGTCGATCAGCTCCGGCGTCCCCACCAGGCGCATCACGCGCTCGGCGATCGACTGGGCGCTGGTGGACACGGCGACCCACCGGCCGTCCGAGCAGCGGTAGGTGTTGCGCGGGGCGTTGTTGGCGGAGCGGTTCCCGGTGCGCGGCTGCAGGACCCCGAGCTGGTCGTAGGCGATGATCTGCGGGCCGAGCAGGTGCAGCAGCGGCTCGATGATCGCCATGTCCAGGACCTGGCCGCGGCCGGTGGTGTCCCGGGCCCGCAGTGCCGTCATGATGCCGAACGCGGTGGTGAGCGCGGCGACCCCGTCCGCCAGCCCGAACGGCGGCAGCGTCGGCGGCCCGTCCGGCTCGCCGGTGATGGCGGCGAACCCGCTCATCGCCTCGGCGAGCGTGCCGAAGCCGGGGCGCGTGGAGTACGGGCCGAACTGGCCGAACCCGGTGACGCGGGCCAGGACGAGCCGAGGGTTGCGGGCGGAGAGCTCCTCCCAGCCGATCCCCCAGCGCTCCAGGGTGCCGGGCCGGAAGTTCTCGATCACCACGTCCGCATCGGCGGCGAGCTCGCGGAACAGCTCCTGCCCGCGCGGCGTGGAGAGCGTGAGCGTGATGGCCTTCTTGTTGCGGGACAGCATCTTCCACCACAGCCCGACACCGTCGCGCTGCGCGCCGTGGGTGCGGGCGGGATCGCCCCGCGGGTGCTCGATCTTGATGACCTCGGCGCCGTGGTCCCCCAGCAGGGTAGCGGCGAGCGGCCCGGCGAACAGGGTGGACGCGTCGAGCACCCGCAGGCCCGCGAGCGCGTCCGGGGTGTCCGGGAGCGGGCTGCTGACGTCCTGGGTCATAAGATCCTTCCGGTGGTGGTGAGACCAGAGGTGGTCGGAACAGGGACCCGGCCGCCGAGACGGGCGGTGACCCGGGCGGCCGCGGCGACGACCTCGGGTGCGGTGGCGGCGACGAACTCGTCGGTGACGCGGAACCGCGGCCCGCACACCGAGATCGCGCCGACCACGTCCCCGGAAGCACCGAACACAGGGGCGGCGACCGATCCGGCGTCCGCCTGCCGTTCCCCGGCCGACGCCGCGTAACCGCGGTCCCGGATCCCGTCGAGCTCGACCCGCAGCGCGTCCGGGTCCGTGATCGTCGCACTGGTGAGGGCGGGCAGAGCGGCGGTGACGAGCTGGTCCAGCTCGTCCGCCGGCGCGTGGGCGAGGATGCACTTGCCGGACGAGCCGGCGTGCAGCGGGAACCGCCGGCCGAGCTCGACGGACATGGTGATCTCGTGCGTCCCGACGACCTGGTCGAGGTAGACGCGCCCGCCGTGGATCCTGGCGCTGACGGTGACGGTCTCGTGCAGGCGGTCCCGCAGCTCGGTGAGCTGGGGCAGCGCCGCCGCCCGCAGGTCCGAGTCCCGCAGCGCGCGTCCGGCCAGGGCCGCGGCGGCCGGGCCGAGGCGGTACTCCCGGCAGGCGGTGTCGTAGGCAATCAGGCCACGGCTCGTGAGCGACTGCAGGATCCGGTGCACCACGGCCTTGGACAGGCCCAGCTCGCGGGACACCCGGGTCACCCCGAGGGTCCGCGGCCCGTCGGTGAACAGGAGCAGCACGTCCGCCACCCGTTCCGTGGCGCCGGTGCCGCCGGCCGTCTCCGCCATCAGGTACCCCGATCGTCGTCCCGCTTACCGGAACAAAGACTGACCACGACACAGGTCCGTGTCAAGAACTGGGCCACCGAGGCTTGCATAACCGCAGCTAGAGTGGTGTCATCTCGAACCGAAGGAGCGCGGAGGCTGTTTCTTTCAGCGGAACGGAGGAACGGCATGACGGACGTCGACCTCGTCGTCGCCGGAGCGGGCGGTGGTCTCGCCGGTGCGCTCCGCGCCGCCGAGCTGGGCCTCGACGTGCTGGTGGTCGAGGCGGACCCGCAGTTCACGCGCGGCAACAACACCTCGATGTCCACGGCGATGGTCCCGGGGCCCGGGTCGCGGTTCCAGGCCGCCGCCGGCATCGAGGACTCCCCCGAGCGGTTCCTCGCCGACGTCGAGGCGAAGACCCACGGAACCGCGGACCGGACCGTCGCCCGGGCCCTCGCCCACGTCGGCGCGGAGCTCGTCGAATGGCTCGCGGACCACGTCGGCATGCCGATCGAGCTGCCCACGGACTTCAGCTACCCCGGCCACTCCGCGCCGCGCGTGCACACCGTGCCCGGCCGGCACGGCTCGGTGCTCCTGCGGTACCTCGTCGACGCCGTGGCCGCGCACGACCGGATCGACCTGCTCGCGCCGTGCCGCCTCGTCGACGCCGTGCCCGGTCCGGACGGTACGCGGATCGCCGTCCTCGCCCGCCCGGACGGCGTGCGCGAGGAGGTCACCGCCCGGGCGCTCCTGCTGGCCACCAACGGTTTCGGGGCGGACCGGAACCTCGTGCGGACCCACCTGCCGGAGATCGCCGACGCGCACTACCACGGCAGCGAGCACTCCCGCGGGGACGCCTTGCGGATCGGCGCCGCGCAGGGCGCCGCCACCGGCTGCCTCGACGCCTACCAGGGCCACGCCGCGCTCTCCGCCGCCGCGCAGACCCTGCTGACCTGGACCGCCGTCATGCACGGGGCCGCGGTCGTGAACCGCTCCGGCCGCCGCTTCGGGGACGAGACCACCGGCTACTCCGAGTTCGCCGCGACCCTCGCGGCGCAGCCGGGCGGCCGTGGCTGGATGATCTTCGACGACCGTATCGACGCCCTGTGCCGCAGCTTCACCGACTACCGGGACGTCGTGTCCGCGGGCGCGGTCCGCAGCGGCGCCACCGTGGCCGAGCTCGCCACCGCGATCGGGGTCCCCTCCGGCGCCCTCGACGAGGAGATCGCCGCGCTCGCCGCCGTCACCCGCGGGATGGCGGCGGACCGGTTCGGCCGTTCCGTCGAGGCCGAGCCGACCGGGCCGCTGCACGCCGTCGAGATCGTCCCGGCGCTGTTCCACACCCAGGGCGGCCTGCTCGTCGACGGCGACGCCCGCGTCCTCGACGCGGCCGGGACCCCGCTGCCCGGGCTCTACGCCTCCGGAGGTGCCGCCGTCGGGATCTCCGGGCACGGCGCCGCCGGATACCTCGCCGGGAACGGGCTGCTGCCCGCGCTCGGCCTCGCCTACCTTGCCGCCGGGCACCTG
Organism: Actinomycetes bacterium; assembly: GCA_025963185.1. Taxonomy (GTDB): domain Bacteria; phylum Actinomycetota; class Actinomycetes; order Mycobacteriales; family Cryptosporangiaceae; genus RYN-140. The sequence goes on from JAOPVE010000009.1 coordinate 3,512, forward strand.
GCCCGCACGGCCGCGCCCGTCCCCGCAACCGCATCCCTGCCATCGACCACGTTCTCGAAGAGGTGCCCATGAGCAACCCCGACCTGATCCTCCGCGACGTCCGCGTCGTCCGTCCCGGCGGCGGCGAGCCGGAGGCCGGCGACATCGCCGTGACCGACGGCGTGATCAGCGAGGTCGCTCCGCGGATCGACGTCCCGGAGGGCACCGTCGTGCACGAGGGGCGCGGGCTGCTCGCGTTCCCGGGCGTCGTCGACGCCCACCAGCACTGGGGGATCTACAACCCGCTGTCCGACGACACCGTCACCGAGTCCCGGGCCTGCGCCCAGGGCGGCGTCACCACGTCGCTGACCTACATGCGCACCGGGCAGTATTACCTCAACCGCGGCGGCAGCTACGCCGAGGTGTTCCCCGAGGTCCTCGCCGCCGCCGAGGGCCGCAGTCACGTCGACTACGCGTTCCATCTCGCGCCGATGCAGCGCTCGCACATCGACGAGATCCCCGCGCTGGTCCGCGAGCACGGCGTGACCTCGTTCAAGATCTTCATGTTCTACGGCAGCCACGGCCTGCACGGCCGCTCGGCGGACCAGAACTCGTTCCTCATGATCCCCGAGGGCGAGCGCTACGACATCGCGCACTTCGAGTTCGTCATGCGCGGCATCCAGGCCGCCCGCGAGGCCAACCCGGAGATCGCGGACCAGATCTCACTGTCCCTGCACTGCGAGACCGCCGAGATCATGACCGCCTACACGAGGATCGTCGAGGAGGAGGGCTCGCTGTCCGGGCTCGAGGCCTACAGCGCGTCCCGGCCGCCCCACTCCGAGGGCCTCGCGGTGACCATCGCGTCCTACCTCGCACACGAGACGAAGCTGCCGACGATCAACCTGCTGCACCTGTCGTCCGCCAAGGCGATGGAGGCCGCGATGCTGATGGCACGGACCTTCCCGCACGTCGACTTCCGGCGCGAGGTCACCATCGGGCACCTGCTCGCCGACGTGACGACGGCGGACGGAATCGGTGGCAAGGTCAACCCGCCGCTGCGCCCGCGCGCGGACGTCGAGGCGCTGTGGGAGCATTTGCTCGCCGGGGACGTCAGCTGGGTCGTGTCCGATCACGCGTGCTGCAAGGAGGAGCTGAAGTTCGGGGACGACAAGGACGACGTGTTCGCCGCCAAGTCCGGCTTCGGCGGCACCGAGTACCTGCTGCCCGGGCTCGTCGGCGAGGGCCGCAAGCGCGGCCTCGCGCTCTCCCGGATCGCCGAGCTGACCGCGTGGAACCCCGCGCAGCGCCTCGGCCTGCCGACGAAGGGCGACATCGCGCCCGGCTTCGACGCGGACATCGCTCTGGTCGACCCGGACCGCTCCTACGTCGTGGACCCCGCGGACTCCGAGTCCACGCAGGAGTACACGCCGTTCCGCGGGCTGGAGATCGGTTCGACGGTCACCACGACGTTCCTGCGCGGCAAGCGGATCTTCGACGGCGGCGAGGTCCTCGGGGAGCCCACGGGCCGGTACCTGCACCGCCCCACCGGCCGCTGACTCCCGGACGCGCGGGAGGCCTCGGCCTTCGCGAGGTTTCCCGCGCGTCCGGCTGCCCTCCGTTATGACGGGCCGGGTGAGGCGAGGCCTCACCCGGACGTAGGGCCCGTCGCCGTTCCCCCGGACCCCTGGGGGCCCGCGAGCGCCGCCACCAGCGTGCGTGCGCAGGTCGTCCGGGTGCAGCGGCCGGGGCTCGCCGACGCGGGTGAGCTCGGCCCGCAGTCACGCGCTCTCCTCCTCGGCGCGAAGCCCGGCCGCCGCCTCCCGCTCGGCCCGCACCTGGCTACACACCCCCACAGATGGCAACATGACCGCGCACTACGTCCAGTCCGGCCCCAATCCAATCCCGAACTGCACCCCCGGAGAGAACCCCTTGCCGGTACAGACCGAGCCTCCGTATGCCGATCGCGGAGTTCATCGAGCTGGCGGCGGAGCCGGGCGACACGGGCAACGACCGGGCGCGCATCCTCTCGGTGCAGCAGGCGGAAGACGCAGCCGTGGCCCAGGTGACCGAGGAAGGCTACTGGATTGAGTCGGGTCCGGACTGTCCTCGGGCGTCAGCCTGCGATCAGCTGCGGTACCCCGCTCGCCGACGCTCAACGACCTGGCCGGAACGTCAACGGCTCGCGCATCCCGCTCAGGGTGAGCCTCAGCTCCGGCTCGCCTTTGACGAAGGACACCGGGGGCACAACGAATATGTCTGGGGGCGTCATGCCACAGGCGATCTCCGCGCGCGCGATCACGTGCGCGCGGTTCAGATACTCCGGGGCGAAGCGGTGCACCGGTCGCAAGAGGTTGAGGCCGTCGGACCCGTGGACGGCGAGGAAGGGTATGCGTGGGTCGTCGATGATGTGGAGTGTTGGTCCGGCGGGCACGGTGTACTCGACGAAGTCGGGAAGCTCCGCGCCACCTGTCCTCGTTCTCAGCCGCCTCCTCGTCGACGCCGGCACCCAGCTCGTATACGCCGCCGACGAGCGCGGGCAGCCAGGCCTGCTTCCCCCAACCTGGCCACC
>JAOPVE010000013.1 GCA_025963185.1 Actinomycetes bacterium
CCCGGCGAGCGCGAGGCCGAACGAGTGCACGGTGCCCGCGACGACGACGAGCACGGCTCCCGCGACGGCCGCGCAGTACGCGGCCGCGAGCCCGGGGCGGCGGCCGAGCCGGTCCATGATCCGCGAGGCGGGGACCGCGATCACGGCCGCGCCGACGACGCCCATGCTGGAGGCGAGCCCGGCGAAGGACGCCCCGGCGAGGTTCGCCGCGAGCAGCGTGCTCACCGTGATGCCGATGGCCACGCCCATGCCGCCGAGCACCTGGACGGCGGCCAGCAGCGCGACGGTCCGCCGCTGCACCGAGGCCACGTCCGGCGGTGCGGCAACGGCGCGCTCAGAGGCCGAGGGAACGTCCAACGATCTCCTTCATGATCTCGGTGGTGCCGCCGTAGATGCTCTGGACCCGGGAGTCCAGCCAGGCCTTGGCGATCGGGTATTCGAGCATGTAGCCGTAGCCGCCGTGGAGCTGGACGCAGCGGTCCGCGACCTTGTTCTGCAGTTCGGTGGTCCACCACTTGGCCATGGCCGCGTCGGCGGCGGTGAGACGCCGGGCGTTGTGCTCGGTGATGCAGTGGTTGAGGAACGTGCGGGCGATCGTCACCTCGGTGGCGAGCTCGGCGAGGGTGAACCGGGTGGCCTGGAACTTGCTGACGGTCCGCCCGAACGCCTCGCGGCCCTGCACGTACTTGGTGGTCGCGGCGACCATCATCTCGCTGGCGGCCACCGCGACGACCGCGATCGAGAGCCGTTCCTGCGGCAGCATCTGCATGAGGTGGTAGAAGCCCTGGTTCTCGGCTCCGATGAGGTTCGCGGCCGGCACCCGGACCTCGTCGAAGAACAGCTCCGCGGTGTCCTGCGCCTTGAGCCCGACCTTCTCCAGGTTCCGGCCGCGCTCGAACCCGGGCATCCCGCGCTCGACGGCGAGCAGCGAGATCCCGTGCGCGCCCTTGGCCGGATCGGTCTTGGCGACCACGATCACCAGGTCGGAGTTGATGCCGTTGGTGATGAACGTCTTGGATCCGCTGAGCACGTACCCGCCGTCGCCGTCCGGCCGGGCCACGGTCCGGATCCCGGCCAGGTCGCTGCCGGCGGCGGGTTCGCTCATGGCGATCGCCGTGATGATCTCGCCGGAGCAGAATCCGGGCAGCCAGCGTTCCTGCTGCTCGGGCGTGGTGAACGTGGTGAGGTACGGCCCGACGACGTCGTTGTGCAGCCCGAACCCGAGGCCGGTGCAGCCCGCGGCGATCAGTTCCTCGCAGACGACCGCGTTGAACCGGAAGTCGCGCTGGCCGCCGCCGCCGAACTTCTCGCTGACGTCCGTCCCCAGCATCCCGGCCTCGCCGGCGGCCGTCCACACGCGCCGGTCGACGATGCCCGCCTTCTCCCAGTCCGCGTGGTGCGGGGTCGCGTGGCGGGCGTAGAACTGGCGGCAGAGGTCGCGGAAGGCGTTGTGGTCGGTCTCGTAGAGGTGCTGGTCCATGGTCCGATCCTGTCAGGCGCCGTGGCCGGTGGCGTGGGGTTTCACGGCCCCGGCGATGGCTCGTGCGAGCGGTGCGATCTCGTCGTCACCCAGCGTGCTGATCGTGACCCGCAGGCCAGGCCCGCTGCGGATCCGGAACCGCGCTCCCGGCGCGGCCACCCAGCCGGAGTCGCGGAGCGCGGCCACGGCGGTGGTCTCGTCGTGTACCGGGACCCACACGTTGAGCCCCGTACGCCCGGTCGCCTCGACGCCCTCGGCGGCGAGCGCGGCCAGCAGTTCCGCCCGCCGGGACGTGTAGGTGGCGCGGGCCCGCTCCACCACGTCCGCGACCGCCGGATCGGCCCACAGCCCGACGGCGAGCCCCTGGAGCACGTGGCTGACCCACCCCGCGCCGAGCCGCTGCCGCCCCTGGACCCGGCTGACCGTGCGCTCGTCCCCGGCGAGCAGCGCGAGCCGCAGGTCGGGACCGTACGGCTTGCTCGCCGACCGGATCACGGCCCAGTGTGGGGTGGCCCCGGCGAGGGTGTGCAGCGGCACCCCGGCGAGTTCGGCGGCGTGGTCGTCCTCGATGACGAGCGTGTCGGGGTAGCCCGCGAGGATCGCCCTGAGCTCGCCCGCGCGCGGCCCGGACACCGCGGCCCCGGTCGGATTGTGCGCGCGGCTGGTGACGATCAGGGCGCGGACGCCCTGGTGGAGGGCCTTGCGCAGCCCGGCGGGATCCGGCCCGTCGCCGTCGACCGGCACCGGCACGGGGTCGAGCCCCAGCGCGGCGACGAGGTCGAGGAGGTTGGCCCAGCCGGGGTCTTCGACGGCGATCCGGTCGCCGGGGCTGGTGTGGGCGACGAGGCAGCGCTCGATGCCGTCGAGGGCGCCACTGGTGACCGTGAGGTGCTCGGCCGGGACGCCGTCGGCGGCGAGCCGCGCCCGCGCGGCGACGGCGAGTGCGGGCACGGGCCCCACCTCGGGGTACCCCGCCGGATCGGGCCGCAGCCGGGCAAGCACCGGCCCGTAGTCCGGCAGCAGGCGCGGGCTGGGACCCCCGGTCGCGAGGTCGCGCGCCCCGGCGGGGACGGAGACGCCGAG
>JAOPVE010000121.1 GCA_025963185.1 Actinomycetes bacterium
CGATCATCACCTTCTACCTCTCCCTCGCCAGCACCCTCGTCACCATCCGCAACCTCATCAGCAGCGCCTGGACCCACTACCGATGGCCCACAAGACCCACCACCAAACGAATCCGGTGACCTATTGGCGGACGCTCTAACAGGTACTCCGGACGGCGCCCACTTCGGCGTGCGTGAGGTTAGGGGCCGAGGGGCCAAGTGGTGAGGCGTTCGTGGCGGGCCTGGGCCGGGAAGTGGCTGCAGGCGAGGTAGACGTGGTCGAGCGGCCAGTACGGGCCCCGGTAGCGGGCGAGGAGTTCGACGTCCGCGCGGAGCTGGGCGGTCGTCGTGCGGGGCGACGGCCTGGCGAGGGTGAGGTGCGGACGGTACGGGCGCTCGTCGAGGCCGATCCCGGCGGCGCGCAGGAGCGACCGGAGGGAGTCGGCCAGTCCGCGGAGGGCGTCGACATCGCCGCGCAGTCCCGCCCACAGGACCGTGGTGCCGAAGCGGCCGCCTCCGCCGATCCTGAGCTGGCCGGGCTCGGCGCTCGCGGCGGCGTCACCCACGACGACGGCGACGGTGTCCAGCGACTCCTCGGGGACCTCGCCGAGGAACGCCAGCGTGACGTGGAACTGCTCGGGCCGGACCGACCGGCCGGGCGACCGGAGCCGATCCACGACGCGGGCCAGGTCCTCGACGGCCTCGACCGACGGATCGACCGCCAGGAACAGCCGCACCGGCTACCCGCGCCCGTCGCCAGTACCGGGTGCGCGCTTGCGGCGGGGCAGCGCGCCGCCGTAGCCGGGGCCGCGCAGGACCACACCCGCCTCCTGCACCATGGCCTCCACCCTGAGCCGCTCGAACTCCCGGTCCTCGGGGGCGACCGCGCCGAGTTCCTGCTCGATGCCGAGCGCGGCGCACGCCTTCGCGAGGGTCTCGTCGTAGGCCCGCTCGACCCCGAACCGGCGGACCGACGATACCGGCCCGGGCGCCGTGAGGACCGCGGAAAGCCGGCGCAACTGGATCGCCAGCTCCTCGATCGGCGGCCCCTCAGGCCCAGCCTCCCGAACAGGCCCAGCCCGCCCGGCCCGCCGAGCCCCCCGAACACGCCCAGCCCCCCGAACAAGCCCAGCCCGCCGAACAAGCCCAGCCCGCCGAACAAGCCCGACCCGCCGCACCGGCCGCGGACGGGGAACGGGCCGGGGGCGCCGTCGGTGCGCCGGGTCGCGGCGGCCGAACAACCGCCCGGCGAGGCGGACGAGGCGGCTGGGGTAGCTGAGCAGTTCCAGTAACAGGGCAGGCAGAGCCGCGACGGCGAGCAGTGTCACCGTCGACTCTGCGAAGCCCCACGCGGCCATACGCCGAGGTTAGGAGCCGTTTCGCCGCTCGACAACTCGGACCCGGCCGTGGCCGGTGGCGCTATTGCGATCCCACGGCCAGCGCGGCGCGGGCCAGGGTTACCGCGTCGCCGGATCCGGTGACGGTGACTCCGGGCCCCGGGTCCCTGCCCCATACCCAGAGCAGCACGGACTCGGGCTCGCCCTCCACAGTGGCGTCCGGATCGCCGGCCGGGCCGAACCCGACCCCGCCGGTGCTCAGCTCCAGCCGCCACTCCCGCCCGCCGGTACGGATCGCCACGACCTCGCCCGCCGCCCCGGCCAGCACCTTGCGCACTTCGTCGGGCCAGTGCCGCTGGACCGCGGGGAGGATCACGGCGAGCATTTCGTCGACCCCGTCGGCGGCGAGGCCGGGATCGACGGGTGTGCGCTCGCCGGCCGCCTGCTCGGCGTCGACCCGGTGGACCGCGGTCTCGTGGGCCATCCGGCGGATCCAGAACCCGACGGTCTGGTCGTCGGTCCAGGTCCAGGCCGGATCCGCAGGGTCGTGCGCCTCGAACAGCGCGGACAGTTCGGCGTACGCGTCGCGCAGCAGAACCAGCGGATCGACAGTTCCCAGCTCGGGCGGCCACTCGGGCTGCGTGCGCTCCCGGATCGCCGCGACCTTGTGCAGGTACGCCATCGCCACGTGCTCGGCGAGGTCGGAGACCAGCCAGTCTGGGCAGCTCGGCACGGGGGCGCCGGGTGCCGTGGCTACCACCGCGGCGAGCCGCTCGGCGTTCGCGCGGAACTCGGCGAGGAGGCGTTCTGGCGTCATGGGGGCACAGTGCCAGCGCGGTCCGACAGAACCGCGAAGCGAGCGATGGGTCAGCGCGCGGCCGACGCCCGGCCCACCCGCGCCTCGGCCTCGGCGACCGCGCCGGGCTCGTCACCGAGCACCCCGGACACCACGGGCTCCGGCTCGGCGTCCGGCTGCGGCGCCGGTTGCGGGTCCGCTGAAGCGACAGCGCCGGGAACGCTCACCCGCAGTCCAGGCCGGGGCAGCAGGTCGATCGACACCCGGACCCGCTCGCGGCGCGCCTCCAGCAGGGCGATCGCCGCCGCGGCCACGAGCACGCTGACCCCGCCGAGCGCGATCCCCGCCCGGGCGCCGTAGCGCTGGCTCACGGCCCCGACGAACAGGCCGCCCAGCGGGGTGCCGCCGACGAACACCATCATGTACAGGGCCATGATCCGGCCGCGGATCTGCGCCGGAACCCCCAGTTGCACCCGCTGGTTCGCGACATTGTTGTGGGCGATCAGCGCGGCCCCGGTGGGCACGACGATCAGCACGGCGACCAGGAACGACGGGGCTAGGGCGAGCACGGTTTCGAGCACGCCGAACAGCCCGGCGAAGCCGAGGTGCAGCCAGCCGGACGGGCGGGCGCGGCGGCGGGATCCGGCCAGGGCCGCGCACAGGGCACCGGCCGCGAGGGCGGATCCGAGGAGGCCGAAGCGGGCAGCGTCGACCTTGAAGTCGACCCTGGCGAGCAGCGGCAGCGTGAGCATGAAGTTCATGCCCATCGTGCCCACGACGGAGACCAGCAGGAACGCCTGGAGCAGATCGGGCCGGCCGCGGATCAGCGTGACGGCGGCGGCGATCTGCCCAGGGGCGCGGGGGGCGCGGCGGCCGCGGTGCAGCTCGCCCGGCCGCATGAGCAGCAGCACACCGATCACGGCGAGGTAGGTCGACGCGTTGACCAGGAACGACGGCCCGACGCCGAACGAGGCGATGAGCAGCCCGCCCACGCCGGGGCCGATCAGCCGGGCCGAGTTGAACGTGGCGGAGTTGAGCGAGACGGCGTTGGGCAGCCCCTCGGGCCCGACCATCTCGGGCACGAACGCCTGACGGGTCGGGGTGTCGAAGGCCTGGCACGTGCCGAAGAGCAGCGCGAAGACGTACACGTGCCAGAGCTGGGCCGCGCCGGAGACCACGAGCAGGCCCATGCCGAGGGCGAGCAGGCCGAACGTGCACTGGGTGACCATCAGCATGAGCCGCTTGTCGAGGCGGTCCGCGAGCACGCCCCCGTACATGGCGATCAGCATCATGGGGGCGAACTGGAACGCGGTGACCACACCGAGCGCGATCGCGGAGTTGTGCGAGAGGTCGAGCACGAGCCAGTCCTGCGCGACGGCCTGAACCCAGGTGCCGGTCAGCGAGACGATCTGGCCAGAAGCGAAAAGGCGATAGTTGCGGACCCCGAGGGACTGGAACATCGAGCGGAGGGCAGCCCTCATGTGCTGGCCAGCCGGCTGAGGATCACGACAGCGCCGGACAGGGTGGCGCGCTCGGCGTCGGTCAGGCCGTCGAGCTGGACGGCGAGCCAGGCCTCGCGCAGCCGCCGGTTCTGGAGGATCAACTCGGATCCGTCCTCGGTCACGGTGATGACCAGTTGCCGCCCGTCGCTGGGGTGCGGATCGCGCCGGATCAGCCCGACGAGCTCCAGCGCCCCGAGGATCTTGGTCATGGACGGCGGCCGGACCCGCTCGCAGTCCGCGAGTTCGCGCGGGGTCATGGGGCCGAGGTTGTGCAGGCTGGCCAGCGCGGAGAGCTGAGTGAGCGAGAGCCCGTGGTCGGGTCGCTCGCGGCGGAGCCGGCGGGTGAACCGCATGATCGTGTCGCGCAGCCCCGCGGCCAGTTCCGCCGTGGGCACGGTGCTGCTGGCGGCGGTGGTCATATCGTTAGCCTAACTCATTACCTCGGCTAACGATCTCCGATATCGCGATGCTCACACGCCTCGCGCGCGCGGGGAACCTCAGCCGATACGCTCCCGGAGTGCCCCGACCACACCGCCCGGCCCCCGAGCCGCTGGACGTCGACGCGGTCAGCGTCGTCACCGCCGGCACCGTGCTGTGGGCGGTCGCGGGGCTGCTCCTGCTCGCGTTCGGGCGCGGCTGGCTGGCCGATCACCACCACACGAACTGGCTCTGGACCTGCGCCGCCGGCTTCGGTTTCGGCGTGGCGGGCGTGTGGCACTGCCGCCGCCGGCGCGACCGCCTCGGCCGCACCGCGGCGGCCCGGGGCGAATAGCCGCACCGCCGCCGCTCGCGGGGAGTAACTCAGGCCAGCTCGGAGAGCAGCGGGACGTCGAGCATGTCCGCCACGGCCTCCGGATCGGATCCGCCCGGCACCGGGGATCGCCCGTCGAGCCGCCCGAGCAGCCAGGGCGCGTCGAGCACCACGGCCCGCTCGGCCGCGACCACGCGATCCGGCGCGACCCGCACGAACGCCGGCGGCGGCACGGACGCCCCGCCCAGCGCCTCGGCGAGCCGCGGGTAGACCTCCTTGAGCAGCACCGGGGTCACGGTCCGGGCCGGATCGGCGAGCCGCGCGAACACCTCGTCGATCGCCGCCGGATCGGCCCGCACGGCGTCGAGCAGGTCCGCCAGTCCGCCCCGGCAGCCCAGCAGGGTGAGAAGTTCCTGGTCGGCGCCGTCGGCCACGTCGTAGAGGCCGTCGAGGGCGGCCGCATCGGGAGTCCGCAGCTCCGACGGTGCCCGGCCGCCGAGTACCGGGTGCGAGCCGAGCCACCAGCGGCTGTACGAGGGCACCTCGATCCGCTGGCCGTCGGCGGTGAGCACGTGGGCCGGTGCGGCGAGGGCCTGGCGCAGCGGCGCGGCGGCGATCATGGCGAGCGCCTCGGACCAGCGGTCCTCGGCGACGAGTTCCAGGTCCCGGATCGCCAGCAGCCGCTCGACCCTGGCCCCCGCCGTGGGCGCCCCGTGGGCCGCGACCACGTCGAACAGCTCGTCGGTCCAGTCCTCGATGCCGTCGAGGTCGTGCTCGTCGGCGTCGGCGAGGTCGGTCAGGCCCTCGTCCGCGAGCTCGAAGGTGCGCAGGCAACCGGCGGCGGCGAGCACGTCCGGGCCCCAGTCCGCGAGTAGCTGGCGGTCCGCGGTGCCGAACCCGGCGTCGGAGGCCAGCACGACGGCGAGCGGCGATCCGGGGATCAGCAGCTCGCCCGCCGGGTACCAGTCGCCGTCGTCGGCGGGCAGCGCCAGCTCGGCGAGCCACGGCTCCTCGCCGGCGACGAGATCCGCGGTCTGGACCAGCGCGAGGATCGCCTCGGCCACCGCGTCCGGATCCTCGGCGTCGATCGAGTGGGCCACCTCGGCGCGGACCCGCTCGTCGGCGAGCAGCGAGCGTGGCGTGGCGGGCTGGGCTCCGAGCCGTTCGAGCAGCGGATCCGCGGCGTCGGGGTGCACGACCCGCAGGCCGAGGGTGGCGACCGCGTCGGCGGGGAGTCCCTCGCCGGGAAGCAGGAGGCCGCGCGGGCCGGTGACGGTCCGGCCGTCGGCGAGCGGGACGGGGAGGCCGGCCAGCGCGTCGGCGTCCGCGAGCCCGGTGATCGCCGTGCCGAGCGCCGAGTACAGGCCCGCGTACCAGGACGGATCCCTGCTCACGGACGTCACGGCCTCGACCGCGTCGCCGATGGCCAGCCTGCGCGCGCCGAGTGCGTCCAGGGCCGCGAGCGCCGCCCGGCCGGACGAGTACCCGGCCGGCAGCAGGCCTCCCACGACGTCGGCGAGCACGGGGACCACGGCCGACAGCGCCGGATCCGCGACGACGGCCCGCCGCCCGGTCACCCGCTCCCCCGCGAGCTCCGGATCGGCGAGCGGCAGCAGCGGCACCTCGATGAGCGCCGCGAGTACGGCCGAGCACAGCAGGGCGTCGAGTTCGGCGCGGGCCAGCGTGGGCCGCGGGACCAGCGCGAGGACCTCCGGGGTGGCGGCCAGGCCCTCGGCGAGTTCGGCGATCGCCCGGGCGGACCGGTCCGCCATGTACTCGGTGAGCGGGCCGGACGGGACGCGCCGCCGGGACGGATCCAGCGGGAAGGTGGCTACCAGCCGGACCGGCAGGGACAGCGGCTCGCCGCTCGGGGTCGGGGCGTGCACGACTTGCTCGCCGGCCAGGTGCAGCAGGCGCCCGTCGTCGTCGACCGGGACGGCGGCCAGCACCGACCAGCGGGTCCGCGAGCGCTCTTCGACGGGCCGGTCCGCGAGCAGTTCGGGGGGCACGTCGCCGGACCCGCGGGCGATCCGCCAGCGGGTTATGGATCCGGCGTCGGTGAGCAGCACGTCCGCGCCGGACTCGGACCGGGAGATCACCCGGCCGTCCACGTCCACGCTGGACAGCCCCGGCAGGGCGAGCAGCAGCGCCGGATCGAAGTCGGCGAGCAGTTCCCGCACGTCCTTCTCGGCGGCGGGCCGCAACGGCAGCCGGACCTCGGTGGCGAACCCCTCGGCCGGCGGATCGTCACACGGCCAGGCGAGCCGCAGCACCGGCACCTGCCAGTCGCGCCGGGTCGCCTCCTCGGCCGCCGGACCGCCGAGACTGGAGACCTCCGCCCGGGTGCGCCCCGCCGAGAACCGGACCCCGCCGGACAGCGACCGGACCTCGGGCTCGTCGCTCACGGCCAGCACCGCCGCGAACCCGACGCCGAACCGGCCCGCGCTCTCGGCGTCCCGCTTGGCGGACGCGCGCAGCGAGGTCAGCCCGTCGACTCCCCCGTCGTCCAGCGGATCCCCGGTGTTGGCCGCCGACAGCACCGGCCCGTCGTCGGTGGACTCGATGCGCAGGCGCAGCAGCCCGGAGACCCCGGCCCGCGTCGCCGCATCCGCCGCGTTCTGGGCCAGCTCGACCAGGACCCGCTCGGCGTAACCGCCGGTGACCAGGTCTTCCTCGGCGTTCGCGTCCTCGCGGAAGCGGGTCGGCGAGGACGCCCACGCGGCGAGCACCGCCTCCCGGCGGGCCGCCGTACCGAACGGATCGGCGGTCATCACCCGTGGCCGAACGGCTCTGTCTCGGCGCCGTCCTCCACCGATCCGGGCTCGTGGGCGGCCGTGCTGACCAGTTCGAGTTCGCCGTCGTCCAGCACCACGGGCGGCACGATCCCGATCGGCACCGCCTCGACGAGGGCCTCGGAGTGGGCGCCGCAGCCGTGGTCGGCGCTGACGATCCGGCCGTCGTCGGGGGCGAAGGCGTTGCTGCACGCGCCGAAGATCCGGCCGAGGGCACCGCTGAGGGCGACGTAGAAACCGCAGCTCATGCAGTGCGCGGGCGCGGCCTTGGCCATCGGCGACTCGGGACCGGCCTCGGAGTCGTACCAGCGGTCGGACAGCTCGTCGCGGCCGAGCCGGCTGAGCACCCGCACCCGGCCGTAGCCGATCCCGAGGTCGTTCTCGGGCTGGCCCTCGTCGTCGGACAGGACGTAGCTGGGGGCAAGCCGGTCGTCGTCGGGCGCGGTCGGGATCAGGTCGCCGACGCCCAGGTCACCCGGGCGCAGCCGCTCGCTCCACGGCAGCCAGGCCGGGGCGAGCACGGCCCCGTCGCCGGGCAGCAGCGCGATCTCGCTGACGGTCACGACCTTGGCCCTCGGGGCGCGGGCCACCGTGACCGACCAGTGCCAGCCCCGGTACCCGGGCTGGGTGCTGGCGAACAGGTGCGTGACGAGGCGCTCGCCCTCACCGCGCATCCCCAGCGGATCGCCGACGAACTCGCCGCCCACCTCGCGCGCGGCATCCCGCGCGAGCTGGACTGCGGCGGCGCACTGGGCATCGGTCCGGGTCGCGGTGGTGACGGTCACGGGGTCATTCTTGCTCACTGGCCGGCCGGGACGCGCACCCCTCACCGTGAATGGGTGACGATGGTTGCGTGCGCCCCCTCCCGGACCCCCTCGCCGCCCGCCTGCGGACCGCCCGCGCGGCCTGGCTGAGGGCCCGCACAGCCTGGCTGGGGGCCTGGCGGCGGATCGGCGCGGCGCGTGACGCCCACGGTGCCGCCGAGACCGGCATGCACCGGATGCTCGAACTCCACGCCGCGTCCTGTGCCGGGGACGCGCTCGTCGCGATCGGGCTCGCGGGCACGATCTTCTTCGACGTGCCGGTCGGCGAGGCACGGATCCGGGTCGCGCTCTACCTGATCGCCACGATGGCCCCGTTCGCGCTGCTAGCACCGCTGGTCGGGCCGGTGCTCGACCGGTTCAGGCACGGCCGCCGGTACGCGCTGGCGACCACCCTGCTCGCCCGCGGCTTCCTCGCCTACGTCATCGCCTCCCGCATGGACAGCTGGGTGCTCTACCCGGCCGCGTTCGCGATCCTGGTGCTGTCGCGGGCGTACGGGGTGGCCCGGAGCGCGGCGATCCCCCGGGTGCTGCCCGCCGGGATGACGCTGGTCAGGGCCAACGCCCGCGGATCCCTGTTCGGCACGGTCACCGCCGCCGTGGTCGTGCCGATCGGGCTGTTACTGGCTCAGATCGGCCCTCAGTGGGCGCTCGGGGCCGCGCTGGTGCCGTTCGTCGCCGGGATGGTGGTCGCGCTCCGGCTGCCCGCGGCCGTCGACTCGGGGATCCCCGAGACCGTGCCCCGCCTGTTCGGGTTCGGCGGCACCCGCCGGCTGTTCGACGGGCCCGTGTGGGCTGCCGTGCTGGCCTCCGGGACCCTGCGCGCCCTCTACGGGTTCCTCGCCCTGTTCTTCGCCTTCCGGACCCGTGAGGACCACCTCACCCTCCCGCCCGCCGCCGCGCTCGG
>JAOPVE010000141.1 GCA_025963185.1 Actinomycetes bacterium
TAGTGTTTCGGCGGCAATAGCGAAAGGGAAACGCCCGGTCCCATTCCGAACCCGGAAGCTAAGCCTTTCAGCGCCGATGGTACTGCACTGGAGACGGTGTGGGAGAGTAGGACGCCGCCGGACTTAAAATCACCCGATAAGGGCCGCCCTCAGGCGGCCCTTATCGTCGTTGTGGGCTAATGTTTTGCGTGCGGAGGTGCGTGTCGTGGCGGAGTCTGGTCGGCGGGAATCGCGTGGCGACGGAGGTCGCGGCGATGGCCCCCGTCAGCCGCGTTTCGGCGCACCCAAGGCGGGTGGAGGCCGGTCCGTTCCGGGTGCCCGCCAAGCCGGTAGCGGCGGGCAGGCCGGTGGCAACCGTCAAGGCGGTGCGCCTCAGGGCCGCTTCGGTGCAGGTCGTGACGGTGCCGGCCGCGAGGGCGCGGGCCGTAGCGGAGCTGGGCGTGACGCGGGTGGGCGTGGCGATTCGCCGCGTTCGAGTTCGCCGCGTGACGGCGGCCGTGGCAGCGGTGCTCCGTCGGCTGGCGCAAGTCGGGGTGGCGGACGCCCGGAGTCCGGCGCGGGTCGCGGAGGTTCGAGCCGCGGGATCCCCGGGCAGGGCAGCGGTGGACAGCGCGGCGGTCCGGCCGGTCAAGGCGGTTACCGCCAGGGCGGCCAGAGCAGCCAGGGCGGCTACCGCCAGGGCGGTCCAGGTGCGGCCGGTCAGGGCGGTGGTGGTTCCCGCGCGTCTGGCCCGCGTGCCGCTGGCCCTCGTGATTCCGCGCCGCGTGGAGCCGCGCCTCGGGATTCCGGCTCGCGCGGCTCAGGACCTCGTGGTTCAGGACCCCGTGATTCAGGACCTCGCGATTTCGGTGCGCGCGACTCTGGTCCGCGTGATGCTGGTGCGCGTGATTTTGGTGCGCGGGGTGGTTCCGGGTCCGCTGGTGGGTATCGCGGGCGGGTAGATCGGGATGCTCCGCGCGCTGGCGCTCGTCCGGACCCCGCGGATCGCCCGCATGGCGGCCCGCCGTGGAGTGACGACCGGCGGCAGCAGCGTCCAGGTAACGGAGACCGGCGGCCGGGCACGTCCGGTGGCGGCTATCGCGGAGCGCAGGGTGACCGTCCCACGGGTGACCGGTCCGGCTCTGGCGATCGGCGGCCCAGTTCCTCCGGTGACCGTCCCAGTTTTGGTGATCGGCCGCGGCGGGATTCTGGGTCCGGTGGTGGGTATCGGCCGGGGCAGGGCGACCGTCCCGGTGGTGATCGGCGGCCTAGTTCGTCCGGTGACCGTCCGAATTTTGGTGATCGGCGGCCTAGTTCCTCTGGTGACCGTCCGAGTTTCGGTGATCGGCCGCGGCGGGATTCTGGGGCGGGATACAGCGGCGGGGATCGGCGGTCCGGGCCGCCTCGTGCGGATGGTGGGCGTGGCGGGTTCAAGCCGGATCGGGACGGGCGGGGCGCGCCGAGGCGTGGTCCGGGCGGCCCTGGCGGTGACCGTGAGGACCGGGCCCCTCGGCCGGAGCCGACGGATCGGGAGCTGCGGCGCCGAGCCGAGAAGAGCCTTCAGCCGCCGGACGACATCGATCCGCGCGAGCTGGACAAGGAGGTCCGTGGCGAACTGCGGTCGCTGTCGAAGGACACCGCCGACGTCGTCGCCCGTCACCTCGTGGCGGCCGGGCGGCTGATCGACGACGATCCGCATGCTGCTTTGGCTCATGCTTATGCCGCTCGTGCTCACGCGGCCAGGATCGGTGCCGTGCGTGAGGCCGTGGGGATCGCCGCGTACCTCGCGGGGGAGTGGCAGATCGCGATCGCGGAGTTGCGCGCCGCCCGGCGGATGTCCGGGACCGACGCACACCTCGCGCTCCTGGCGGACTGCGAGCGCGCGCTCGGCCGTCCGGAGCGGGCTTTGGAGCTCTTCCGGTCGCCCGAGGCGCAGCGGCTCGACACGGCAGGGCGAATGGAACTGCTCATCGTCGCCGCCGGAGCTCGCCGTGACCTCGGCCAGGACGGCGCCGCGCTGGTGATGCTGCAGGTGCCGGAGTTGCAGACGGAAGGCGCCGAGTCGTGGCTCGCCCGGCTGCGGTACTCCTACGCCGAGGCACTGACCGCCGCGGGCCGGGACGAGGAGGCTCGCGACTGGTTCGCGATGTCCGCCGAAGCCGACGAGGACGGCGAGACCGATGCCGCCGAGCGGGTGCTACTCCTGGACGGCTTCGTGCTCGGCGACGACTTCGGCGCCGAAGATGACGGGGATACCGCCGACGATGCCGTCGATGAGGACGCGGACGACCTCGGCGACGACGATGACGAACGCGATGGCGGCGACGATGCCGGGGGCGTCGAGGGCTCCGGTGACGATCCGCAGGAAGAGGCTGAGGCGCAGGCACCCGAGCGACCCGAACCGGTCGCCGAGGGCAAGACGGATGCGGTACAGGAGTCTCAGGCTGAAGTAGACACTCCGGGAGGCGGCAGGTCGTGAGTGCGCAGGGCAGCGAGGGCCGTCCGGCTGGGGAGGCCTACGACTGGTACGTCCGGGGGCAGCAGCTGCTCTCCACCGGGCATCCCGCGGCGGCCGCGCAGCTCCTGCGGCACGCCGTGGAGGCCGAGCCGGGCTCGCGGTCGGCACGGGAGGCCCTGGCGAGGGCGCTGTTCGACGCTCGGTCCTACGACGAGGCGCGGGTGCTGTTCGCCGAGATCGTGGCGGAGAACCCGTCCGACGACTACGCGCACTTCGGGCTCGGGCTGTCCGCGTTCCGTACCGGCGATCACCGGGTGGCCGTCGAGCACCTGTCGCTGGCGTCCGCGATGAAGCCCGGCGAGCACCACTACGCGACCGCGCTGCGCGCCGCGCGGGTCCGGCTCGAGGCGCTCGAAGCGCGCGAGGCGCTCGACGCCGGTCAGCCCGAGGGGGACAGCGGTGCCGAGTCCTGATCCGCGGCCGCGGGGATCCGCCGGGCCGCTGACCGAGCTGTACGACGTCGCGCTGCTCGACCTCGACGGCGTGGTGTACCTGCAGGAGGAGCCGATCCCCGAGGCCGCTGCCGCGCTGAACGCCGCGCGCGCCGCCGGGATGCGGCTGGAGTTCGTCACGAACAACGCCTCCCGCCGGGCGCCCGAGGTGGCGGCGTTGCTCGCGCGGGTCGGCGTGGCCGCGGATCCGGTTGAGGTGGTCACCTCGGCGCAGGCCGCGGCGGCGTTGCTCGCCGAGCGGCTGGCTCCGGGATCCGCGGTGCTGGTCGTCGGCGGCGACGCCCTGGCCGGCGAGCTGACCGACGTGGGACTGCGGGCCGTGCGGAGCGCGGACGACGATCCGCTGGCCGTCGTTCAGGGGTACACCGCCGAGACCGGGTGGCGTCAGCTCGCCGAGGCGACGATCGCGATCCGTGCTGGTGCGCTGTGGATCGCCTCGAACGGTGACGCCACCTTTCCCTCGCCGCGCGGTCCGCTGCCCGGGAACGGCGCGCTCGTCGCCGCGGTGGCGACGGCCACCGGCCGGTCCCCGGACGAGATCGTCGGCAAGCCGCACCCGAGGCTCCACCAGGAGTCGGTACGGCGCAGCGGCGCGCAACGGCCCCTGGTCGTCGGGGACCGCCTCGACACCGACATCGAGGGCGCCATCAACGGCGACTGCGACAGCCTGCTGGTGCTCACCGGCGTCACCACTCCGGCGGACCTGATCGCCGCCGGCCCTCGGCAGCGTCCGGACTATCTGGCCGCTGACCTGCGCGGAATACTCGAACCGCATCCCACCCCCACCCTCGTGCCGGGGGGAGCCGAGTGTCGCGGATGGACCGTCACGGCCGATGCCGGCGAGCTGCGACTCGGCGGGCAGGGCCTGCCGATCGACGCCCTGCGGGCACTGTGCGCGGCCGCCTGGTCGGTGGGGAGCGGTGCCGAGAAAATCGTCGCGGACGGCCCGGAGGCCGAGTCCGCCGTGGCCGGTCTGAGCCTCTAGCTCACAGCATCGAACGCAGCTTGAGCAGGTCGAACACGCTCGCGTCGATCTTCACCCGGCCGGTCGCCCAGGCCGAGGCGAACCCGAGCTTGCCGTCGGTCAGCGCGACCAGGTCGTCGCTCGTCGAGGTCAGCTTGATCTTCGCCTTCGGATCGTGACCCTCCGCGATCCCGTGCAGTTCCCCGCCGGCCAGCCGGGCGTGGAAACCGTTGTCCAGATCGGTCAGATAGCACGACAGCGACCTGTCGAGTGAGGGCGCCTTGTCACCGCCTCCCATCTTCGCGGCGAGCAGTTCGAGCGCGTGCCGGCACTGGTCCATCGTGGCCATCCGATCCGGTCTCCTTTCTCCCGGCCGTGGCGGCCGGATCGTGGTCCGCGGGGAGGACCTGCCCGAGGACGCTATAACACCGGTGAACGCGGAGCGTGCCAAGGCACGTACAGGCGGGTAGCGTGACAGAACCGGCAGGATGTGCCGTCGCAGCGCAGCGAGAGGTGTCATCACCATGCAGCAAGCTCTCAAGACCTATCTGGCGATCGCGTCCGGGATCTCCCAGGTCTCCAGGGCCAAGGCCAGGGACGCGGCGAAGAAGCTCGCCCAGTCCGGTGGCGTGACGGTCGAGCAGGTCCAGGCATTGACCGAGGATCTGATCGCGACCGGGCTCGGTAACCGAGAGTCGCTGGTGAAGCTGGTCCGCTACGAAGTGGACCGTGCACTGGGCATGGTCGGCCTCGCCACGGCCGACGAGGTCGAACAGCTCACGGACCGGATCCATGAACTCGAGCAGCAGCTCCGCGAGGCCGAGCGCGAGTCCTCGGGCTCGCCGGCTGGTTCCGGCAGAGCGGCGAGCGGTTCGGGCGCGGCCCTGCGGGCCGGAGCGGCCGCGGAGGCGCGCGCAGTGGCAAAGAAGTCGCCGGCGAAGGCTGGTACCGCGAAGGCCGGTCCGGCGAAGGCCGGTCCGGCGAAGACCGGTGCTGCCAAGAAGGCTGGTGCGGCCAAGCAGGCGGTCGCCCAGAAGAGCGTGGCGAAGAAGACCGTCGCGAAGAAGATCGTCGCGAAGAAGACGGTGTCCAAGAAGGCCGTTTCGACGAAGGCTGCCCCGGCGGCCGGCGCGGTGACGGGTTCCAGTGCCGTGGTGGGCTCCGCCGGTGGTGCGGGTGCGTCGGCTCCCGCGGTGAAGGCGGCTCCCGCTGTGCAGTCGTCGCCTCCGGCGAAGTCTTCGCCGGCCGTGAAGAAGGCCAGCATTCTGAAGAAGGCTGGACCGGCGAAGAAGGCTGGACCGGCGAAGAGCAGTGCGCCGGCGAAGAGTGCTGCCGCGAAGACGGTGCCGTCGACGGTGGCGGGGCCGTCCGGAGCCTCGGGGTCGTCGCCGAGCGCCAGTTCAGCCCCGGGGGCCGGGTCGTCTGTGGCCGCTGGGCAGGGGACGAGCACGGTGGCGTCGCCGGTCAGTGGATCCGCCACGGCGTCGCCGCCCGCGGCGAAGAGCGCCGCCAAGTCCGCTGCCAAGCAGGCGCCGTCGAAGAACTCGGGCTCGCCAGCCACCGCCGCTCCGGCCGCGCCGAAGGTGACTGCCCCGAAGGTGACCCCGGCTTCTCAGGCCGCGCCCGCGGCGAAGAGCAGCCCGCCCGCCAAGACCGCCACCCCCGGGGGATCGGCCTCCGCGAAGACCGCTTCTTCCGCGGCCAGGAGCGCTCCCGCCACCGCGGCGAAGAGCACGGGCGCGGCCAAGGCTGGTCCTGCCAAGAAGAGCGGTCCGGCGAAAAGCGGTCCGGTGAAGAGTGGTGCCGGGACGCCGGTCAAGAATGCCTCCACGGCGAGGGGCTCGGCGGCGAAGAGTGTCGCCAAGGCGACTCCGGTGAAGAACTCCGGTCCGTCGGTGGCGGCCAAGAAGGCCGTGACCGCGCAGGGCGCACCGTCGGGATCGGCGCCGATCGTCGCCGCGTCCGGCGAACCGGTCATCGCCGGGCAGACCGCGCTGTTCAGCTCGCCCACCCCCGTCGCGCCCCGCGGCGCCGGTGCCACGCCGGGTAGCGTGGGCGTCAACGGCGGGGCACGGACCGCCCTCGACAGCGGTAAGGGCAGCGTGTGACAGAGCAGGACGCCGGTAGCCACAGGCCGAGTCCCGGTGATCTCGCAGGTCACCGGGCGCCTGCGGTTGCCGATCCAGGGTTCGGGGGAGCGCTGGCGGAGGTGCCGGAGGGCGGGATCGGGGATCCGCGGGTGGACGCCGCCCTCCAGCGGCTCGACTCGCTGGACGAGCTTCCCGTGAGCGAGCACGTCGAGCAGTACGACGCGTTGCATCGCACGCTGCAGGACGCACTCGCCACGATCGACGAGGGCTGAGCCGGAGTGGTTCGCAGGGCAAGGCTGGACGCCGAGCTGGTTCGCCGGGGCCTGGCCCGGTCCCGGGAGCACGCCGCGGAGCTGATCGCCGCCGGATCGGTGCGGGTGTCCGGGCAGACTGCGTCGAAGCCGGCGACGGGGGTGGAGGCGGGCGCTCCGGTGATCGTGGTGGACCGCAGCGCCGATCCGCAATATGTCTCCCGCGGTGGGCACAAACTCGCCGGCGCGCTGGCCGTGTTCACCCCGCACGGCCTCACCGTGGCGGGGCGGCGCTGCCTCGACGCCGGCGCTTCG
>JAOPVE010000163.1 GCA_025963185.1 Actinomycetes bacterium
CGCCCAGGTCACCACCGCCGTAGCCCAGGGCGACCTGTCCCAGAAGATCAC
Source organism: Actinomycetes bacterium (assembly GCA_025963185.1). Taxonomy (GTDB): domain Bacteria; phylum Actinomycetota; class Actinomycetes; order Mycobacteriales; family Cryptosporangiaceae; genus RYN-140. The sequence goes on from JAOPVE010000163.1 coordinate 52, forward strand.
CGCGGACGCCCAGGGCGAGATCGCCGAGCTGAAGAACACCGTCAACACGATGGTCGACCAGCTCTCGGCGTTCGCCGACGAAGTCACCCGCGTCGCTCGCGAGGTCGGCACCGAAGGCAAGCTGGGCGGGCAGGCGCAGGTACGAGGCGTGTCCGGGGTCTGGCAGGACCTCACCGACAACGTCAACTTCATGGCCGGCAACCTCACCAGCCAGGTCCGCAACATCGCCCAGGTCACCACCGCCGTAGCCCAGGGCGACCTGTCCCAGAAGATCACCGCGGACGCCCAGGGCGAGATCGCCGAGCTGAAGAACACCGTCAACACGATGGTCGACCAGCTCTCCGCGTTCGCCGACGAAGTCACCCGCGTCGCCGGCGAGGTTGGCACCGAGGGACGGCTCGGCGGGCAGGCGCAGGTCCGCGGGGTCAGCGGCGTGTGGCGCGACCTGACCGACAACGTCAACTCGATGGCCGGCAACCTCACCAGCCAGGTCCGCAACATCGCCCAGGTCACCACCGCCGTAGCCCAGGGCGACCTGCGGCAGAAGATCACGGTTGACGCCGAGGGCGAGATCGCCGAGCTGAAGAACACCGTCAACACGATGGTCGACCAGCTCTCGGCATTCGCCGATGAAGTCACCCGGGTCGCCCGCGAGGTCGGCACCGAAGGCAAGCTCGGCGGCCAGGCCGAGGTGCGCGGGGTCTCCGGGGTGTGGCGCGACCTCACCCAGAGCGTGAACATCCTCGCCGGGAACCTCACCATCCAGGTCCGGGCCATCGCCGAGGTGTCCACCGCCGTGACCCGCGGCGACCTGACCCGGTCGATCGCCGTCGAGGCCCAGGGCGAGCTGGCCGAGCTCAAGGACAACATCAACCAGATGATCGCCAACCTCAAGGAGACCACCGAGAAGAACGCCCAGCAGGACTGGCTCAAGACCAACCTCGCCCGGATCAGCGGCCAGATGCAGGGCCAGCGGGACCTGCGCGAACTGTGCCAGCTCATCATGAGCGAGCTGACCCCGGTCATCGACGCGCACCAGGGCGTGTTCTTCCTGCTCGAACCCAGCGTCAACGGCCGCGGCGACCGGCTCCGCGTGACCTCCAGCTACGCCGCCGGCCCGACCCGGGGCGACCTCGTGTTCGGCCTCGGCGAGGGGCTCGTCGGGCAGGCCGCGAAGGAGAAGCGGACGATCCGGGTGCAGAACGTGCCGTCCGGCTACCTCAACATCCACTCCGGACTCGGCGCCTCACCGCCCGCCGAACTGCTCGTCATGCCCGTGTTGTTCGAGGAGCGGGTGCTCGGCGTCATCGAGCTCGCCTCGTTCTCGTGGTTCTCCGACCTGCACCGCAGCTTCCTCGAACAGCTCGTCGGCATGATCGGCGTGGTCCTCAACACGATCATCGCCAACGCCCGCACCGAGGAACTGCTCGCCCAGAGCCAGCGGCTCACCCAGGAACTCCAGGCCCAGTCGATGGAGCTCCAGCGCACCAACGCCGAACTGGAGGACAAGGCGACCCTGCTGTCCAAGCAGAACCGCAACATCGAGATCAAGAACCGCGAGATCGAGATGGCCCGCCTCGGACTGGAGGAGAAGGCCGAGCAGCTCGCGCTGTCCAGCCAGTACAAGTCCGAGTTCCTGGCGAACATGAGCCACGAGCTGCGGACCCCGCTGAACAGCCTGCTGATCCTCGCCCGGCTCCTCGCCGACAACCGCGAGGCCAACCTCAGCCCCAAGCAGATCGAGTTCGCCCAGACGATCCACAATGCCGGGTGGGACCTGCTCTCGCTGATCAACGACATCCTCGACCTGTCCAAGATCGAGGCCGGGAAGATGGACGTACGGCCCGAGGTCGTGATCCTCGACGACATCTGCTCCTTCGTCGAGCAGGGGTTCGGTCCCCAGGTCGAGGTCAAGGGGCTGGCGCTCGACATCCGCAGCACCGACGGGCTGCCCCAGACCATCGTCACGGATCGCCAGCGGCTCCAGCAGGTCCTCAAGAACCTGCTCTCGAACGCGGTCAAGTTCACCGAGTCCGGATCCGTCACCCTGTCGATCGGCGTCGCCCCGCCGGACCAGCTCTTCGCCGCGCCGACCCTCAACCGCGCCGGGCAGGTCGTGGCGTTCGAAGTGTCCGACACGGGCATCGGCATCTCCCAGGACAAGCTCAACGTGATCTTCGAGGCGTTCCACCAGGGCGACGGCACCACCAGCCGCAAGTACGGCGGCACGGGGCTCGGCCTGTCGATCAGCCGCGAGATAGCCCGGCTCCTGGGCGGATCCATCGCGGTCCGCAGCGAGGCCGGCCGGGGGAGCACCTTCACCCTCTACGTGCCCGCCGACTACCCCTTCGCCGTGGGCGACCTGGACGGGCTCGGCACCCTGGCCGCGGAGCCGGCGGTCGACGGGCGGCCGCCGCGCCTCCCGGCGATCCTCGGCACGGAGCAGGAGGCCGCCGAGCCCACGCCCGCCATCTCCGGGCTCTCGGGCAAGACGGTCCTGGTGGTCGACGACGACGTCCGCAACGTCTTCGCCCTGACCTCGGCGCTGGAACTGCACGGCATGACCGTGCTCTACGCCGACACCGGCCAGTCCGGGATCGCGCTGCTGCGCCAGCACCCCGAGATCAACCTGGTGCTGATGGACGTCATGATGCCGGACATGGACGGAAACCGGACCACCGAGGCGATCCGCCAGCAGCCGCGGTTCCAGAACCTGCCGATTGTCTTCCTCACCGCCAAGGCCATGCCCGAGGACCGCGACAAGAGCCTGGCGGCGGGCGCCACCGACTACGTCACCAAACCGGTCGACCTCGACCGGCTGCTGGCTGTAATGGCGTCCTCGCTCGGCATCGGGAACAATCAGGTGCCGCCCGGAAACGGGCGCGCTGGCCGCATCGGAGACGAGGGATCGACCGCTTGAAAACGGGACAGCACAAGGCCAAGGTCCTCCTCGTCGACGATCGGCCCGAGAACCTGCTCGCGCTCGAGGCGATCCTGCAAGGGCTGGACCAGGAACTCGTCACCGCCGAGTCCGGCGAGGAGGCGCTCAAGCACCTGCTCACCGACGACTTCGCGGTGATCCTGCTCGACGTCCAGATGCCGGGCATGGACGGTTTCGAGACGGCCGAGCACATCAAGCGGCGCGAGCGCACCCGGCACGTGCCGATCGTGTTCCTCACCGCGATCGACCGGGAGCCCCACCACGCGTTCCGCGGCTACTCCGTCGGCGCCGTGGACTACCTGGCCAAGCCATTCGATCCGTGGGTGCTGCGGGCCAAGGTGTCGGTGTTCCTCGACCTGTGGGAGAAGACCCGCCAGCTCCAGGAACAGGCCGACAAGCTGCGCGAGGCCGCGATGTCGGCGGCCCTGGCCTCGGAGTCGCGGGACGCCGCCGTGCGCAAGGTCCGTGAGCACCTCACCGAGGTCCGGGACGCGGCCCTGGACATCACGGGGGACATCAAGGGCGCCGAGGAACTCGCGGCCAAGGCCGACGCGGCGCTGGCCGCCCTGGATCTCCTCGGGTCCTGAGCGCTCACGGGCTGACCGGCGCCGGAACGGCGAGCAGCTCGGCCCAGATCACCTTGCCGGATCCGGTCCAGCGGATCCCCCAGCGGGAGGTCAGCCGCTGCACCAGCAACAGTCCCCGGCCCCGTGGCGCCCCCGGATCGTCCTGAGCGCGCAACTGCGGCGCCACGGGGGAGGCGTCGGCGACCTCGATCACCACCGAGTCGCCGGTGCGCACGAGCCGCAGCTCGCGGGCGTCCCCGGTGTGCTCCACGGCATTGGACACCAACTCGGTGGCGACGATCGACGCGTCGTCCGTGACGTCCTCGTCCCACGACCAGCGCCGGAGCGCGTCGACCACGAACCGCCGTGCGGCTGCCGGGGCGTCGGCGGACCGCGCGGGCAACGGCAGTCGCAGGTCGGCGTCCATATCTAGCCTGCTACCCGGCGCCCGCGCACCGGCAAACGTTTCGGCCCTGGATCGGGAGTTACTCACCGTCGCCGGGCTGCTCGGGCTCCGGCTCGTCCACCCGCATGTGCAGGCTGTTTTCGTGCTCGGCATGGTGCTGGCCGGGGTCGCCGGGCAGGTCCGGGTGCTCGATGCCGAGCGCGTCGCGGTGCCAGCCGGGAGGCGCGGGCAGATCCATGAAGTTCAGCGGGGGATCCGCGTGCTGGCCGGGCATCCAGCCGGGGGAGAGGGCCGTCCCGGCGTCGTCGTCGTGACCGGTGAAGTCGTGCTCGTACTGGAGCGGATCCGAGCCCTCGGCAGCCCCCGGCACCTCGGCGTGGACCTCCACCGACTGGAGGTGCCCACCGAAGTCGAACGTGGCCGAGCCGCCGAACTCGGGGATCTCCTCGTCGGACATGGGCGCGCTCCTTCACAGCGGGGACGGTCTCGATGGGGATGCGGCGGGATCCCCACCAGATTCGCTCGCGGTGGCCGTCTGCCTGAAGAGGCAGAAGTTCTGCTTGTGCGCTCCTTGACCACACAAGTAACTCGCCACGGCGGGCCACACCCCAAAAACAGCCACCAACCAGGGAAGGCTCCCGCGGCGGATTGTCGGGCGCCGCGGGCATGATCGAGCGCATGCGACTGGCTGAGATCGTGCGCACCTGGCAGGCGGTCGGGGGCACGCCGTCCCGCCGGGCCAAGGCGGAGCTGCTGGCGGCGGCGCTGCGCGGGCTCGCCGGCGCCGAGGTCGTGCCCGGCGTCGCCTACCTGCAGGGTGAGCTGCGGCAACGGCAGATCGGCGTGGGGTGGGCCGCGGTCCGGGAGGTGCCCGATCCGGCCAGCGAGCCCAGCGTCACGGTCCTCGAACTGGACGCCGCCCTCGCGCGGATCGGCGAGCAGTCCGGCCCGGGATCCCAGGGCGAGCGGCGGCGGCTCCTCGCCGAGCTTTTCGGCCGCGCGACCGGTGACGAGCAGTGGTTCCTGCAGCGGCTCCTGGTCGGCGAGCTGCGCCAGGGCGCCCTCGCCGGGGTGATGGCCGACGCGGTGGCCCGGGCCGCCGGGGTGCCGCTCGCGGAGGTCCGGCGGGCGCTGCTGCTGGCCGGTGACCTACGGGAAGTCGCGGTGGCCGCGCTGGAGTCCGGGTCCTCGGGGCTCGCCCGGTTCAGGCTGCACGTCGGCCGGCCTCTCGCCCCGATGCTCGCTCAGCCCGCCAGCGGGGTGAGCGCCGCGCTGGCCAGGTCCGGCGAGGCCGCGATCGAGGAGAAGCTGGACGGCGCCCGGGTGCAGGTCCACCGGGACGGCGGTGACGTCGCCGTGTTCACCCGCAGCCTGGACGACATCACCGCGCGGGTCCCGGAGCTGGCCGAGGCTGCGCTGCGACTGCCGGTGTCGTCCGCGGTGCTCGACGGGGAGGCCATCGCGCTCCGGCCGGACGGCCGTCCCGAGCCGTTCCAGGTCACCGCGAGCCGGTTCGGCAGCCGCACGCCGACCCAGATCCCGCTGAGCTGGCGGGTGTTCGACGTCCTGCACCTCGACGGCACCGACCTGCTCGACCAGCCTGGATCGGAACGGTTCGCCGCCCTGGCCGGGGCCGTTCCGGACGAGCTGCGGATCCGTCGGCTGGTGGGCGGGGACGACGACGCGGCCCAGGCCTTCCTCGCCGAGACGCTGGCGCGCGGCCACGAGGGCGTGGTCGTGAAGTCCCTGGCCACCCCGTACGAGGCGGGGCGGCGCGGCGGCGGATGGCTCAAGGTCAAGCCCAGCCACACCCTCGACCTCGTCGTGCTGGCCGCCGAATGGGGGCACGGCCGGCGCCAGGGCTGGCTGTCGAACTTGCACCTCGGCGCTGCGGATCCGCACGGTCTCGTCGGCGAGCCAGGCGGGTTCGTCATGCTCGGCAAGACGTTCAAGGGGCTGACCGACCAGCTACTCACCTGGCAGACCGAGCGGCTGCTGGCGATCGAGGCCCACCGCACCGACTGGGTCGTGCACGTCCGGCCCGAACTCGTGGTGGAGATCGCGTTCGACGGGGTGCAGTCCAGCACGCGGTACCCCGGCGGGGTCGCGCTGCGGTTCGCGCGGGTCAAGCGGTACCGCACCGACAAGTCCGCCGGGCAGGCCGACACGATCGAGACGGTGCGGGCGATCCACGCCGGCCAGCAGGTGGCCGTGGGGGAGTGAGCGTGGGGGTCAGCGGCGGAACGGGCGGCGCCAGCGCGGCTCGGCGGGCCACAGCAGCGGTCCGCCGCCGAACTGGCCGCTCGCCGCGGACTCCACCCACTCCGCCGTCCGCCGGGCGCTCTCGGGCAGGCCAGGGGTGACCAAGGCGAGCTGGGCCAGCGATCCGGCGATCGGTACCTCGCGGTATCGCAGGTCGACGGCGGCCGCGGAGAGGCGATCCGTGACGATGGCCGCCACGTCCGACCGCACCTTGGGCTGCACCCACGCGGTCGCGACCAGGGCGAACAGCGCCGCCTCGGTGACCCAGTCCTCGATGCCGAAGGCCAGGTCGGACAACACGACCCGGCGGGTGGACAGCGACCAGGGCTCGGCGGTGTGCAGGTGCGCGATCCCGAGGCAGCTCCACGCCTGGACCAGCCGGATCCAGGTGCCCGGATCGTGGCGCCCGAGCAGGCTCCCGAGTTCGCCGGGCGGCGGATCCGGCGGGTGCACGAGCAGGCCGAGCAGGTCGTCGAGCGACAGCCCCGACAGGTGGATGCCCTGGTCGTACGCGGCGGGCGGGTGCGGCCACCAGGCGACCGGCATCCGGCGGATCCGCGCCACGGCCTGCGCGGACGGCGGCCCGACCACCGGCACCGGCTCGCCGCCGGAGTACACCCAGACCGCGTTCCGCACCGGCCGCAGCGGCGCGTGCCCGGACGACTCGTGGTGCTCGGCCGTGTGGTGGTGGCTCGGCCGGGGCGTCCCCGCCAGGTCGGCCGCCTCGGCGTCCAGCCCGCCGAGGCCGGGCAGGCTGCCCAGACCGGACACCGACGGCGTCTCGTCGCCCGAGATCACAGCCTCCGGGGACGAGGCCGGGGAGACGGGGGCGTCCGGGCTCCTTGCCGGTGCGGGTGGGCTGGGCGGCACGGCGGCCCGGCCCGTGAACCCCGAGGCCAGCAGTGCCGAGGGTGCGTCCCCGGCGGGTTCCGGATCCGTGCCGTCGCCCGAGCGGGGTGCGCCCTCGGCGGTGAGGAGGCGGTCGACCAGCGCTGACAGGGCGTTCACCGGGCGCGGGATCCGGCTCAGCCACGGCACGCCCTCGCAGTCCGCGGCGAGCCGGTCCGCGGCCTGGGCGCTCGATCCGGCCTGCACGATTCCGGCGAGCGCCACCAGGTGCCGGGCATCGCCGTCCCGCCGGTAGCGCAGGGAGTGCAGGACAACGAGCCCGCCGGTGTTCTCCGGATCGGCGTCCAGCGCCCGCTCGGCGTAGTGGACGCCGTCGGCGATCCGCCCCGCCTCGGCGACCCAGTCGGCCAGCTCGTGCAGGAGCGAGACGTCGGACGGGTCGTAGGCGACCGCGCGCAGCCACGCGGCCTCGGCCTCGGAGTTGCGGCCGAGCTCGGCGTAGGAGCAGGCGAGCGCCATGGCGGTGTACTTGGACGGGGCGATCCGCTCGGCCCGGATCGCCCAGTCGACGGACTCGGGCCCGGCGCCGAGTGCGCGGGCGAGCGCGGATCCGGCGGACAGGAGCCGCTGGTGGTAGGGGTTGCGGCCGATGGCGCCCCGGACGAGGGCGAGGATCCGCTGGCAGACCCCTCGGCTGCGGCCGGTGGTGGCGGTGTTCCCCGTGGCGTCCGATCCGGCGAGCTTGGCCGCGGCGCGCCAGGAGTCGCCGGTGAGGCGGGCGCCGAGCCCGGGATCGGT
>JAOPVE010000210.1 GCA_025963185.1 Actinomycetes bacterium
GGGCGCGCCGAAGCGATGGGTGACCGACGAGACCCGAACGGCCGGGGCCGCGCCCACCCCGGACCGGAGTGGGCGCAAGACCGGCGGCCGTTACGGCCCGGACACCATCCCGGCGGCGACGGTGGCACCGCTGGTCTCGTCGATCAGCAGGAACGATCCGGTCCCCCGGGAGGCGGAGTAGGAGTCGACCGCGACGGGCTCGGCGAGCCGCAGAGTCACGTCGCCGATGTCGTTGAGGTTGAGCGCCTCGGCGTCGAGCCTGGCCAGGCTGGCCACGTCGAGCCGGTCGCGGACGGATCCGACGATCGCCCGGACGTCCCTGGTGCCGGTCTTGAGCCGCAGCCGGTCGCCGGCCCGCAGGCTGCGCTCGGCGACGATGCAGACCCGGCCGGCCAGCTCCCTGGTCGGGGTGGGCGCGTCGGCGACGGCGCAGATCAGGTCGCCGCGGGAGATGTCGATGTCGTCGGTGAGCCGGACCGCCACGGACCGCCCGGTACCGGCCGACTCCAGCTCGCCGTCGAACGTGTCGATCCCGGCGACCCGGGAGCGGCGCCCCGAGGGCAGCACGACGACCTCGTCCCCTACGGAGAGTTCACCAGCGGCGATCCGCCCGGCGTACGCGCGGTAGTCGGGGTGGCTCGCCGAGCGGGGGCGGATCACGAGCTGCACGGGCAGCCGTGCCCCCACCGCACTGCGGTCGCGGACCGGCACAGTCTCCAGGTGCTCGAGCAGCGTCGGACCGGCGTACCAGCCGAGGTTGACCGAGGGCTCGACCACGTTGTCGCCGTGCAGCGCGGACAGCGGGATCGCGGTGACGGATCCGATGCCGAGCTGGGAGGCGAGGACGTCGAAGTCGGCAACGATGCCGTCGTAGACCTCCTCGGCGAAGTGGACGAGGTCCATCTTGTTGACGGCGAGCACGACGTGCCCGACGCGCAGCAGCGCGGCGACGGCGGCGTGCCGGTGTGACTGCTCGACCAGCCCGTGCCGCGCGTCCACGAGGACCACGGCGACGTCGGCGGTCGAGGCGCCGGTGACCATGTTGCGGGTGTACTGGACGTGCCCCGGGGTGTCGGCCAGCACGAACGAGCGCCGCGGGGTCGCGAAGTACCGGTAGGCGACGTCGATCGTGATGCCCTGCTCGCGCTCGGCCCGCAGGCCGTCGGTGAGCAGCGCGAGGTCGGTCTCGCCGAGGCCGCGGCGCCGCGAAGCGCTGTCGATGGCGTCGAGCTGGTCGGCGAAGATGTTCTTCGAGTCGTGCAGGAGCCGCCCGATCAGGGTGCTCTTGCCGTCGTCGACGGAGCCGGCGGTGGCCACCCGCAGGAGGTCACTCATCAGAAGTAACCCTCTCGTTTGCGATCTTCCATGGCCGCCTCGGAGGCGCGGTCGTCGGCCCGGGTGGCGCCGCGTTCGGTGATGCGGGTCGCCGCGGTCTCGACGATCACGGCCTCGACGTCGGCGGCGTCCGAGCGGACCGCGCCGGTGCAGGTGGCGTCGCCGACGGTCCGGTAGCGGACCACCTGGGTGGTCACGGTCTCGCCGGGCAGCGGCTGGGTCCATTCGGTGACGCCGAGCAGCATGCCGTCACGCTCGACGACCTGCCGGTGGTGGGCGTAGTACAGGCTCGGGATTTCGAGGTGCTCCCGGGCGATGTAGCGCCAGATGTCCAGTTCTGTCCAGTTCGACAGCGGGAAGATACGGACGTGCTCCCCGGGGGCGATCCGGCCGTTGTAGAGGTCCCACAGCTCGGGGCGCTGGTTGCGCGGGTCCCACTGGCCGAACTCGTCGCGGATCGAGAACACCCGCTCCTTCGCCCTGGCCTTCTCCTCGTCCCGGCGGGCACCCCCCAGGACCGCGTCGAAGCGGTGCTGGACGATGCCGTCGAGCAGCGTGACGGTCTGTAGCGGGTTGCGCGACTGGCCGGGACGCTCGACGACGCGGCCGGTGTCGATCGACTTCTGGACGCTGGCGATCACCAGCTCGGCGCCCAGTTCGGCGACGCGGCGGTCGCGGTACTCGATGACCTCGGGGAAGTTGTGCCCGGTGTCGACGTGCATGAGCGGGAACGGGATCCGGTTGGGCCAGAACGCCTTCTCGGCCAGGCGCAGCATGACGATCGAGTCCTTGCCGCCGGAGAACAGCAGGACGGGACGCTCGAACGTGCCGGCCATCTCGCGCAGGATGTGGATCGACTCGTCCTCCAGCGCGGTCAGCGCCGAATCTGCCCGGGTGTGGACAACAGCGGTCACAGCAGCCCCCTCTTGGCAAGCAGTGTCAGCACCTGATCAACGGATTCGCCGAGGCTCAAGGATTCGGTACGGAGCACCAAGTCCGGTTCTGCCGGAATCTCGTACACGTCATCCACGCCTGTCAGCCCCCTGATCTGTCCTGCACGCTGTCTGGCGTACAGCCCCTTAACGTCACGAGAGCTGCACACCTCTACTGGAGCCGCGACATGCACCTCCAGATACGGAACGCCGTTGGTGGCGTGCCGGTTACGCACCTCGCTTCTGGCGGACTCGTAGGGCGAGATCACCGCGGCGAGCACGAGGACGCCGTTGCGGGCCAGAAGTTCGGCGACGAAGCCGATCCGGGAGATGTTGGTCTCGCGGTCCGAACGGCTGAATCCGAGGCCGGCCGAAAGATGCTCGCGTACCGCGTCACCGTCGAGCACTTCGACGCGCCGGCCGTTGGCACGCAAGCGATCCGCGGCTGCGCGGGCCACGGTGGTCTTCCCCGCGCTGGGCAGCCCGGTGAGCCAGACAGTGGCTCCGGAACTGAGCGCGGAGGTCTCCGGCAGGTCACCGATTTCGGCGGTTACCGCTGGGCTGGACATGGCGGGCATTCTCCTGACGGCGGACGTGACGAGCGGGCGATCGGGGTGGGCTTTCGCACGCACGGCACATCCTGAGCCGAGGCGAGAGGGCCCGGTGGGTCAGGACGAATGCGACGTCGTCGTCGCATGAAAAAGCCGGCCCACGCTTAGGCCGGCATACAGGCAGCGCTGGACACACGCAACAAATCAACGTGACGGCGCACGGTGAGCGGTGTTCCTGCTGACATGTGAACGATAATCGCACACCCCGGCCAGCCCGTCGACCGTGCACTCTGCGTGAGGTTGACCACCATGCGAGAACTACGTCTCATCATCTGGCTGGCCCTCCCCCGGTGTGACAGACTTCGAGTTGTGACGACCTACGGCGACCTGCTTCTGGTTGCCCGCCTGCATGTCGATCTGCAGCGGGTGATCAGCGCCGCCTGTCCGGCCTGAGCGCTCTCGCCGGCTCGTCTATTCCCGCAATGCCGCGGTCTGCCCAGTTTCCCTGGCCGGTTTCCGCCCCTTCTGTCTCTTCTTGGATAGGACCCTCCTCGACCATGGCCGCGCCCACGCCCGCGCCCGGTGCCCGCCCAGCCCGCCGCACCGCTCCTCGTGCCCAGGGCCAGTGGGCGCTGGGCTACCGGGAGCCGCTCAACCCCAACGAGCGCACCAAGCGGGACAACGACGGACTCGCGGTCCGGCAACGCATCATCGACATCTACGCCCACCAGGGCTTCGACTCGATCGACGGCGCCGACCTGCGGGGCCGGATGCGCTGGTACGGCCTCTACACCCAGCGCGCCCCGGGTATCCCGGGCGGGAAGACCGCGATCCTCGAACCCGAGGAGCTGGAAGACAAGTACTTCATGCTCCGGGTCCGGATCGACTCCGGGCGCCTCACCAGCGAGCAGTTGCGCGTGCTGGCCCAGATCAGCACCGAGTTCGGCCGCGATGTGGCGGACATCACCGACCGGCAGAACATCCAGTACCACTGGATCCGGATCGAGGACGTGCCCGAGATCTGGCGCCGGATCGAGGCCGTCGGCCTGTCGAGCACCGAGGCGTGTGGCGACACGCCGCGGGTGATCCTGGGGTGCCCGCTGGCCGGGGTGCTGGAGAACGAGCTCATCGACGCCACGGCCCCGATCCGGGCGACCGTCGAGCGGTACATCGGCGATCCGCAGTTCTCGAACCTGCCGCGCAAGTTCAAGACCTCGATCTCGGGCTGTGCCGACCACTGCACCAACCACGAGATCAACGACGTGGCGTTCGTGGGCGTCCAGGGTCCCGACGGCGAGCTGGGCTACGACCTGTGGGCCGGCGGCGGACTGTCGACCAACCCCATGTTCGGCCAGCGGATCGGCGTCTTCGTCCGCCCCGAGCAGGTCACCGAGGTCTGGGCCGCGGTCTGCTCGGTGTTCCGCGACTACGGTTACCGGCGCTCCCGGAACCACGCCCGGATCAAGTTCCTCATCGCCGACTGGGGCACCGAGAAGTTCCGCGAGGTCATGGAGAAGGAGTACCTGCACTACGCGCTCCCGGACGGCCCGGCGCCCGCGCCGCCGCAGCAGGACGAGCGCGACCACATCGGGATCTCCCGCCAGGCCGACGGCAACTACGCGCTCGGGTTCGCCCCCCGCGCGGGCCGGATCTCGGGCACCACGCTGGCCGCCGTAGCCGCCCTGGCCGACCGCTTCGGCCAGGGCCGGATCGCCGCGACCGCCCAGCAGAAGCTCGTGATCCTCGACGTGGCCGAGGACGACGTGGAGCCCCTCACCGCGGCGCTGGCCGAGCACGACCTGCTGGTCCGCCCGAGCGTGTTCCGGCGCGGCACGATGGCCTGCACCGGCATCGAGTTCTGCAAGCTGGCGATCGTCGAGACCAAGGCCCGCGCCCACGACCTGTACACCGAGCTGGAGAAGCGGCTGCCGGAGTTCGGCGAGCCGATCTCGATCAACGTCAACGGCTGCCCCAACTCCTGCGCCCGGTTCCAGACCGCGGACATCGGCTTCAAGGGCTCGATCGTCCGCGACGCCGAGGGGAATCAGGTCGAGGGTTTCCAGGTTCACCTGGGCGGGCACTTCGGGGCCGAAGCGGCCTTCGGGCGCAAGTTCCGGGGGCTCAAGGTGACCGCCGATGAGATGGCCGAGTACTGCGAGCGAGTCCTGCGGGGCTATCAGGAACGGCGTGAGCCGGGCGAGCGCTTCGCCCAGTACGTCGTCCGTGCCGAGGAGGAGTGGCTGCAATGACCACGCGGAGCGAGGCACGACATGAGTGAGACCACAGCCCGGCACGCACCGCCGTTCTTCTGCCCGTACTGCGGCGAGGAAGACATCCGTCCCTTCGGGGAGGCGGCGGCGCAGTACCGGTGTGGTTCTTGCCTTCGGGTCTGGACGCTCCGCCTTTCCGGTACCACCACCCACACCGCGGAGGTGCCGTCATGAGCTCAGGTGACAGACGCGTGCTCGCCGAGCGCGCCGGGGCGGCCTTAGAAGGGGCTGCCCCCCAGGACGTGCTGCGGTGGGCCGCCGAGCAGTTCGGCGACCGGTTCGCGCTCACGTCCTCGATGGCGGACGCGGTGCTCACCACCCTGGCAGCCGAGGCGATCCCCGGCGCCGAGGTGATCTTCCTCGACACCGGTTACCACTTCCCGCAGACACTCGCGACGCGCGACCGGGTGGCCGCCGAACTGGACGTCAGCGTGGTCAACGTCCGGCCCAAGCTGTCGGTCGCCGAGCAGAACCAGACGTACGGGCAGAGCCTGTACGCCAGCGATCCGGATCGGTGCTGCGCGATGCGCAAGGTCGAGCCACTCGACCGGGTCCTGCGCGGCTACGACGCGTGGGCGTCCGGGGTGCGCAGAGACGAGTCCCCCAGCAGGGCGAACACCAAGGTCGTCGGGTGGGACGCCAAGCGCGAGATGGTGAAGGTCAACCCCCTGGCGTGCTGGACCCAGGCCCAGGTCGACGAGTACGCGGCCGCGCGGGGCGTGATCATGAACCCGCTCGTCGAGCTCGGCTTCACCTCGATCGGCTGCGCCCCCTGCACCGAACGCCCGGTCCCGGGCTCGGACTCGCGGTCCGGCCGCTGGTCGGGCACCGAGAAGACCGAGTGCGGCCTGCACGTCTGAGCAGTCGCCTTTCCGAAGTGCGGTAACCACGACCGGCCCCGGCCGGTCGTAGTTACCGCACTTCGCGTTGGATACTCGGGCCATGACCCAGTCACCCCACGAGCAACTCCACCACCCCGTCGTCGTCGCGCACCGCGAGCACCGCAGGGCCAACCTCCAGCTCCGGATCGCCGACACGATCACCCAGTTCGCCGGATCCATGCCGTTCGTCTACATCCATGCCGTCGCGTTCGCGGTGTGGATGCTGTGGTTCGAGCGGTCGCCGTGGCCGACCCTGACGCTCGTCGTGTCGCTCGAGGCGATCTTCCTGTCGACGTTCGTGATGATCGGCCAGAACCGGCAGTCGGCGTTCCAGCAGGCCAAGGCCGACCACGAGTTCACCGAACAGGAACTCGAACTCAAGACGAACACCGAGATCACCCGGCAGATCCACCGGCTGACCACCGAGCTGCACCGGCGGCTCATCTCCGATCCGGAGCCCGAGAACGCGTGAGCCGCCGGCCGTGACGCGCCAGGCCCCAGGCTGGGAGGCCGGGGCGCGGGGGTGGCCGTAGGCTCGCGGGGTGCGCGCCGCAGTCCCCTCCCCCGCCCTGGTCACGGTGCACGTGTGGCGCGTGCCGCCCGCGTCCGTGCCCGCCGCGCTGCTGCGCGTCGCGCGCGACAAGCTCACCCTCCGCCGGACCCCCGGACTGAGATTCGGCAAGCTGCTCGGCACCGGCCGCGACGGCAGCTTCAGCGCCCGCGAGCCGGATCTGCGCCGGTGGGCCCTGGTCGCGACCTGGGACGATCCGGAGGCGCCCGGCCGCGCGCCGGTACTCGCGCGATGGGACCGGTCCGCCCCGGAGCGCTGGCGGCTCGACCTGCGGCCACTCGCCGCGAAGGGCAGCTGGGCCGGTGCGCGGCCGTTCGGGGATCCGCGGCCGCAGCGCTGGGACGGTCCCGTCGCCGTGCTCACCCGCGCCCGGCTCGCGCCCCGGCGGGCGGCCGCGTTCTGGGCCGCCATACCCCCGGTGACGAGCGATCTCGCCGGGTGCGACGGACTGCTCGCCGCGGTCGGGATGGGCGAGGCGCCGCTCGGCTGGCAGGGCACGCTCAGCGTCTGGCGGGACGTGCCCGCCCTCCGCGAGTTTGCCTACGGCAGCGCGGCACACAGGGCGGTCATCGAGCGGACCGCGCGCACGGGCTGGTACGCCGAGGAGCTGTTCGCCCGGTTCGGGGTGGTGCGGTCCTCGGGCACGGTCAACGGGACGGATCCGCTGCCATGCGCCTAGTCCACTGGAGCCCGGAGGAGATGTTCGCCCGGCTCGACGACGTGCTGTTCATCTACGCCGAGGCGATGAACTACCAGCACGAGATCGTCGAGATGCGGCGCGGGTTCATCGCCGCGCACACCCAGCGGGCCGGATTCCGGGCGGTCGCGACGATGGACGGCGACAAGGTCGCGGGGTTCAGCTACGGCTACCACGGCAAGCCGGGCCAGTGGTGGCACGAGCAGGTCCGGTCGGGGCTCACCGCCGCGGGCTACCAGCGCTGGATGGCCGACTGCTTCGAGCTGGTCGAGCTGCACGTCCTGCCGTACGCGCAGGGCCACGGCCTCGGGCAGGCCCAGCTCCTCTCGTTGCTCGACGGGGTGCCGCGCCGGACGGTGATCCTGTCCACGCCCGAGGGCGAGTCCCGGGCCTGGCGGCTGTACCGGCGGATGGGCTTCCAGGACGTCCTGCGCGACCACGAGTTCCTCGGTGACGACCGCCCGTTCGCCGTCCTCGGCCACGACCTGCCACTGGACCAGCCGGACCCGCCGGGTGCGTAGCGTCTGGGTGCTCGCCGGGCTGGCGGTGCTCAGCGAGGTGGCCTACCCCCTCACGCCCGAGGATCACCGGGACGCCCTGACGATCGGATCGGTGCTGGTCTTCTGCACGGCCGCGCTGGCCCACGCCGCGCTCACCCGGGGTCCGCGCGCCGCCGCGCTGGTGTTCGCCGTGACCGCGGGCGGGGGCCTGCTCGCCGAGACCGCCGGGGTCGGCAGCGGACTGCCATTCGGCGAGTACCACTACACCGGATCGCTCGGCCCGCGGATCTTAGGAGTGCCCGCGATCATCCCCCTGGCCTGGACCATGATGGCGTGGCCGGCCTGGCTCGGCGCCGGGGCGCTGGCCCGGCGGCCCACCACCCGGATCCTGCTCGCCGGGTGGGCGCTCGCGAGCTGGGACTTCTTCCTCGATCCGCAGATGGTGGCCGCGGGGCACTGGGTGTGGGAGTCGCCCGGTCCGGGGCTGCCATTCGTGCCCGGGGTGCCGCTGACCAACTACGCCGGCTGGGCGGTCGTCGCGATCGCGCTGGCCGCCGCGCTGATGCTCGCGCTGCCGTCGTCGCCGCCCGGTCCGCGGCCCGCCGACCGGCCCATGTACGCGCTCTACCTGTGGACCTACTTCTCCTCGCTGCTCGCCCACCTGGCGTTCTTCGGTCTGCCCGGGTCCGCGCTGTGGGGCGGCCTGGCGATGGGGACCGTGGCGGTGCCGCTGGCGATCCGGCTCGCGGCCTGGCGGAAGGTGGCGGCGGCGTGAGGCGCG
>JAOPVE010000172.1 GCA_025963185.1 Actinomycetes bacterium
TCGGACGCCGTCGATCGCGTCGGCCACGTCGGCGAGTCCCCGAACGCGGACGCGGGAGCGCGGCAGCTCGGTCGCTGACCGTTGTTGGTCGGAGCCCACCGGACGGGGCCGAACCGACTCATACTGAACGAATCGAGTCAGCAGAGGAAAACCGACAGATTTGAGGATCGAGTCCCTGGCGGCTCACATGCGAGCGGATCGGGGATGCCCTGCGGCGCGGCCGCGGCAGCAACTGTGTTGCCCAGCCGATGAACGCCCTGGACCATTCTCTGCGCCAGGCGGCTGACCGTCGCCAGGGCACACCGCCGACGCGCGGGAGGGAGTGCGAGTCATGATTCTGCCGAAGGTCCGGGATCCTCGCTTCGTCACGATCCGCCGCGGTGGGACTCTCACCGATGCCGATCACCGTCTCCTGGCTCTGTGGGCTGCCTCGTGTGCCGAGCACGTCCTTGGTCTGTTCGAGTCGGCCCAGCCTGGGGACCCGCGACCGCGCCAGGCGATCGAGCATGCCCGGGCCTGGGTGGGTGGCGAGGTCACGATGATGCAGGCTCGCGCGGCGGGCGGCCATGCGATGGGAGCAGCCAGGGACCTGCGCGGGGCAGCACGGCATGCCGCCTACGCCGCCGGGCAGGCCGGGGCCGTCGCCCACGTCGCCGCGCACGAGCTCGGCGCGGCCGCCTACGCGATCAAGGCTGCGCGTGCGGCGGCGCCGGACGGCCTCAGCGACGCCGCAGGCCGACTTGAGTGCCAGTGGCAGCGCGGTCAGCTCCCGGAGTCGATCCGCGAGCTGGTACTTGATGACCAGAGGCTGCGCAACGACATCTGCTGGTCGGTGTTCGACTGTTGACGCCGTTTAACCCGGCTCCAGCCCCGCGCCGCGCCCTACGGCGATGCCGAGAGCGCGTCTGTCAGCAAGGCGACGAGCGCCTCGTGCTGCACGTCGGTCGATGACGACACCTCCTCATCCGAGCCGTCGAGCGCCCGGCCGGCTAGCCCCGCCTTGCGGTCGATCAGCTCAGCGATCCTGGTGTCGATGGTCTGCGCGGCGATGATGCGCCACGCCGTGACGGGCTCCTCCTGACCGATCCGGTGGCATCGGTCAATGGCCTGGGTCTGCTCCGCGTTGGTCCAGGAGAGTTCGGCAAGCACGATGTTGGAGGCGACCTGCAGGTTGAGCCCCACACCGGCCGCGGTGAGCGAGCAGACTGCGATGGCGACCTCCGGATCGTTGACGAAGGCGTCGATGTGCTTCTGCCGCGACGCGGCCGTCTGGTCGCCACGGATCGACGAGAAGCGGATCCCCAGCCTGGCGAAGGTCTCCTCCGCGACGTCCATCACGTCGATGTGCTTGGCGAAGAAGACCACCTTGCCCGCGCTTCGCGCGAGCTGTGCCGCGTAGTCGGCGGCGAGGCCGGCCTTCGCCTGGCCGATGCGCCGCACCATGCTGAACACGTTCTCGCCGGTCGTCGTGGTCGTGTCTTTCAGCTCCGAGCTGACCACCCTGTGCACGAGGTCATGGTCGATGCCTTCGGCGACGGGACCGGACGGGCGCTTCGCGAGTGCGCTCTCGTACCGCGACACCAGACGCCGCGCGAGGGCACGCTCGGCCGCCCGGATCGAACGGCCGGCGTTCCCGTCGAGCTCGACGGGCAGGTCGGCGATACGGCGTGCGGGGATGTCGGCGGCCACATCGACCTTGCGGCGACGGACGATGCCGAGGTCGATCACGCAACTGCGAGCGGCGGGGTAGAACCCGGCGTCAGCGGGCGTCAGACCGGTCTCGTCGAGCGAATCCATCAGCTGGGCGAGCGGCTTCGTCTCGTCGATCCAGCCGAGAAACTGCCAGATGACCTTGAAGTCCTCGATGTCGTTGATCAGCGGGGTGCCGGTCAGGGCCATCAACAGGGGACGCGCGAGACGGGACCGGATGCGCTCGGAAAGCTCCAGCACGTGCCGCGAGCGCTGGGATGTCTTGTTCTTGATGAAGTGCGCCTCGTCGACGACCATGCCCCGGAAGCCGAAGTCGCCGAGCCAACCCACATGGCGGTCGAGCACCTCGTAGTTGACGACGACGATGTCGGCGAAGCCGTCGATCGTGTCACCGTTGCCATGGATCACGGTGGCCGAGCGGTGGGGTATCCAGAGGCCGGCCTCGCGAGCCCAGTTGGTCTTGACGACGTTCGGTACGACCACGAGCAGCGGGTAGGCGTTCGCTGCCTCCGCGGCGCGTAGCGCCTGAGCCGTCTTGCCCAAGCCTGGCTCGTCGGCGAGCAGGAACGTCCGGTGACCGGAAGTGGCTGCGGCGACCAGTTGAGCCTGGTGCGGCATCAGCTCCAGGCCACGCGGTGCGTGCCGGGAGGACGGCGCGGGAAGGGCCATGCATGCCGAGGCTCCGCCGCCGGCGCGCTCGAACGAACTCAGGAGCGGGCCGAGCAGCTCCCAGCCGGCCAGGTGATGCGGACGGGCCGTGCTCTGCCGGGCGGACGCGAAGTCGGGGGCGAGGAAGGGGTTGGCCAGCTGCCGTGAGACGACCGACTGGGGCACGACCCGGCGCCCGGTGGTCGTGGGTACAGACGGCGGCTCCGTCGGGGTGACCTCATCGGGGGCCGGCTCGATGCCGGCGGTCCTCAGCATGTCCCGCTTGAGCGACCGGGCCGCGTCGGAGACGACAGGGTCCCCGGCGAGAAGCGCGAGGAGCGCGGAGTCTCGTACGGCGGTCTTCGCGAGGATCGTTCCGATCCCGTCGAGCCGCTTGAGCTGCTCGGCGCGGGCGGCGCCGCTCGCCTCCTCCGCCCGGACCCGGGCGTGCTCCTCGCGGACCAGCAGTGCGACGACCTGGAATCTCGTGCGCAGTGCGGGCGTCACGGGGCCGCGATGGACCGCCGCCTCGACCTCCCGGACGGTGCGTGCGAGCACCGAAATGAGGTCATCGCGGTCCCGGACGCGTTGCTGCTTCCGCGGGGCGGTCTGGCGAGCGCCCGCCTGGGACTGGCCTCGTCGAGCCAAAGAGTCCTCCTCTGAAATGCACGGCGCTCGTGCGGCGGCGAAGAGCCGCATGCAGTCCCGCGGTCGGGCGATGGCGCCGAACGGAGTGGGCAGGGGTGCTCTACTCCGAGACGCGACTCGGCCCCCACGGATCTGCGAGAGATCGACGCGTGGCCATCCGACAGACCGCCACGGTGGGAACCTGCGGCCATCAGACTGCGGCCGCCGCACCAAGCGCCAAGGACGTGTCGCCAGTCCGGCGGCGTTTCCTGGGATCGGTGCTGAACCAATAGTAGCGCCCGTCAACCCGGGCAGGGAGTGCGGCGCTCTCAAGCGGTGCCGTGATGCGCACACAGAACCCGCGGAAACGCCGAAAATCGGGACCAAATGACCCGGCCTGTCGTTCGTAGTGGCCGGGGCAGGGATTCGACCTGCGACTGAGCCACCGGCAAGCGCCAGCCGGCGTGGCGGACCGCAGGCCGGCGAGTTACCGGCACTGTTCGGAGCGTGTTCAGCCTGTAGCCGCCGGTATGCCCGAAGCTTCGCTGGGAGCGTGCGCGCGCTCCTTACCTGCGCGACCCCTGGAGAGGACCGGCTACTTGCGTACGCACTGGTGCAGACGAGGCCACACCGCCGTTGTCGCCCTGACCGCCGTCGCCCTGACTGTCCTCGCCCTGGGCCTGTCCGGTGCGCCCGCCTCGGCGCGGGACCAGTCCACGGTGCGGATCAACGAGGTCGAGTCGAGCGGCGGCGGCCCGGGCGACTGGATCGAGCTCGTCAACGCCGGGGCCGCTGCGGCCGACGTGTCCCCGACCTCCCACGCCCCCACCACCTACGGCCGCTGCCCGGACGGCACCGGCGCGTTCACCACCACGACCGCCCCGAGCAAGGGCGCCGCGAACGCCTGCGGCCGGGGCGGCGGTCAGCCGTCCCACGGGCCGTGGCCGGGTGGCGCCGCGGTCACCGTCGCTGACGCCTCGAACGTGTTCGGCACCAACCTCAGCGGCCTGTCCTTCGAGACCGCCAGTGTCTTGTGGGCGGTAGACAACGGCCCCGGAAAGCTTTACCGGCTGGTACCCAGCGGCACGACGTGGCGTCCCGGCCCGGCGGGCGGCTGGTCCTCGGGCAAGGCCCTGCACTATGCCAACGGCAGCGGCGATCCCGACGCCGAGGGCGTGGTCGTCACCCCCGACGGGATCTTCGCCGCCACGGAACGCGACAACAGCAAGGGCTCCACCAGCTTGCCGAAGATCCTGCGGTTCGACGCCTCCGCCACGGCGTCCTCGCTGAAGGCGACCGCTGAGTGGAACCTCACCACCGACCTGCCGTCTCTTCCCGCCAACGCCGGGCCCGAAGGCATCTCGTGGATCCCCGACTCGTTCCTCTCCGCGCATGGGTTCCGCGACGAGCACACCGGCGCCGTCTACAAGCCGGCCACCTACCCCGGCCACGGCGGTGGCCTGTTCTTCGCCGGCGTCGAGGCCAACGGCACCGTCTACGGCTACGCCCTCAGCCAGTCCGGCGGCGGTTACACCCGCGTCGCCACCATCACCACCGGCTTCCCTGGGGTGATGGATCTGGAGTTCGAGCCCGCCACCGGACACCTCTGGGCCGCCTGCGACGACACCTGCCAGGGCCAGACCTCAACGCTGGACATCAACGCCCGGGGCCAGTTCACCGCCACCGCCGTCTACGCCCGCCCCACCGGGATGCCCAACTACAACAACGAGGGCTTCGCCATCGCTCCCCGGACGGCCTGCACCGCCGGCCACAAGCCGGTCATCTGGTCCGACGACACCGACGACGGCGGCCACGCCCTGCGCGCCGGCACCCTGAACTGCACCCCCTGACCCCGACGGGACGGGGGCGGCGGCCCTCAGCCTCCCCGTCCGCCTCAGAGGCACCGCCACGCTCGCAGAGCCGCACGCTGCGGTGGTCTCGGCCCAACGCCGACCAACCCGGGGCGGTGCAGGTCCACAGTCACACCGACGATGTCAATCCACTGGCATC